>NZ_JBQEQC010000020.1:0-146893 GCF_052044195.1 Variovorax sp. 22077
AACCTACGTCAGCGGAGACCGGCCGCTTCGCAAGCAGCGCGACCATGATGTCTAAGCGAATTATGGCCGGGCGTTCTACGCCCCAATCTTCCCGCCGCAGCGGCGGCAGCAGCAACAGCAGCAGCTCCACCACCAACACGCGCGGCACCACCACCAAGCCCACGGCGCCCACCCCGACGCCCGACGAGGCGAGGGAACTACTCGAAATCAAACTGGCGCAGCTGAACTCGCTGCTGTGGTGCTGTTATGGCGACGGCAATGGATGGTTCGACGAGGCGGGGGAGAAGCATCGGGACAACATGCTCTGGATTGCTGCGGATTTGGCGCGGGAGGCGGAGATGTTGTTGGAGGTGAGTAGCGGGGGATAGGGATTCGACCGGGGTCGGCTGACGGGCCCGGGCATCCCACAAAGACGGGATGCTCTAGAACTTTCCTCTCCGCTAATGTCGCGCTGAGGAGGGTTCTCATGCCGATTCCAAACTCGCTCTACGGGCAACAACATGCCCTGATGTGCGGCGCACTGCCAATGGCATTTCCCATGCGCAACTCCTGGTTCTGTTATTCGTTCGGCCGATGGCTGCAATCGTGGCCAAGAGAGGAAGTTCGTGTAAGTCCCCAGTTTGCCGAAATCGACAAACTGCATAGCAAGGACTTTCGACGGCGCGGCCAGCAAGAAATCGTCGCTACTTCCGATGACTTCAGCGGTGACCGCGTGTGACTCGTGGGTCGCATGGTCAGTCATGCCCAAACTGTCGGCGGCTAGATGGCGGCGCGTGCAGCGGGCATGGCGTCCGCAAAGAAGGGCTTATCGGGCTCCACGGCACAAATGGCAGGGAATCGCAAGGGCCGCTAAGCACTGATGACGGTTCCGCATCTGAATTTTGGGGTTCAACGCGATCACGAAGAATTCATGCAGCGGAGTTCCTAATCCTTCAGCTGTCGAAGGCCAATATTTTTAATGCAGGAGTGAGACGTGCCAGCCCTTGAAGAAGAGCTTATTGAAAATCTCAAAGAACGCCTAATCAAGCATCTGGAATCTACCGGTGGCTATGAGTCGGTTGATTTTATTGATGCGGGAGGTTCGGCGGCAATATTCAAAGTTCAAAGAAAGCGCGAACTCAGGGCCGTTAAAATTTTCAATCCTGAACTGTTTGATGGGGGCCACGCCGCTGCGAGCAAGCGACGGCTCGATGTGCAACGGCGGTTAATTGATCACAAATGCCCCAGTCTTATTCAGACCTACTTTGCTGATGAATCGCAGGGCACGGCGATTGTTGAAATGGAATTTAACGATTGGCCACAGCTTTCGAGAAAACTTGGTGATGTCCCAGATGACGCCATCGGTCGGCTTATGGGGCAGCTTGTCGATGCAGTCAAATATCTTGAAGGCATGAATATTGTTCATCGTGACATCAAGCCAGAGAATATTCATGTATCCAGCGACTTCCAAGAGTTAAAGTTACTTGATTTGGGTGTCGCCAGAGATTTTGATAACTCTGACGAGAATAATGCCGCAATAACCGATGCAGGCGTGGGTCGACCTTTTCTTGCAACTGCGCAATATAGTTCGCCGGAGTACTTATTTCGACTCGATGAGCCCACAGAAAAACTATGGAAAGGCTTAAATTTCTATCAGGTTGGCGCGGTTTTGCACGATCTAATTAAGAAGGAGGCGTTATTTCAACATGAAATTCTCCTCGAGAATCGATGGCTGGTTGCTCGCGCGGTTCTCACGAAGCAGCCCAGTTTTTCCGATGCCGATACGAAGCGCCTTGTAGCAGAAAAGGCTCTTGCACTTCGCTGTTTGACCAAGGACCTCGACACTCGTTTATCCTTGGTTGGTTGGGATGAATTTCAATTTAACAAGGTCGAAGATCCATTGGTTGCCCTGAAGAAAAAATTGTCCAAAGGACTGGGGCATTTGGGGGCGGTCTCAAAAACAACTTCTGCTGCGCGACTTTCTTACGAGCGACAGGAGTACTGCACTCGAATATTTGAGAGAGTCCGCACTGAATTAATTGCAGTCTGCGGAACGGAGCTTCCGGTAACCATGATTACCGATTATGCGATCAGTCCAGCGAATATTGCATTCACTGTCAGCCCGGGAAAAACAATTCTCATTCGAATCGATGCTGACATTTCCTGGAAATCTGGGATCTATGAAAAATCTGCCTTAATGGAGATTGGGGCAATGTTTCTTTCGAATTCATCCACAGCTAGGCATCCAGACACTCCGATGAAGGCTTGCTTGGAGATGAGCATCGGAGCTAACGAGGACGAAATAGTAACAGCTATCGCAAACAATATTGCTGAACTGATAGGCCTCGCAATTTCGCGTATTGAGGCGGCGGGCGGAGATGCAAACATGCTTCAAGGCATTTCGATCTAACCAAGGAGAGCGGAAAAAATGAAATCGAGTTGGTGGCGGAAAAAGGATGAGCTGGTTCCGGAGCAAATAGAATTTATTAATTTGCCACCTGAGGGGCGCTATTCGTTGATCGGTCCACCTGGCTCTGGAAAAACTAACTTATTGCTGTTGCGGGCCCAGTTCCTGGCAGGTAATGGTGAAAAAAACGTTTTAATCATTACATTTACAAATTCTCTTTGCGACTTCATTCGATCGGGAATTGGGAAATCAGGGCACATCTCCCCGAAGCAGGTGATGACGTTCCACTCGTGGGCGGGAAATTACATTATTGACCAGTTAGGCGTTAGCAAGAAGCCTAAGGGGAGTTCTTTTGATGAGGCGACTCGAGCCGAAATTTTTGAAAAACTGAAGGAGGCGAACTTAAAGCGACCTTCGGAGAAGATGTATAGCGCGATATTTGTCGACGAGGCTCAGGATCTCTCGGCAGATGAACTGGAGCAATTACTCTGTCTGAGCGATAAAATCTGCATCTGCGGCGATGATAAGCAGGGTATTTATGATCAAAATGGTCTGTCTATTGCGAAGAAATTAAAACTGGAAAAGCATGAGCTGACGAGTCACTTTCGCATCGGTCAGCGAATTGCTCAAGTAGCAGATAGATTGATCCCACCTCCCAGAGGAGCTACGGGGCTTGCCGCTCGAGCGAACTACAATGAAAAGCTACAAGGCAAGTCGACTGCTGAGCTGCATCCAAAGGATAGCCGCGACGAGCAGTTCGCTAAGATGGAAGAGCTAATTCGTGTTCAATTGGTGGCGTTCAACGATGACAATATCGGCGTGTTCGCCGGAACCAATGAGGCGATCGCGGAACTGAAGAAGCGATTCGACAAAACCGACCTTGCCGACTTGGTCGCCTACCACGGCCAGGAAGGGGGGGGGTCATTTTCGTCAGATGCACGAATTCATGTTATGACTCTCCATGGCTCGAAAGGCACAGAGTTCCGGGCGGTGCACATCTTCGCTGCAGAAGAGCTTCATGGGTTTCCCCTTCGCCGAACCAAGTTGGCTTATACAGGTATCACCAGAGCGCGCACGGCGTTGAACGTGTTTCGGACGGGGCCGACTAGTACAGCCATCGAGAACGCCTTTGCGAAACCTGCGCTCATGGACATGGATGCCCTCTTTGAGGAAGACGACGCATGACCGAAGTGATTCGATGGTTCGCCGTCAGTAGGGAAGATTTACTGGATGTGCTTCTCGGCGAAGCATCGCCGAACGGGCTGTCTTTCAGCACCCCGCCTCTGCGGGACCTTCAAGCAGGGAGGCTCGCGCTTGGGTACCTGGATGACGGGGCTGTGTCCCCAATGTCTGGCCCTTCCTTGGTTATTGTTGAGGACGAATCCTCCATCGAAACGATGTCGTGGCTCCGTGCTTTCGCCGACGAAGCCTTTCCCATAAGCCAGTTCGCGCGAGTAGTGAAGCTCAGTGACTGGGTTACGTTCTCGTCGAAGAGAAATAGCTCGACCCAAGTTGGGGACTTTTATCCGGAGCGGTGGGCTTCCGTCTCGGTTGGCGAGGTGCTGGCACAAGCAGAGTCAGACGTCGATTTGCGGAACATGCCGCTGTCCCGCCTCGCAAGCTCACTGACATTGCCTGTTGGACGAGCCTCCCACCTATTTGGCCGCGGCGACGCGACGCAGCAGTGCATGGACAGGCTTCGGACCGTATCGAGCGATTTGAGGTTCGCCCGTAGACCAGTAACCGTTTCTCAACTCACTCCTATCTGGGCTCTATGTAACGCCAAAATTGAGGCCCACTTCGAGGCGCATGAGTCAGTTCTCGCGGTGGCTGATGCGGCGAGCAGATTTTTTCGCGACCAAGTCGACGTGTCTGTAGAAGCAGGCCTTTTCCTAGAGGGATATACGGGGCTCCGAAGCGATTTTGCGGAAGAGCGCGTTATGGCGTTCAACAAACTCGCCGACGATGTTCTCAGATTCCCAGCCCCGCAGTTGGCGTCGTCTGGCGCGTTCGTGCTCGCGGCTGCTGCCTTCATGGTGGGGCGCAGCACGTCTCATGCGTTTCTATTGAATCGCTTTCGAAGGGCAGCGCCTGCGGCATTTGCTTGGTTTGGTCTAGTAGCCGCCTTTGCAGGGTCGCGCTACTGGGATGGTGCTTGGCTGCGCGCCGTCAAAGGTGCGGAGCGTCTTCTCAAGCCACGGTTCGAATGGACCGACACCCCATCAGCTGACATTGGATGGGCGGAGTTTGCATGGCTTGCTGGTTCGCTCGACGACTTGGACCTGCTGATAGAACTGCCCAAGATGCTCCCGCGCACACTTGGGGTCGAGGTCGTACCAGGTGTTGTGCTGCAGGTTCGCTTAGTCCAAGGAAGCGGAGGTGATGATGCGCGCGTTATTCCTGAGACCTCTGCGAGGGAGCGTGCGTTGACGGATGCAATCAACCAAATCTTCGAAGTTGCCCAACAAGTTCGAGGACACGAGGTGCGCAAGGAGTCCTCCGAGCGTGGTCGCTATGTTGTGCGGGACCCAAAATCTCAACAATCACTCGACCTTGAGAACCGCTCAACCGTCACCACGGGCAAAGCGTCCCGAAGCAAAAAGGGCAAGCGCGACGCAGAGAGCACTTAAATTTGATTTCCATGCAGCCCTAACCTAGGCCCTTACTGGGCCACTTCCGGGTGGAAATCAACAGCGCTCGCCATCTGTCCTTCTTCCGAGAGCCGCCGCAGTGGTGGCGTCAGTGCCGTGCAGAAACGCGACGGAATGGGGATGCTGGGGACGCGGTGCCGGCAAGCATTGCCCCTCCACCTAGTGTTCAATGGCGCGATGGACATCGAGCCCTTCACCCCCGCCGACGCCGCACGCCGCGCGCGCTTGGAAATGCCCATGCTCTACGCCTGGCTAAAGCCCGACGAACCAGTGCAGGCCGCCATCGCCGAGCACCGCGCGCAGTGGGTCTGGCGCACGCAGCCCAAGCCCAGCTTGCCTAAGCCGAATCGGTTGCACATGACGCTGTGCCACATCTCGCCGCACGGCGATGCTGCCGTCGAAGGCATCCGGCAGGCATTGGGCGAACTGCGCATGGAAGAGGGCTTCGATCTGCTGCTGGATTGGTCCGGCGTGTGGCCGCACAACGGCATTGCCGTGGTGCGCCCGCAGCCGAACGCCGCGCTCGATCGGTTGCAGCAAGCCGTGGTGCGTCAGCTCGCACCGTGGCTGTCGGGGCGCCATGACGACTGGGCGCCGCACATCACCATCGCCCGCAAGGCATCGGGGGCTGCCGCGCCGCCCATGCCGCCTGTTCGCTGGCCGGTGCGCGAGTTTCTGTTCGTTCGTTCGTGGCTGAAGACGCGGCCCGTGTGGCACGAGGTGCTGGCGTCCTATCCGCTTCAGTCTTCCGGCAGGAATGCCTCGTTGTAGACCACTTCCCACAGATGCCCGTCCAGGTCCTGGAAGTAGCCTGCGAAGCCGC
Source organism: Variovorax sp. 22077 (assembly GCF_052044195.1). NCBI lineage: Bacteria > Pseudomonadati > Pseudomonadota > Betaproteobacteria > Burkholderiales > Comamonadaceae > Variovorax > Variovorax sp. 22077. The sequence continues at coordinate 5,861 of NZ_JBQEQC010000020.1, forward strand.
CCCAGAAGGTCTTCTGCGCGGGCTTCACGATGGTCGCGCCGGCGGCCTCGGCCTGCGCCATGGTGGCTCGCACCTCGGCTTCGCTGTGCACGTTGTGGCCGATGGTGAAGTCGGGCGAGGCGCTGCCGCGGCGCGCGATGCCGCTGTCGTGCGTCAGGCTGTCGCGCGGCCACAGCGCCAGCTTCAGGCCGGGCTGCAGGTCGAAGAAGGCGACCGCGCCGTGTTCGAATTCCTGGCCGATGATGCCCGGCGTCGCCAGGCCCAGGCCGTCGCGGTAGAAGCGCAGCGCGCGCTCCAGGTCGTCTACGCAGATGGTGAGAACGGAAATACGGGCTTTCATGCGGGAGGCTCCTGCTTCGCAGTTGTTGTTCAATGGAAGCCCCGAGATTGCTCCACGCCATGTCCGCCGACTTGAACAAAACGGCCACGCCGCCGCTCGCGCAGGAGGTCGGCCGTTATGCCGAAGTCCCGGTGCCGCCTTCCTTGCGCGGCATCTTTGCCTGCCAGTGGATGCATGTGCTGCCCGCTGATGCCGGCAGCATGCCGCCGCTGCTTGTGGTGCCCGATGGCTCGATCGACTTGCAGTGGATCGATGGCGCGGTGCGCGTGGCCGGCCCCGACCGGCAACCGCATGCCGAAGCGCTGCGGCCCGGCGCGCGGGTGCTGGGCCTGCGCTTCCACCCCGGTGCGGCGGCCGCGTGGCTGGGCATCGACATGAGTGCGCTCGCGGATCGCCGCGTTGCTCTGCGCGATCTGTGGGGTGCGCGCGCGGCGGCATGCCTCGCCGCGGATTCGCCCTCCCAGTTCTTGCACAGGGTAGCTGCGCTGTCGCAGCCGACCGCGAATCTCGCGCCCGATGGCGCAATGGCCGAGGCCTTCCGCTTGCTGCAGTCCGGCATGGCCCCTGAAGACTCGCCGCTGCGCTGGCTCTCCGAGCGCCTGCAGCAGCCCGAGCGCACGCTGCGCCGCCGTTTCGTGAAGCACTTCGGCTACGGCCCGCAAACCCTGGCGCGCCTGCTGCGCTACCAGCGCTTCCTGCAGTTGGCGCGCGCGGAGCCATCGACGCCGCTGGCGCAGTTGGCTGCCGAGGCCGGTTACGCCGACCAGCCGCATCTGGCGCGCGAGAGTCGTCGGCTGGCGGGCCGCCCGCCCTCAGCGCTGCCGCGCGATCAGGCTTCCACCACTTTGACCTTCGGCCAGCGGGACGCGTAGTTCTTCTGCAGCACGCGCTGGCGATAGGTGTCCAGGCTCACACGCGCGGGGTTGCGGCGCACGACGCAGCCGAACAGGTCGCCGAGGCCGTGCGGCGCGATGACGGTGATCGAATCGTCTTCATTGAGAGTCAGCCCGACGCAGGTGGCGTATTCCGGCCACGACGCCACCGCATCGTGCAGCGAGCACAGCGGCTCGACGGCATGCCCGAAGTGCCCCTCGAACCAGCAATGCACCGCTGCCTGGTTGGTGACTTCCCAAGGTGTGCCGTGCAGGGCGGAGCGCAAGCGATGTTGAATCTCTGTGTCGCGCTCGGGCGTGAGGTCCGTCGCGTCGAAATACGCGACATCCACGTCGGCCAGGGGTGTGGGTGTCGAGTAGCGGTGCAAGGCGTCCCACACCAGATTGCGTACCGCACCGGCCCCGATGCACCACGAGGCCAGGCCTTGGTCACGCACCGCGCGCAGGGCGGGTGCGAACCACGGGGAGCGTCTCGCAAGTTCGCGAAGGCGCTCCTCCAGTTCTTCGGTTGATGGTGTCGGCATACAGGTCCAGCTTCCCTTGCCGCAGAGATGCCGCTCCGCGTCTCTGAGCAAAGCGCAGAATGGTAGCCCTGCCGCCGTCGCCGATCACCTCTGCGGCATATCCTTGACCGAATACCCCAGGCTCACAGTCGCATCCTCCGGAATCGCCGGCATCGTCGCATTCCAAGCCTGCCAGTCCGCCCGCATCGCAGCCAGCCGCTCCGGCTCCTTCTTCGCCAGGTTCGCCCGCTCGCGTTCGTCGCCGGGGATGTTGAACAGGTACTCGTTGCCGTCGACCTTCAGGTACTTCCAGTCGCCGTCGCGCAGTGCCTCTTGTCCGCGGTGGTTCATGCGCCAATGCAGGGGGCGGCGGAAGGTTTGCTTCGCGTCCTTCAGCACGGGCATGAGCGAGACGCCGTCCAGCGGGTAGTCGGGGTGCGCGGCCACGCCGGCTGCTTCGAGCATGGTGGCCGACCAGTCCATGGTCATGCACAGCTGGGCGCTCTCGCCGCCCTTGCCGATCACTGCGGGCCAGTGCGCGATCCATGGCACGCGGATGCCGCCTTCGGTCAGGTCCATCTTGCCGCCGACGAGCGGCCAGTTGTCGGAGAAGCGTTCGCCGCCGTTGTCGCTGGTGAACACGACCAGGGTGTTGTCGGCCATGCCGTGCTTCTTGAGCGCGTCCATGATCCAGCCGATGCCTTCGTCCATGTGATGGATCATGCGGCGGTACACGTGGATGTTGCCGCCGGCCAGGTCGAACAGGTTGTTCTTGATGTTCGGGGCCTTGGCCGCGTCGTCGCGGGTTTCCCAGGGCCAGTGCGGAGCGGTGTAGTGCAGGCTCAGGAAGAAGGGGGCGTCGTCCTCTTTCTTCTGAAGTTCCGCCATGCGCTCGACGTAGTCGACGGCGCGCTTCGAAAGGATGTCGGTGAGGTAGCCGTCTTCCTGCTTGTCTTCCTCGCCGAACCACAGGTCGTGGCGGCCGGTGGAGTCGCAGTGGGTGAAGTAGTCGACGCCGCCCGACATGGGGCCGAAGAATTCGTCGTACCCCGAGCGCAGGGGGCCGAAGGCGGGCGGGTAGCCCAGGTGCCACTTGCCGATGAGGGCGGTCTGGTAGCCGCTGGCCTTCAGCAGCGAGGGCAGGGTGGGGTGGTCGGTGGGCAGGCCCAGGGTGGTGCTGCCACGGCTGCGGCTGTTGATGGGCTCTTCGGCCGCGCCGCGCAGGCGGTACTGGTAGCGGCCGGTGATCATGCCGAAGCGGGTGGGCGAGCACACGGGCGAGTTGGAGTAGCCCTGGGTGAGCTTCAGGCCGTTGGCGGCCAGGCCGTCGAGCACGGGCGAGACGGGGCCGAACACCGCGTCGCGGCCGCCGTAGCAGCCGAGGTCGGCATAGCCGAGGTCGTCGGCCACGATGAAGATGATGTTGGGTCTGGTCATAAGTTGATCGCGCCTTCGAGGCTCGGGGTCTGTTCGGGGAACACCGCGGAACCGGCTCTGCCGGGCCGCCGGTGTTGCCCCCTGCAAGGGGGTTGGCGAAGCGACACGAAGTGCGCGAAGACTGGGGGTTTGCTTAAGGTTGGTAACCGGACTTCTGCACCACGGGCGCCCACTGCGCGCGGTAGGCCTTGAGCATCGCGGCGGTCTGCGCCTGGGTGCTCACCACGGGCGTCATGCCCGAGTCCTTGAACTTGCGCTGGGTGTCTGCGTCCTGCATGACTTCGCGGATCACCACCGCGAGGCGCTCGACCTTTTCCTTGGGCATGCTGGCCGGCGCGAAGAAGGTGTTCCAGCCGGTGGCGGCGAGGTCGAGGCCGGCCTCCTTGAAGGTGGGCACGTCGGGCACGAAGGGCGAGCGCTTGGTGCCCGAGATGGCGAGGATGCGCGCCTTGCCCGCGGTGTGCTGGGGCACGACGACGTCTTCGGTGTCCACCGCGATAGGGATCTGTCCGCCGATCAGGTCGTTCAGCAGCGGGGCCGAGCCGCGGTAGCCGATCACCTGGGTCTGCACCTTGGCCTTCTCTCCCACCATGAGGCCGAAGAAGTGCGGCAGGCTGCCGGTGGCCGGCACGCCGACGTTGGCCTGGTTGGGGTTGGCGCGCATCCAGGCCAGCAGGTGGTTCAGCTCGCGCACGGGCAGGGTGGGCGACACGGCGAGCGCGAAGTTGTAGTCGTTGACGTACGACACGGGCACGAAGTCGTGGTCGGGGTCGTAGTTGTTGTCCTTGAAGACCAGGGGCGCCACGATCATCACGGCGGGGTTGGCGAGCATCAGCACGTTCTGGCTGGCGGGGGTGGTCTTCACCTGCTGTGCGGCGAGGCGGCCGCCCGCGCCGGGCTTGTTGTCGACCACCACGGGCACGCCCAGGCGGGCGGTGAGCTTGTCGCCCACGATGCGCGCCACGCGGTCGGTGGCGCCGCCGGGGGCGTAGCCCACCACGATGCGCAGGGGCGTGTCAAACTTCACCTCGGCGGCCGTCGCGCCGGTAGCGACAGCCGTCGCGAGGCCGGCGATGGCCAGCAGACCGGCAAGGCGGCGGGTGATGGGGCGGAATGGGGTCGGCAGCATGTTGGGCAGGTCCTTGTGTCGTCGTTCAGGCGATGGCTATCGATGGCAATCGAGTATGGCCGCGGGATCCGCAGTTGCGGACGATTCTGAAGAGGCCGCGCTCGATTGTTCAAATCAACCATTCACCGGAATTACCCTTCCTCCGCAGCTGTTCTGCCTGTGCCTGTCTTCCCTGTCTTCCTTGTCTGCCGCCGTTTTCAGTCGACCTTCATGCCGGTGGCCTTCACGAAGCGGCCGTAGCGCGCCTGGTTGGCGGCCAGGTGCTCGCTGGCGGCGGCGCCGGTTTCTCCGAGCGGCACCATGTCGAGCGTGGCCAGGCGCGACTTGATCTCGGGCAGCGCCATCGCCTTCTGCAGCGCGGTGCGCAGGGTCTGCGCAACCGGCTCGGGCGTGCCGGCCGGCAGCATCGAGACATAGAGCACCTCGAATTCGAGGCCCTTCAGGCCCAGTTCGCCCACGGTCGGCACCTGGGGCAGCAGCGGCGAGCGCTGCTTGCCGGTCACGGCCAGGGCGCGCAGCTTGCCCGACTGCACCTGCGGCAGCAGGCCCGGCGTGGCGAGGATGCCGGCCTGCACCTCGTCGCCCATCAGCGCCAGCACGGCGGGCGCGTTGCCCTTGTAGGGCACGTGCGTGATCTTCGCGCCGGTGTCGCTCGCGAAGATCTCGGCGGCGATGTGGCCCGGGCTGCCGTTGCCGGCCGAGCTGAAGGTGGCGGGCTCGGTCTTGGCCTGTGCAATGAAGTCGGGCAGCGTCTTCGCCTTCACGCCGGGCGCCACGCCGAAGGCCAGGCCCGAGGAGCTGAAGATCATCAGCGGCTTCAGGTCCTTGGCCGCGAAGGGCATCGAGGCGTACAGGTGCGGGTTGATGGTGAAGGTGCTGTCGATGCCCAGCAGCACCGTGTAGCCGTCGGCCGGGCTCTTGGCGACCAGGTCGGCGCCGATGTTGCCGCCCGCGCCGGGTCGGTTGTCGACGATGAAGGGCTGCTTCAGGTCCTTCTGCATCGCGTCGGCCAGCGCACGGGCCAGGATGTCGATGGGCCCGCCCGCCGGGAAGTTGACGAGCAGCCGCACCGCCTTGGTGGGGTAGGGCGCGTCGGCGGCCAGGGCCTGCACGGGCGCGGCGGCGCCGAAGGCAAGGGCGGCGCAGGCCGCCAGGGCAGCGGCGAGGCGGCGGCGCGTGCCGCCGAAGGAGTTGCTGGGCGAACCGGTGGTCATGTCGTCTTGTCTCCGTTGTCCGGGCAACTCTAGGTGCGCGGCGGGGGCGGCACAACTGAAAGCTCTTCTGCCAGCTATTCCAGTTGGTTATATTGAAGCGGCCATTGTCCTGAGGAAACGCCGTGTCAGACATGAACTTTGGGCGCCTGAAGATGCGCCACCTGCAGTGCCTCGTGATGGTGGCGCAGGAGCGCAACCTGGTGCGCGCGGCCAAGGCGCTGTCGCTCACGCAGCCGGCCGTCTCCAAGACGGTCGCCGAGCTGGAAGAGATCGTCGGCCGCCAGTTGCTGCTGCGCCGCCGGCGCGGCGTGGAGCTAACCCCGGCCGCCGAGGTGCTGGTGCGCCATGCCGTCTCGGCGCTGCGCGGTCTGCGCGAAGGGCTGGGCCTGGCCATGGACCAGCCCGAGGCTGACCAGTTGCGCGTCGCCGTCGGTGCGCTGCCGAACATGGTGGCCAACCTGCTGCCCGAGGCCGTGGCCACGCTGCATGAATCGCAGCCCGCGCTGCGTGTGCGCGTGGTGAGCGGCACCAACGCCCAGCTGATGACTCAGTTGCGCCAGGGCGAGATCGACCTCGTGCTCGGCCGCCTCGCGCAGGCCTCGGCCATGGCCGACCTGGCCTTCGAGCAGCTCTACAGCGAGCCGCTGCTGCTGGTGGCGCGGCCGGGGCATCCGCTGGCGGCGCGGCGCAAGCCGCCGCTCGACGCGCTGGCGGGCCATCCGCTGGTACTGCCGGTGTCGGGCACGTTGATACGGCACACGGCCGACGCATTCCTCATCGCGCAGGGCATGGCGCTGCCCGGCCGGCTGGTGGAGGCGACGGACACCAGCTTCGTGCTGGGGCTGCTCCAGCGCTCCGATGCGGTTTGGTTCGCGCCGCAGGGGGCTGTCGAAGGGCTGGTCGAGCGCGGCGAACTCAAGCGGCTGGCCATCGACACCACCAGCACCGAAGGGGCGGTGGGGCTCACCATGCGGCGTGGCGACGAGCCGGCCGAAGGCACGCAGCTGCTGATCGAGACCATCCGCGAGATCGTTGCGGCAAGGCACCGAGCGATCGAGGGAGTGCAGGCATGAGCGGCAGCGAAAAGACGATGCCCGGCGAGCGCCAATCGCTGGTCGACGCCCTGCGCGGCTTCGCGCTGCTGGGCATCCTCGTGGTGAACATCGCGAGCTTCTCCTCTACTTACTACGGGGTTGGCATACCCGACCCGATGGCGCAGTCGGTGCTCGAACGCGCGGCGCTGCTGGTGCGCACGCTGGTGTTCGAGACCAAGTTCTACCTGCTGTTCTCCTTTCTCTTCGGCTACAGCTTCACGCTGCAGATGCAGTCGGCCGAGCGCGGCGGCAAGGCTTTCACGCCGCGCATGGGGCGGCGGCTGGTGGGGCTGTGGGTGCTGGGCCTGGTGCATGCGGTGGTGCTGTACCACGGCGACATCCTCACCACCTACGCGGTGCTGGGAGCGGTGTTGCTGATGCTGCGGCGTCGCAGCGACGTGTTCATGGCACGCGCCGCGGTGTTCCTGGTGCTGGCGACTTCGCTGCTGTGGGCGGGCATCGGCTACCTGCTGGTGAAGGCGGGCGTGTCGAACGACACGCGCACGGCCTATGCGGATGCCGTCGCGGCGCTGGCAGCGTATCGCGGGACGCCCTTCACCGTGATCGTGCAGCACTTGCGCGAGCTCTCGCAGATCTGGTGGATCACCGGGCTGGTGCAGGCGCCGACGGCCCTGGCGATGTTCTTCGCGGGCTTCATCGCGGGGCGGCGCGAGCTGTTCGCCAATGCCGATGCGTATCGGCCGCTGTTCAAGCGCCTGCTGCGCTGGGGGCTGGTCATCGGGCTGCCGGGCGCTGCGGTGTACGCCTTTCCTTCGATCCGGCTGGACAACCCGGTGCGCGAGCTCTACGGCCTCGCGGCCACGCTGCTCACCGCGCCATTCCTCACGGCAGCCTATGCGGCCGGCCTGGTGCTGCTGATGCTGTCGCCGCGCGGCCGAGTGATCGAAGACGTGCTCGCACCGGCCGGCCGCATGGCGCTGACCAACTACCTGATGCAGTCGCTGGTGTGCGCATGGCTCTTCCTGGCCTACGGCCTGCGCTGGATCGGCAACGTGGGGCCGACGGCCGCCACCGGCATCGCCTTCGCGATCTTCGCGGCGCAACTGGTGCTGAGCCGCTGGTGGCTGGGCCGCTTCGTCTACGGGCCGGTCGAGTGGGTGCTGCGCGCGTTTACGAACCTGGACCTTCCGCCGATGGGGCGCAAGCCCGAGGCTCCAGGTCAGCGCGGCAGCAACGTCGACAGCTGATACACCGCGAAGGCCAGCAGGATCGCGCCCGACAGCCGGTTGATCCACTGCATGGTCTTCGCGCTGAGCTTGTGCCGCACCGACGACACCATCGTCGACAGCCCCAGCCACCACAGCGCGGAGCCCAGGAACACGCCGAGCACCATGGTCGCGGCCTGGGTGCCGCCGGCGGTGCTGCCGGTGGAGATGGAAGCGAACACCGCGACGAAGGACAGGATCGTCATCGGGTTCGCCAGCGTCAGCACGAAGACCGAGAGCGTGGCCCTCAGCGGCGTGGTGGCGTCGGCGGCCTGACGGGCCTGCGTGGCGACCGGCGCGCGAAGAAGCTGCACGCCCATCCAAGCGAGAAATGCCGCGCCGCCCAGCGCCAGCGGCACGCGCGCGGCCACCATCGAGGCGATGACGGCCGACACGCCCAGCGCACCGATGGCGCCATAGAACGCGTCGGCCAGCGCGGCGCCGAGCCCGCTGAGAAAGCCGATGGTTCGGCCGTGCGCGAGGGTGCGCTGGATGCAGAGCAGGCCGATGGGGCCGACAGGTGCAGCGATGGAGAGTCCGATGACGAGGGCCTTGAGGAAGAGGGTAGAGTCCATTCGTAAATTGTCTTTACGACGTGGCCTGAAGAGAATGGCGAAGCTCAGGCGGAATGCGCTTTTCGCCTTAAATTCAAGACGAATCGATCGACTGAAGCCTGAAATCCATGGAAATCGACAGCAAGAACTGGCAGATCCTCGAAGTGCTGCAGGCTGATGCGCGCACCTCGCTCACCGCGCTGGCGCGGCAGGTCGGCCTGTCGGTGCCCTCGACCTCGGAGCGCGTGAAGCGGTTGGAAGAAGCCGGCGTGCTCGCCGGCTATCGCGCCGTGGTGCCGCCGCGCCATGTGGGCTACACGGTGATGGCGCTCGTCGGCATCACCACGCCGCAGCCCGACAAGGCGCGGCTGCTGAAGCTGCTGGAGGGCAGGCGCGAGGTGCTCGAATGCTTCCACGTGACGGGGCAGGACTCGTACGTGCTGAAGGTGGCCGCACGCGACATCGAGCACCTGGAAGCCTTCGTGAGCAGCATCAACCACCTGGGCGAGACGCGCACGTCGATCGTGATGTCGGTGCCGATTCCGGCGCGCCCCATCGCCGCGCCCGAACTGGAAAAGCCGCCGCGCCGCTAGGCCGGAGGCAGCGGCCGCGACCAGAGCCACGCCAGCACGCAGGCCATGCACCCGATGGCCAGGCCGGCGAGCCACGCGCGGTGCGCGGTGAACGAGACGATCACCGCGCAAGCCGCCATCGTCACGGTCGCGCTCCACTTGGCGCGCCGGCTCACGGTGCGGCCGTTGGCCCAGTTGTGCAGCAGCGGGCCGAAGAGGTGGTGGTTCAGCAGCCAGGCATGCAGCCGGGGCGAGCTGCGCGCCGCGGCCCAGGCGGCCATCAGGATGAATACCGTGGTCGGCATGCCCGGCACGACCACGCCGATGAGGCCCAGCACCAGGCACAGCACCGCGAAGGCATAGAGCAGCGCTCGCGTGAGCGCGGACTTGCGTTCGGGCGCGGGGGCCGGCTCGGGCTTGTTCAAGGCAGGGTCAGGCCGGGGCCTGTCCCGGTTGCGGTTGCTGCGGCAGCTGCTCGCGCTCGGGCAGCCCGTCAGCCGTGATGCGCATCTTCGGCAGGAACTGCGGGTACTCGCGCTGCATGAAGTCGATGAGGCCTTCGCGCACGGTGCAGCGTAGATCGAAGGTCAGGCCCGAGGTGGCGGCGGTGCAGAGCACGCGGATCTGCATCGTGCGCTCGGTGGCGTCGGTCACACGCAGGTTGAAGAAGCGGCCGTCCCACTCGGGCGCGGCCTTCACGATGCGCTCGACCTCTTCGCGCAGCGGCGCGAGGGGCATGCCGTAGTCGACGTAGATGAACACCGCGCCCAGCAGCTGTGCCGAATGCCGCGTCCAGTTCTGGAAGGGCTTCTCGATGAAGTAGGTGAGCGGCAGGATCAGGCGGCGCTCATCCCAGATCTTCACGACCACGAAGGTGCCGGTGATTTCCTCGACGCGGCCCCATTCGCCTTCGACCACCAGCACGTCGTCGATGCGGATGGGCTGCGCCAGCGCGATCTGCAGGCCGGCGATGAGGTTGCTGAACACCGGCTTGGCCGCCAGACCGGCCACGATGCCGATCACGCCGGCTGAGGCCAGCAGGCTTGCGCCCACCTGGCGCGCGCCCGGGAAGGTCATGAGCATCATCGCGCCGCCGGCCACGACCACCACGGTCATCGCGGTGCGCGCGAGCACGCGCGTCTGGGTGAGCACGCGGCGGGCCTGCAGGTTGTCGGCGACGTCGGAAGGATGCTGCGCCAGCACGCCTTCCGCGAAGCCGCTGATGGCCTTCACTGCCAGCCAGGTGGTGGCGGCGATGAGCAGCAGCCCGGTGAAATGGCGTACGTTGCCGATGAAGCGCAGGTCGTCCGGCGCGCCCTGCCACACCATGGTGAGCGCGACCAGCGGGAACACGAGCCGGGCGGGCGCCCTGCAGTTGACCACCATCGCATGGATGGCCGGCGCGGGGCGGGTGATCCGCCTGAGCACCATGCCGACGATGCGGTGCGCGAGAAGAGAGAGGGGGACTGCGATCAGGGCGGCAAGCCAGGTGCCGAACCAGGGGTGGGCAAGTATCTCTTTGGTCATCAGGCGGGAGTCGTCTTCGCTTGTTCTGTTGTCTCGTTCAGAGGTTGAAGAATGCGCGCTGCGTCGTCGCGCAGCTGCGTGGCGAGTGCCGTGGCCAGGTCGAGCCGGCGAAGCAGCCAGGGGCTGATGTCGTTGTCGAACGGGTCGGGCAGCGGGATCGGGCCGCCGACTGTGGTCGAACCGGCACTCTCGGGGTGGGAGGGACCGGTGGTTGGAATAGTTCCGATGGCGGCCTCGATGCGCTGCGCGGTGCGGCCGATGGGGCCTTCCACCTCGGCGGGCGTGAGGCGGTCGCGCCGCAGCACCAGCATCGACTTCACCGCGCTGAGCTGCGCGAGCAGCTGGTAGCTGTGGGCCTGAAGGTGTTCCAGCGGCTCCAGTGGCGGCTGCACCGCGCGCGGCTCCGACAGCGAGCGCTGCGTGGCCTGCACCAGCGCCGATAGGCTGTCGTAGGCCTCGCGGCGCGCGAGGCGCCATTCGAGCTCGGGGCTGCTGTCGATGGCCTTGAGCTGGCCCAGGCCCAGTGCCAGCCGCGCATGGCGGGCCTGCGCGGTGAGCACGCGTGCGACCAGCGCCGGCAGCTGCGTGCGCTCCCACGAGGGCAGCACGTAGCAGAAGGCCCAGGCGAGCGCGGCGCCGATGAGCGTGTCGGCGATGCGCTCGAACAGCGCGAAGATCGGCGCCACGCCCACGTTCAGCATGTGGGCCTGCACCAGGCCCAGCACGGTGGCGGCCACCGCGGTGATCAGGTAGCGCCGCACGGCGAAGCTGTGCGCGATGGCCTGCGACACCGTGACGATGACCAGCAGCCATAGCGCCGATGGATGCGCCGACAGCAGCCCCACCGCGAGCACGCAGCCCAGCAGCGTGCCGGCCACGCGGGCGTTGCGCCGCTCCAGCGTCTGCGAGAGGCTGCCGCGCAGCACCACCACGATGGTCAGCAGGATCCAGTAGTCGTGCGAGCCCCACGGCATCGACACCGCGATGGCGTAGCCGGCCGCGATGGCGAGGGCGGCGCGGATCGCGTGGCGCAGCGGGGGCTGGTCCCAGCTCCAGAGCGTGAAGAAGGGGCGCAGCGACCAGTCGGTGGGGCTCACGAAGAGCTGCCAGTTGGCACGCACCACGGCCAGGTTGGGCTCGGCGTCGCCGCGCGCCATGGCCGACAGGCGCAGCACCTCGTCGTTGATGTGGCCGATGCGGCTGGCCAGCCCGCGCGCGAGCATCGCGGCGGTGGGGCCGATGTGGCCGCCGCCGGCGGTGCCGTCGTCCGCCGAGACGTGGATGGCCGCCAGGCGCGGGCGGCGGTCGGCCACCGCGTCGGGCTGGCGGCCGAACATGAGCGCGTCGGCCAGGGCGACGGTCTCGTCGGCCAGCTCCTCGAGCACGCGGCGCATCTCGACGAGCGCCTCGGCATGCGCGGGGTGGGCGCGCAGGGTGTCGAGGTCGAGCTCGCTGGCCAGCAGCTGGTCGCGCATCTCGAGCACGATCACCAGCATGGCGGCAAGCCGCTGGCGGCGCGGGGTGCGCGGCGATTCGAGCACGATGTCGCGCGTGGCCTGCAGCTGGTCGGCCAGCGCGGCCTGCTCGCGCAGCAGCCGCCCCAGCATGGGAGCGGGCGTGTCGCGCACGTCGCGGGTCTCGTCCTGCGGCAGGAACTGGCTGGCCTCGGTGCGCATGAGCGCGGCCAGCGAATACAGCACGTCGGCGATCGACTGGGTGCGGAAGCGCCCGTTGAGCGCCAGGTTGGCCAGCGTGGCCCAGATCACGTACAGCCCCGCGCCCAGCCCGAAGTGCCAGGTGCGCTTGATGGCGTCGGCCATGTCGGGCGGCGCCTGCGTGGCCATGGAGAACACCATCGAGAACATCACCGCGATGGCGATCGGGATGCCCCGCTTGCCCCAGGCCATGGCCAGGAAGGCCATGAAGGTGGCGGGCACCAGCAGCAGCCCGAGGCGGATGGGGGCGCTGTGCAGCATCTGCACCGCGAAGAACAGCGGCAGCCCGATGAGCGGCGCGGGCAGCATCTGCAGGAACTTGCCGCGGCGCGGGCCGGGCAGGTCGGGCGGCGCGGTGACGATCACGCCGGTGGCGGCGGCCGAGGCCGCCATGGTGCCCAGCCAGAAATGCATTCCGCCGGAGATGAAGAGCAGGCCCAGCGCGACGGTGAGCCCGCTCGCGACGTAGTGGCTCAGCGCGATGCGCAGAGCAGCACGGACCCGGGGCGCGGCGCTGCTGGGCCCCTGCATCGTCACTTGGCGGAGGAGTTGCCTTCGGAAGGCGCGCCGTTGGCGGGTGCCTCGCGGCGCACGCGCGTGAGCTTGCGCGGAGCGGGTGCCGCCGCCGGCGCGGCCGGGGTTTCGGCTTCGGCTGCCTCGTCGGCGAAGCCCGGCACCGTGCTGCGGGCGTAGAGGTCGGCCGAGGCGTCGGCCGCGGTGCCGGCGCTCGCCTTGGCGGAGGCCGAGACGGCGCGCACGCGGTCGCTGGCGCGCAGCTTCTCGTCGACGGTGGCGAACTTGGAGTACTTGGACAGCAGCGGCACCAGCTGGCCGTACACGCGCGGGGCGCCGGCCAGGCATTCGCGCTGGTCGATGAACTCGGGCTCGCCCGTGAAGTTGCCGATCAGGCCGCCGGCCTCGGTGACCAGCAGCGAGCCCGCGGCCACGTCCCAGGGGTTCAGGCCGGTCTCGAAGAAGGCGTCGGTGAAGCCCGCGGCCACGTAGGCCAGGTCGAGCGCGGCGGCGCCGGGGCGGCGCAGGCCGGCGGCGCGGGGCATCATGTCCGCCATGATGGCCAGGTACTGCTTGAAGTTGTCGCCGGTACGGAAGGGGAAGCCGGTGGAGATCAGGCACTCGTTGAGGCGGGTGCGCTTCGAGACGCGGATGCGGCGCTCGTTCATGTAGGCGCCGCGGCCCTTGGTGGCGGTGAAGAGGTCGTTGCGGGTGGGGTCGTACACCACGGCCTGCTCGATCTTGCCGCGCACCGACAGCGCGATCGACACGCAGTAGACCGGGAAGCCGTGGATGAAGTTGGTGGTGCCGTCCAGCGGATCGATGATCCAGACGTAGTCGGAGTCCTTGGCGCCGTACTGGCTGCCGGATTCTTCCGCGAGGATGCCGTGCCCCGGGTACGCGCCGAGCAGCGTCTCGATGATCGCTTGCTCGCTGGCGTGATCGACTTCGGTGACGAAGTCGTTGACCTGCTTCTGGGAGATGCGCACGGCCTCCACGTCGAGGGCGGCGCGATTGATGATGGCGCCGGCGGCGCGTGCGGCCTTGACGGCCACGTTGAGCATGGGATGCAGGTTGGGGGACGACATTGGATTGTGGGAAGAACGGTGGGGAGGGCCCCCGGAGACGGCCCGGCGATGCGGGCGGCGAGAATCGGGGGATTTTACCGGCTCCGCCCGTTAGTGTCCGCCAACCCCCCCATGCGCACCCGTTTCATCCTGATCCAGACCAGCCACGCCGGCAACGTGGGCGCCGCCGCCCGCGCCATGAAGACCATGGGTTTTTCCGACCTGGTGCTGGTGGCCCCGCGCTGGGCCAACGTGCTGCGGCGCGAGGAAACCATCCAGCGCGCGAGCGGCGCGCTCGACGTGCTGGCCAACGCCCGCATCGTCGAGACGCTCGACGAGGCCCTCGACGGCGTGACCCACATGTGCGCCACCGCCATGATTCCGCGCGACTTCGGTCCGCCCACGCGCTCGCCCCGCGAGCACCTGGAGCCCCTGGCGGAACAGGGCGACCAGCACGTGGCCTTCCTGTTCGGCTCCGAGCGTTTCGGCATGCGCAACGAGGACGTCTACCGCTGCAACGTGGCCCTGAGCATTCCCACCGACCCGAAATTCGGCTCGCTCAACCTGGGCGCGGCCATCCAGGTGATCGCCTACGAATGGCGGCTGGCGCTGGGCGGCTACGAGGTGCGCGAGGCCGTCCAGCCCGTGCAGGCGGCCGACGCGCAGGCCGTGGCCGGCATGCTCGACCACTGGGAGCGCTCGCTGGTGGAGATCGGCTTCCTCGACCCCGGGGCGCCCAAGAAGCTCATGCCCAGGCTGCAGCAGCTCTTCAACCGGGCCCAGCCCACGCCGGAGGAGATCCACATCCTGCGCGGCATCGCCAAGGCGATGAGCGACGCGACCCGGCCGCCCAGGGCGGACAAGGGCGGCAAGACGCCCGAGAGCGACTAAAACCTTATCGTTCGTACGCAAAGACACCCGGCCTTAGACTGCGCGGCCCCTATCGATATAACGACAACAGACAGAAGGCATAAGGCAGCGATGTTCTCCAGACTGCGCGCCGACATCCGGTGCATCCTCGAACGCGACCCGGCCGCTCGAAGCGCCTGGGAAGTGATCACGGTCTACCCCGGCTTCCACGCCGTGGTTCTGCATCGCTGGGCACACGCCTGTTGGACCCATGGCTTCAAGTGGCCCGCGCGCGCCATCGCGCACTGGGCCCGCTGGCTGACCGGCATCGAGATCCACCCCGCCGCCAAGATCGGCGAGCGCGTGTTCTTCGACCACGCCATGGGCGTCGTCGTGGGCGAGACGGCCGAGATCGGCGACGGCTGCACCATCTACCAGGGCGTGACGCTCGGCGGCACCTCGCTCTACAAGGGCACCAAGCGGCACCCGACGCTGGGGCGCGACGTGGTCGTGAGTGCCGGGGCCAAGGTGCTGGGCGGCTTCGTCGTGGGCGACGGCGCCAAGATCGGCAGCAACGCGGTGGTCATCAAGCCGGTGCCGGCCGGTGCCACGGCAGTGGGCATCCCGGCGCGGATCATCCCGTCGAAGGCGGGCGAGAGCGCCGACGTGGCCGCGCCGCAGAAGTTCTCCGCCTACGGCATCACGCAGGACGACGATCCGCTGAGCCAGGCCATGCGCAGCCTGATCGAAAACGCATCGAGCCAGGAGCACCAGATCGCGCTGCTGTGGCAGGCCATCGAGAAGCTCTCGGCCCAGCCCGGCAGCAAGGACTGCGTTCCGGGCGAGGCCGCGCGCGACCAGAGCTTCGAGGCCGACAAGCTCACGCAGCTGATCGGCAAGTAGAAGAAAGAAAGCCGCGCAGGAGTCGCGCTCAGCCGCCGCGCTTGGCCGGGGCGTGCAGCGCGCCGTGCACGTGGCCCGCATGCTGCCCGAAGGTCTCGGGCGCGAGCGCCGCGGTGTCGAGCTCCTGCAGGATGCCGCAGGCGTTCGCCGATTCGGGGCCGCAGCACTGCTGGCGCAGCGCCTTCAGCTGCTTCTCCAGCGTCTTCAGCTCGGCGATGCGCGCGGCCACGTGGCCGATGTGGTCGTCCAGCAGCCGGTTGACCTCGCCGCAGTCTTCCTGGGGCGCATCGCGGAATTTCAGCAGGCTGCGGATCTCGTCGAGCGTCATGTCCAGCGAGCGGCAGCGGCGGATGAAGCCCAGGCGCTGGGCGTGGTCCTCGTCGTAGATGCGGTAGTTGCCCTCGGTGCGCGCGGGCTCGGGCAGCAGTCGTTCGCGCTCGTAGTACCGGATGGTTTCGACCGGCGTGTTCGCGACCTTGGCCAGTTCTCCGATTTTCATGATGCGGCAAATGGACGAGTGGACATGAGCGGTTGACTCTACACCTGCTTCAGGGTTTCCAATCGATTCCATGACGAACCAGAACGCCCTGAATCCGGCCGTGCCGCGCTCGCACGCGCACTCTCATCCGCATGCACACGAGGAGGGGCACGGCCACGATCACGGCCATGGACATGACCACGCCCACGAGCATCCGAAGGCCAAGCCGGCCGACGCCTGCTGCGGCTGCAGCAGCACCGCCGGCCACGGCCCGATTCCGCTGGCGCCCGATGCCGGCGACGTGCCAACGGGCGCCTTGCTCTTTCGGATTCCCACCATGGACTGCGCGGTGGAGGAGTCCGAGATCCGCCGCGCGCTGGAGCCCATCGCGGGCGTCAAGGCGCTGCGCTTCCGCCTCGGCGAGCGCACCATGGCCATCACCACCGACGACGGCGTGCTGCCCGAGGCGCTTGCCGCCATCCGCAAGGCGGGCTTCAAGCCCGAGCCGCTGAATGCGCCGGGCGCGCAGGCCGCTCCTGCAGCACCCGCGAAGATCGCAGGCATGAGCGCCGGGCTCGCGCGGCTGGTCGCGGCGCTGGTGCTGGCCATCGCGGCCGAGTCGGTTTCGTTCATGGGGCTGGAGGGCCGGGGCTTCATGGTGTTCGAGATGGCACTGGCGCTGGGCGCCATCGGCCTCGCGGGCCTCGACACCTACAAGAAGGGCTTCGCGGCGCTGGTGCGCGGGCGCCTGAACATCAACGCGCTGATGGCGGTGGCCGTCACCGGTGCCTTCATCATCGGACAGTGGCCCGAGGCTGCCATGGTGATGGCGCTCTACGCGATTGCCGAACTCATCGAGGCCCGTGCCGTGGACCGCGCGCGAAACGCCATCCAGAGCCTGCTGGCCCTCGCGCCCGAGCAGGCCGAGGTGAAGCAGGCCGACGGCAGCTGGAAGACGGTGATGGCGAGCGAGGTGCCGCTGGAGGCCATCGCGCGCATCCGCCCCGGCGGGCGCGTGCCGCTGGACGGCATCGTCACCGAGGGCACCAGCGCCATCGACCAGGCGCCCGTCACCGGCGAGAGCATTCCGGTCGACAAGACCGTCGGCGACCAGGTGTTCGCCGGCACCATCAACCAGACCGCTGCGCTCGAATTCCGCGTGACGGCCGTGGCCGCCAACACCACGCTCGCGCGCATCATCCACGCGGTCGAGGAGGCGCAGGGCTCGCGCGCGCCCACGCAGCGCTTCGTCGACCGGTTCGCCGCCATCTACACGCCCGCCGTCTTCGTGCTGGCGCTGGCCGTCGCGGTGCTCACGCCGTTCTTCATGGACTGGACCTGGACGCAGGCCATCTACAAGGCGCTGGTGCTGCTGGTCATCGCCTGCCCGTGCGCACTGGTCATCTCCACCCCGGTCACGGTGGTGAGCGCACTGGCCTCGGCTGCGCGGCGCGGCATTCTCATCAAGGGCGGCACGTACCTCGAAGAGGCGCGCAAGCTCAAGGCGGTGGCACTCGACAAGACCGGCACCATCACCGAAGGCAAGCCGAAGCTGGTGGCGTCGTCGCTGGTCGGCGAATCCTCGGCCGGCAACCAGGCGGCGGTGTTCGCCATTGCCGCCAGCATCGCGGGCCGCTCCGACCACCCGGTGTCGAAGGCCATCGCCGAAGGGTTGAAGGGCGGGCAGGGCGAAGTCGCCGACTTCACCGCGCTGCCCGGCCGCGGCGTACAGGCCGTGCACGCGGGGCAGGCGTACGTGCTGGGCAACCATCGCTTGATCGAGGAGCGGGGGCTCTGCACCCCGTCGCTCGAAGCCGAGCTCCAGCGCCACGAGGAGGCCGGCCGCACCGTCACGCTGCTTGCTTCGAACGAGGCCGTGCTCGCGCTCTTCGCCGTGGCCGACACCATCAAGGAATCGTCGCAGGCGGCGGTGGCCGAACTGCGCTCGCTCGGCGTGGTGCCCGTGATGCTCACCGGCGACAACATCGCCACCGCCAGGACCATCGGCGCCCACGCCGGCATCGAGGACGTGCGCGGCAACCTGCTGCCCGAGGAGAAGCTCGACGCCATCAAGGCCATGCAGCAGCGCTACGGCGCGGCGGCGATGACCGGCGACGGCATCAACGACGCCCCCGCGCTCGCGCAGGCCGACATCGGCTTCGCGATGGGCGGCGCCGGCACCGACACCGCGATGGAAGCGGCCGACGTGGTCATCATGAACGACGACCTGCGCCGCATCCCCGAGACCATCCGCCTCTCGCGCCGCGCGCACTCGGTGCTGTGGCAGAACATCACCCTGGCGCTGGGCATCAAGGCCGTGTTCTTCGTGCTCGCGGTGTTCGGCAGCGCGACGATGTGGATGGCGGTGTTCGCGGACATGGGCGCGAGCCTGCTGGTGGTGGCGAACGGGCTGCGGTTGATGCGCACGCCGAAGTGAGCGAGGGGGCGCAGGGGCAGTCCGGGAGGGCCAGGCCCGGCTGGCTGCGCGAGGTGGCTTGGGACTAACATAGGCCGGATATCCCTTCCTTCTCCAGCCAGAGTCCTTCGATGTCCGTCACCTCGCTCCTGCTGCAGCTCATCGTCATCCTGGTCACCGCGCGGCTGTGCGGCTGGGTCCTTCGCCACGTCGGCCAGCCCGGCGTGGTCGGCGAGATGGCGGCGGGGCTGATGCTCGGGCCGGTGGTGATGGGGGCGCTCTTTCCCTCGCTGCATGCGCAGCTCTTCTCGAAGGAGTCGCTTCAGGGGCTGTCTTCTCTTTCCACGCTGGGGCTGGTGCTCTTCATGTTCGTCGTCGGCCTGGAACTGCGGGCTTCCAAGGGGGTGCGCGAGCAACTGCGCTCCGCGGGCTACGTGGGCGTGCTGAGCGTGGTCGTGCCGATGGCGCTGGGCATCGCGATCGCGCCGGCGCTGCATCCCGCGCTGGCGCCGGCCGGCGTGGGCTTCTGGCCCTTCGCGCTTTTCATTGCGGCGGCGCTGTCGATCACCGCCTTTCCGGTGATGGCGCGCATCCTGAAGGACCGCGGCATGACGCGCACGCCCTTCGGGCAGCTCTCGCTGAGCGCGGCGGCCGTGGTGGACGTGTTCGCCTGGATCCTGCTGGCGGTGGTGATCGCGCTGGTCGGCGCGGGAGAGGGCTACCAGGGGCTGCTGAAGACCACGCTGGGCATGGCGGTCGTGCTGGCGGCGTTGTTCCTCGGGCTCAAGCCGGCCTTCGCGTGGCTGCTGCGCGTGAAGGCGCCAGAGGGCGAGCCTTCGACCACCGTGATGGCGGCGCTGATGATCGGCCTGCTGGCGACCTCGCTGGTCACCGAGTGGCTGCACCTGCACGCGGTGTTCGGTGCATTCCTGTTCGGCGCCTGCCTGCCGCGCGACGACCGCCTGCTGAAGTCGCTCACCGAGCGCATCGAGCCGATCTCCATCGTGGTGCTGATGCCGCTCTTCTTCGCGCTCGCCGGGCTGGGCACCACGGCCAACGCCTTCTCGGGTGCGAGCCTGGGTGCGATGCTGCTGATCGTGGGCGTGGCCACCGTGGGCAAGATCGCCGGCGGCGCGGCCGGTGCGCGCATGGCGGGCTACGGATGGCGCGACAGCCTCGCCACCGGTTCGCTAATGAATGCGCGCGGGCTGATGGAACTCATCGTCATGAAGATCGGCCTCGACGCGGGCCTCATCGGCCCGGAGCTCTTCACCATGCTGCTGGTAATGGCGCTGGCCACCACCGCGATGACGGGGCCGCTGATCAACCTTTTCATCGGCCGCAAGCAGGCTGTGGCGGCGGACGCCGCGCACGCGAAGCCCTGAGTTCGGTCAGCGCTTGGCCACAGTGAAGCCAATGCGCGTCTCGCCGCCACGGCTCGCGGCGAACACCCGCCCGCCGTGCATGCGGGCGATGGCTTCCACGATCGACAGGCCCAGGCCGTGGTGGCGCGTGGAGCCGTCGCGGGCCTGCGCGGCGCGATAGAAGCGCTCGAACAGGCGGGGCAGGGCGGCCGGGTCGATGGGCTCGCCCTTGTTGACCACGGCCACGGCGAACTCCGTGGCGCCTTGCTCTGCGACTTCTTTGGCGATCTCTTCGGCGATCTCGATGCGTATGGTCGAGGCGGGCGTGGCGAAGCGGATCGCATTGCCCAGCAGGTTGAAGAGCGCGCGGCGCACGAGTGCTGCGTCCACGTCGGCCATGGCGTCGCCGCGCACTTCTGCGCGCAGGCCGGATTCCTCGAGCATCGCGTCGTAGAAGTCGATCACGTCTGCGGCCTGCGCGGCGAGGCTCGTCACCGCCCGGGTGCGCATGGGCGCGCCGCGCTCGGCCTGCGAGAGGAACAGCATGTCAGTGACGATGCCCGAGAGCCGGCCGACCTCCTCGAGGTTGGAGGCGAGCACGGTCTGCAGCTCCTCGTTGCTGCGCGGGCGAGTGAGCGCGAGTTCGGTGGAGCCGATCAGGTTGGCCAGCGGCGTGCGCAGCTCGTGCGCCACGTCGGCATTGAAGGACTCGAGCTGCACGTAGGCGCGCTGCACCCGCAGCAGCAGTGCGTTGAACTGGGTGATCCAGGGGCGCAGCTCCTGCGCGAAGTCATCGGCGTCGATCGGCTGGTTGGCCTTGTCGGGCGCCATCGCCGCGGTGCGCTCGGTCAGCGTCTTCAGCGGCTTCAGGCCGCGGCGCACCAGCCACATGCCTGTAAGCGAGACCAGCGCGGTGCCCAGCACCACGGCGCCCAGCAGGGTCCACGCGAGGCGGCGCAGCAGCTGGGCTTCCTGCGCGGTGTTCACGCCGATGCGAACGGCGAGCTGGGTGGTGGTGCCGGCCTGCGTCCATAGCACCTGCACGTCGCGCAGCATCCACTTGCCGCCGGCCAGCGGACGCGATTCGAAGAGCTGCCTGCCGCCGGCGGAGATCGACAGGGTCACGTCGTCCTGCATCGAGAAGAAGTCGTCGAGCTTGTGGCGAAGGAAGACGAGGTCGCCGCCTTTTTCCGCCTCCTGCAGCAGGTGCTGCACCAGCACGGCCTTGTTGGAGAGTTCCTCTTCCTGCTTCTGTCCGAAGTTCCAGGCCGTGACGAGATAGATGGCGAAGCAGATCACGCTCAACCCGAACAGGGTCTGCGCGGCGAGCCAGAGCGACAGCCGGCTCTGAAGTGATCGCGGCCGGGGGCTCAATGCCAGGAGCGGTCTTCGAGCACGTAGCCCATGCCGCGCACGGTGTGCAGCAGCTTCACGTCGAAGGGGTCGTCGAGCTTGCTGCGCAGCCGGCGGATGGCCACTTCGACCACGTTGGTGTCGCTGTCGAAGTTCATGTCCCACACCTGCTCGGCGAGCGTGGTGCGCGAGAGGATCTGGCCGCGACGGCGCAGCAGCACCAGCAGCAGCGTGAATTCCTTGGCCGTGAGATCGAGGCGCATGCCGTTGCGCATGCACTTGCGGCTGATCAGGTCGACCTCGAGGTCGGCCAGCCGCAGCACCGTGGATTCCTGCGCCTTGCCCCGGCGCAGGAGGGCCTGCACGCGCGCCAGAAGCTCGGAGAAGGAGAAGGGCTTGACCAGGTAGTCGTCCGCGCCCTGCTGCAATCCGAGCACGCGGTCTTCGACCTTGTCGCGCGCCGTGAGCACCAGCACCGGCACGTTCTTCGTACGGCGAAGGGCCTGGAGAACCGAGAAGCCGTCGATGCCGGGAAGCATCACGTCGAGCAGGATCAGCGCGTAGTCGCCTTCGGTGGCGAGGTACTTCCCCTCGATGCCGTCTCGGGCTACGTCGACGACGTAGCCGTTCTCCTCGAGCCCCTTCTTGAGGTAGTCGCCCAGCTTGGGCTCGTCTTCTATGACCAGGATACGCATTGCCGGATCGTATCGAAGCCCTCATGGAATCAGGGTTACGTTTCGGTAATACGCTTGACGGACAAAGCCTCGCCTTCGCGTCGTACAGTGCGCCGGGCCTGCGCCCCGAAGGGCCATTGCCACGAGGGCCGACGCAGGCCGCCGATATACTTTTTGCCTCCATGCGCCGCTGGTTCCTCATCTTCATGCTTGCCCTGCTGCCGTTCCAGTTCAGCTGGGCGTCGGCGTCGGCGTACTGCCAGCATGAGCGCGATTCGCGGCCCGACCACTGGGGCCACCACGAAAGCGAGACGCGCGGCACCGACCGCAGCCACAGCGGCGAAGGCGCGCAGAAGAACTCCAGCACCCAGCCCAATGCCGTGGTCGGCGACTGCGCCGTCTGCCAGTTCGGCCATGCCCAGCACGCCGATGCGCTGGACGAGCCCGCGCAGTCGCCAGCGCACGAGCCTCAGCCGCTGCGTGCGACGGCCGACGAGCGCTTCGCCTCGCACGTCTCCGACGTTCCGGTGCGCCCCGACTGGTCTCTCGCCGCCTGATTCGGCGAGAGAACACAACCCCTTCCTGATACCCACCATCAGCTAGCCGAGCTCTCGCCGAATTCGTCCGTCCGTTGTTTCGCAACCCAGGAGAATTCGATGCGCACGCTCTTCGTGCCGCTGGCCGTGCTGGCCATGGCGGCGCCCCCGGCTTTTTCACAGGTCGCGCAGGTCGCGCAGGCCTCGT
Source organism: Variovorax sp. 22077 (assembly GCF_052044195.1). Lineage (NCBI taxonomy): Bacteria > Pseudomonadati > Pseudomonadota > Betaproteobacteria > Burkholderiales > Comamonadaceae > Variovorax > Variovorax sp. 22077. Next base: position 28,426 of record NZ_JBQEQC010000020.1, read on the forward strand.
CGGCCGGGCCCCTTCATTCACAGTCTTCAATGTCCGCGCCGTCGGGCACGGCCGCTGCCCGCGTGCAGGAGCCCGCGGGCCCGCTCACGCTTCGCAGCGCCGTTGCCATGGCGCTGCAGGCCAACCCCGGCCTGTCTTCCGCGCTGCGCGAACAGGAGGCGACCGAGGCCGCTATCGTGCAGGCCGGCGCCTGGCCCAATCCCACGCTCGACGCGCAGCTCGAAGACCTGCGCCGCGACAACCGCACCACCACGCTGCAGCTGAGCCAGCCCATCGAGCTGGGCGGCAAGCGCGCGGCCCGCGTCACGGCGGCCGAGCGCGCGCGCGACCAGGCCACTTCGGCCCTGGCAGGGCGCCGCGCGGAGATCCGCGCGGCCACCGTCACCGCCTTCTTCGACGTACTCACCGCGCAGGAGCGCCTGCGGCTCGCGCAGGATTCGGTCGGCCTCGCGCAGGCTGCCACCCGCGCAGCCGCCAACCGCGTGGCGGCGGGCAAGGTCTCGCCGCTGGAGGAAACCAAGGCGCGCGTGGCCGAGGCCGGCATCCGCGTCGAACTGATGCAGGCCGAGGGCACGCTGCGCTCCGCTCGCCAGCAGCTCGCAGCGCTGTGGGGCAACCCGAGCCCGCGTTTCACGCAGGTGGATGGCGCGGTCGACCAGTTGCCCGCGATGGCCTCCGCGCAGGACATCGCCAACCGGCTGGCCGATGCGCCTGTGGTGCGGCAGGCCCGGCTGGAGGTCGAGCGGCGCAAGGCGCTGGCCGAACTGGAGCGCGCCAGGCGCATCCCCGACGTGACCGTCTCGCTCGGCGCCAAGCGCGTGCCGGCCTCCGAGGGCGAGAACGGCGGCAGCCGGCGCAACCAGGTGGTACTGGGCCTGTCGGTGCCGCTGCCGATCTTCGACACGAACCGGGGCAACGTCGCCGAAGCCCTGAGCCGCGAGGAAAAGGCGCGCGACGACCTCGCCGCCGCCGAGCTGCAACTGGGCACCGACGTGGCGCAGGCCACCGAGCGCCTGCGTTCCGCGCATGCCACCGCCGAGACGCTGCAGCGCGACGCGCTGCCCGGCGCCGAGAGCGCCTACAAGGCCGCCACCAAGGGCTTCGAGCTGGGCAAGTTCAGCTTCCTGGAGGCGCTGGATGCGCAGCGCACGCTGTTCCAGGTGCGCGCGCAGTACCTGCTCGCGCTGGCCGATGCGCACCGCGCCGCGGGCGAACTCGACCGGCTGCTGGGCAATGAAGGCGAAGCCATCCCGGCCGCGACGCTGACCACCACCACGCCCGCCGCACGCTGAAAAGCAATCAAGGAATTCCACAGATCATGAACACAGAAGAACGCAAGAACTTCGCCGAGCGCATCGGCAAGAAGCAGCTGATCGCCATCGCGGCCGTGCTCGCACTGGGCGTGGGTGCCGGGGCGCTGATCCTGCGCAGCGCGCCTGCCAAGCCCGAGTCGGCCGGCCATTCGGAAGCCGCCGGCCATGGCGACGGCGAGCACCACGAGGAGGGCGGCCACAAGGAAGAGGGCCACAAGGAGGCCAAGGCGGGCGAAGACCACGACCACAGCCACGGCGAGGCCAAGGGCCACAGCGACAAGGAGCACCACGCCGAGGAGGGCAAGGGCGAAACCAAGGCTGCCGCGGGCGAAGCCAAGGGCGAGGAGAAATCCGCCGCGCACGAGGAAGACGAGGAGAAGATCGCCTTCACCGACGACCAGATCAAGGCCGCCGACATCTCCGTCGAAAGCGCCGGCCCCGCGCGCATCAAGCTGTCGCTGCAGCTGCCCGGCGAGATCAAGTTCAACGAAGACCGCACGGCCCACGTGGTGCCGCGCGTGGCGGGCGTGGTCGACAGCGTCTCGGCCAACCTGGGCCAGGAAGTCCGGCGCGGACAGGTGCTCGCGGTGCTGTCGAGCCCGGGACTTTCGGAGCAGCGCAGCGAGCTGCAGTCGGCGCAGCGCCGGCTGGAGCTGGCCCGCACCACCTACGAGCGCGAGAAGAAGCTGTGGGAGGAAAAGATCTCGCCGCAGCAGGACTACCTGCAGGCCGAGCAGGCCATGCAGGAGGCACGCATCGCCGTGGCCAACGCCAACCAGAAGCTGCTGGCGCTGGGCGCCACGCCCGGCGCGTCGGCGCTGGGCCGCTACGAACTGCGCGCGCCTTTCGACGGGATGGTGGTCGAGAAGCACATCTCGCTCGGCGAATCGGTGGGCGAGGCGGTCAACGTCTTCACCATCTCCGACCTGTCGACTGTGTGGGCCGAGATCAGCGTGGCAGCCAACAACCTGAACCTGGTGCGCATCGGCGAGCAGGTGAAGATCCGCTCGACCGCCTTCGACCAGACCGCGACCGGCAAGGTCTCGTACGTGGGTTCGCTGATCGGCGCGCAGACGCGCACCGCCACCGCGCGCGTCACGCTGACCAACCCCGAGCGCATCTGGCGCCCGGGCCTGTTCGTGAACGTCGAGCTGGTGGCCTCGGAGACCGAGGCGCCGGTGACGGTTGCGGCCGACGCGGTGCAGACGGTGGAAGACAAGCCCACGGTGTTCCTGCGTGTGCCCGGCGGCTTCATGCCGCAGCACGTGCAGACGGGGCGCAGCGACGGCAAGCGCGTCGAGATCGTCGGCGGGCTGAAGCCCGGCGCAGCCTACGCGGCCAGCGGCAGCTTCGTCGTGAAGTCGCAGCAGGGCAAGAGCTCGGCCACGCACACCCACTGAGGAAGCCCGCATGTTCGAACGAATCATCCGCTTCTCCATCGAGCAGCGCTGGCTGGTGCTGCTCGCCGTGTTCGGCATGGCGGCGCTGGGCATCTTCAGCTACCAGAAGCTGCCCATCGACGCCGTGCCCGACATCACCAACGTGCAGGTGCAGATCAACACCGCCGCGCCCGGCTACTCGCCGCTGGAGACCGAGCAGCGCGTGACCTACCCGATAGAGACCGTCATGGCCGGCCTGCCGGGGCTGCAGCAGACGCGCTCGCTCTCGCGCTACGGCCTCTCGCAGGTGACGGTGATCTTCAAGGACGGCACCGACATCTACTTCGCGCGGCAGCTCGTCAACGAGCGCATCCAGTCCGCGCGCGAGAGCATGCCGCGCGGCATCTCGCCGGTGATCGGGCCGATCTCCACCGGCCTCGGCGAGATCTACCTCTGGACCGTCGAGGCCGAGGAGGGCGCCAGGAATGCGGAAGGCAAGCCTTACTCGCCCACCGACCTGCGCGAGATACAGGACTGGATCATCAAGCCGCAGCTGCGCAACGTGCCGGGCGTGACGGAGATCAACTCCATCGGCGGCTTCGCCAAGGAGTTCCAGATCGCACCCGACCCGGCCAAGCTGCTGGCCCATGGCCTGACGATGAGCGACATCGTGCTCGCGCTGGAGCGCAACAACGCCAACGTGGGCGCGGGCTACATCGAGAAGCGCGGCGAGCAGTACCTCATCCGCGCGCCCGGGCAGGTGAAGTCGGCGGAGGACATCGGCAACGTGATCCTGGGCAACGCCAACGGCATCCCGCTGCGCGTGCAGGACGTGGCCGAGGTCGGCATCGGCCGTGAGCTTCGCACCGGCGCTGCCACCGACAACGGCCGCGAGGTGGTGCTGGGCACGGTGTTCATGCTGATCGGCGAGAACAGTCGCACCGTGTCGCAGGCCGTCGACAGGAAGATGCAGGAGATCAACCGCACGCTGCCCGCCGGCGTGAAGGCCGTGACGGTGTACGACCGCACGGTGCTGGTCGACAAGGCCATCGCCACGGTGAAGAAGAACCTGTTCGAGGGCGCGGTGCTGGTCATCGCGATCCTGTTCCTGTTCCTGGGCAACATCCGCGCGGCCATCATCACCGCGCTGGTGATTCCGCTGTCGATGCTCTTCACCTTCACCGGCATGGTGAACCAGAAGGTCAGCGCCAACCTCATGAGCCTGGGCGCGCTGGACTTCGGCATCATCATCGACGGGGCGGTGGTGATCGTGGAGAACTGCGTGCGGCGCCTGGCCCACGCGCAGGCCCACAAGGGACGGCCGCTCACGCGCAGCGAGCGCTTCCACGAAGTGTTCGCTGCCTCGCAGGAGGCGCGGCGCGCGCTGCTGTTCGGCCAGCTGATCATCATGATCGTGTACCTGCCGATCTTTGCGCTCACGGGTGTCGAGGGCAAGCTTTTCCACCCGATGGCCTTCACCGTGGTGATCGCGCTGCTGGGCGCGATGATCCTGTCGATCACCTTCATCCCTGCCGCCGTGGCGCTGTTCATCGGCAACAAGGTCAGCGAGAAGGAGAACCGCCTGATGCTGTGGGCCAGGCGCGCCTACGAGCCGCTGCTGGCGCGCGTGATGTCGGCCAAGCCGCTGGTGATCACCTTCGCGGTGGTGGCGGTGGTGCTGTCGGGGCTGCTGGCCACGCGGCTGGGCACGGAGTTCGTGCCGAGCCTGAGCGAAGGCGACTTCGCCATCCAGGCGCTGCGCATTCCGGGCACCAGCCTCACGCAGTCGGTGGAGATGCAGAAGCAGCTCGAACGCACGCTGAAGCAGAAATTTCCGGAGATCGAGCGCATGTTCGCGCGCACCGGCACGGCGGAGATCGCCTCCGACCCGATGCCGCCCAACATCTCCGACGGCTACATCATGCTCAAGCCCGAGAGCGAGTGGCCCTCGCCGAAGCGTTCGCGCGCCGAGGTGCTCGCGGCAGTGCAGGAAGAAGTGGAGAAGCTGCCGGGCAACAACTACGAGTTCTCGCAGCCCATCCAGCTGCGCTTCAACGAGCTGATCTCGGGCGTGCGAAGCGACGTGGCGGTGAAGATCTTCGGCGACGACATGGACGTGCTGAACAAGACCGCGGCAGAGGTTGCCGGCGTGCTCAATGGCATCGCCGGCGCAGCCGAGGTGAAGGTGGAGCAGACCACCGGCCTGCCGATGCTCACGGTGAACATCGACCGCAGCAAGACCGCGCGCTACGGCCTCAACGTGGGCGACGTGCAGGACGCGATCTCCGCCGCCATCGGCGGGCGCGAGGCGGGCACGCTGTTCGACGGCGACCGGCGCTTCGACATCATCGTGCGCCTGCCCGAGGAACTGCGCACCGACCTCGAAGCCATCAAGCGCCTGCCGGTGGCCCTGCCCAAGGGCGCGGGCGCCGAAACCCTGCGCACCAGCTTCATTCCGCTGGGCGAGGTGGCCACGCTCGACATCGCGCCGGGCCCCAACCAGGTGAGCCGCGAGGACGGCAAGCGCCGCATCGTGGTCAGCGCCAACGTGCGCGGCCGCGACCTGGGCTCCTTCGTTGCCGAGGCCGAGGAGGCGATGGGCAAGGTGAAGATTCCCGCGGGCTACTGGACCGTGTGGGGCGGGCAGTACGAGAACCTGGCCTCGGCCACTCAGCGGCTGCAGGTCGTGGTGCCGGTGTCGCTGCTGCTGGTGTTCACGCTGCTGTTCGCGATGTTCGGCAACATCAAGGACGGGCTGCTGGTGTTCACCGGCATTCCGTTCGCGCTCACGGGCGGCATCGTGGCGCTGTGGATGCGCGGCATTCCGCTGTCGATCTCGGCGGCGGTGGGCTTCATCGCGCTGTCGGGCGTGGCCGTGCTCAACGGGCTGGTGATGATCTCCTTCATCCGCAACCTGCGAGAGGGCGGCCTGCCGCTGGACGCGGCCATCCGCGAGGGCGCGCTCACGCGGCTGCGGCCGGTGCTGATGACCGCGCTGGTCGCCTCGCTGGGCTTCGTGCCGATGGCCATCGCCACCGGCACCGGCGCCGAGGTGCAGCGGCCGCTGGCCACGGTGGTGATCGGCGGTATCCTGTCCTCGACCGCGCTGACGCTGCTGGTGCTGCCGCTGCTCTATCGCATCGCGCACCGGCGCGACGAGGAGGAATTGCAGGTGCAGCAGCAGTCCCACGGCGCACCGCTCGATCCTTCAGGTCCTACAGATCCTTCACTGCGAGGTTCGCATGGCACATGAGCATTCGCACGCCACCGGCGGCAACGAGAAGGCGCTTCGCTGGGCGCTGCTGCTGACCTCGGTCTACCTCGTCGCCGAGGTGGTGGGCGGACTGGTGTCGGGCAGCCTCGCGCTGCTGTCCGATGCGGCGCACATGTTCACCGACACGGTGGCGCTGGCGATATCGCTGGTGGCCATCCGCATCGGCAAGCGGCCGGCCGACAGGCGGCGCACCTTCGGCTACTACCGCTTCGAGATCCTGGCGGCAGTGCTCAACGCGGTGCTGCTCTTCTTCGTGGCGATCTACGTGCTGTACGAGGCGTACAGGCGCATCTCGCAGCCGGCCGAGATCCAGTCGACCATGATGCTGCTGGTGGCCGCGGGCGGCCTCTTGGTCAACTTCATCGGCATGCGGCTGCTGGCGTCGGGCAAGGAAGAGAGCCTCAACGTGAAGGGCGCGTACCTGGAGGTGTGGGCCGACATGCTGGGCTCCGTCGGCGTGATCGTCGGCGCCATCGTGATCCGCTTCACGGGCTGGGGCTGGGTCGACTCGGTGATCGCCGTCGCCATCGGCCTCTGGGTACTTCCGCGCACCTGGCGCCTGTTGCGCGAGAGCCTCAACGTGCTGCTCGAAGGCGTGCCCGACGAGGTGGACCTGCCGGCAGTCGAGAGCGCGCTGCTGGGCAGCGACGGGGTGGCGAGCCTGCACGACCTGCACGTGTGGGCGCTGTCCAGCGGCAAGGTGAGCCTGAGCGTGCACGTGGTCTGCACGCCGGATGTGGGCGACCTCGCGCCGCTCGTGCAGCGGCTGCGCGCGATGCTGGCCGAGCGCTTCGACATCCACCACTCGACCGTGCAGGCCGAGCGGGTGCCCTGCGAGCTGGCGGCGGAGAGCCACGGCTTCGGTCCGGCCCCGGCCTGAACCCGCGACAGCGGGGCGGCGGATATCGGACAATCTGCCCGATTCAGGACACGCAGATCGATGAGCCGCAACCCCAAGTCTTCTTCCGCATCGAACCGAACGGCCGAGGCCCGCGCGCCGCAGCGCCGCGCGATTCATGGGGGATCGTCGACCCGGGTGCCGATGGCTTTCGACGTGGGCGCGGTTGCTGCGCCTGCCGCAGTGTCCGCCTCGCCGCGCAGCACCTGGCGGTCGACCGTGGTCGGTTTCGCGATCGGCTTCGGCGTCGTGCTCGCGTTCGCCATGAAATGGCTCATGAGCTACCAGATCGACACCGCGCAGGAGCGCCAGGAGCAGCACAAGGCGATGCGCGCCGCCGCCGTGCGCTGCTACGAGCTCACGTCGAACTCGGCCATCAACGCCTGCCTGAAGGACATCGAGGCGAAGAGTGCCCAGGCGAGCGTCCAGGCGGCCCGTTGAGGGCGCCGGCAAACCGCTCTTGAAGCCTCAGCGGGCGCGGATCGCCGACTTCGGCCTGAAGGCCTTGCAGACCGAGTCGTCGGTTTCGAGGTAGGGCCCGCCGATCAGGTCGATGCAGTAGGGCACCGCCGCGAAGATGCCCGGCACCACCTGGGCGCCCTCGGCGTCCTTCAGGCCTTCGAGCGTCTCGGCGATCGACTTGGGCTGGCCGGGCAGGTTGATGATCAGGCTCCTGTCACGGATCACCGCCACCTGGCGCGAGAGGATCGCGGTGGGCACGAAGCGCAGGCTGATCTGGCGCATCTGCTCGCCGAAACCCGGCATTTCCTTGTGGGCCACGGCCAGCGTGGCCTCGGGCGTCACGTCGCGCAGGGCGGGTCCGGTGCCGCCTGTGGTCAGCACCAGCGAGCAGCCTGCGTCGACCAGTTCGATCAGCGTGGCGCTGATGCGCTCGGCCTCGTCGGGAATAAGTCGGGGCTCGAATTCGATGGGGTTCTTCAGCGCGCGGCCCAGCCATTCCTTCAGCGAGGGCAGGCCCTTGTCTTCGTAGGTGCCGCTGGAGGCGCGGTCGCTGATGGAGACGATGCCGATGCGCACCGGGTCGAATGCGCCTTCGCTCATTGGAATACCTTCGTTCTTCGCACTGCGGTGCGAGCTTGCTCGGGGCGGCCCGGCGCGGCGCTCATGCGTCTTCCTCGCGGTCCTGCGCGGCGGCAGCGGCTGCGTGGTCGTCGCTGCCGTGCACGGCCAGCTGGGCGCGCACCAGCTGGAAGATCTCGCGGTAGGCCTTGCCCTGGCGGGGGGCTTCGCCGGCGGGGCCGGTCTTCATGTCCTTGCGGGCCTGGCGGACGAGGGCGCGCAGCTGTTGCGAGTCGGTGGCGGGGTGGGTCTCGATCCAGCCGCCCAGCGCGTCGTCGTCGGCGATCAGGCGGTCGCGCCAGCGCTCGGCCTCGTGCAGGGCCGCCACTTCGGCTGCGGGCACGGTGTTCTGCTCCAGCAGGGCCTGCTTCACGGCTTCGAGCACCTCGGGCTCCAGCTTGCGCATGAGCTTGCCGATGTACTGCATCTGGCGGCGCTTGCCCTCGAAATTGGTGATCCGCCTGGCCTCGGCGATGGCTTCGACCAGTTTCTCGTCGAGCTGGAGGGCGTCGAACAGGCCGGCGCGCAGGGTGAGCAGCTCGGCGCCCAGCTTCTGCAGCTCTTCGCTTTCGCGCTTCAGGTCGGTGCGGCTGGCGTCGTCGGAGCCCTTGAGCTCGCGCTTGAGCTCGAGGTCGAGCTCGCTGCCTTCGGCCACGAAATGGCCGCGGACGTAATAGCCTTTTTTGGGTTTGCGGGACATGGGATGGATTCTGGGCCGCGCCGTGCGGCGTTGCAACGCGCGGCGGGAATCTGCTGAAAACGGGAAATGGGGGGCGCAAGTATCATAGCCACCACATGACGACATCCTCCTCGCGCGCCGATTCCGGCTTCGCCTACAGCCGTTCCTTCTTCGAAAACCTGGTCGACACCGCATTGGCGCACGCCAAGAAGCTCGGTGCCACCGACGCCGGGGCCGAGGCCTCCGAGGGCTGCGGCCTGAGCGTCTCGGTGCGCAAGGGCGAGCTCGAGAACGTCGAGCGCAACCGCGACAAGTCGCTGGGCGTCACAGTCTACGTGGGCCACCGCCGCGGCAACGCCAGCACCTCCGACTTCTCCGAGGCGGCCATCGCCCAGACCGTCCAGGCAGCCTACGACATCGCCCGTTTCACGGCCGAAGACCCCGTCAGCGGCCTGCCGGACGAGGAGGACATCGCCAAGGAACACCCCGAGCTCGACCTGTTCCACCCCTGGGACGTGACCAGCGAGCAGGCCGCGAAGCTGGCCCTGGAATGCGAAGAGGCCGCCTTGTCGACCGACAAGCGCATCACCAACAGCGAGGGCGCGGGCGTCTCGGCCCAGCAGAGCCACTTCTTCAGCGCCCACACGCACGGCTTCCGTGGCGGCTATGCCAGCTCGCGGCACTCCATCTCGGTGGCGCCGATCGCCGGCAAGGGCGACGACATGCAGCGCGATGCCTGGTACAGCTCCATGCGCTCGGCCGACGAACTGGCCAGTCCGCAGGCCGTGGGCCGCTACGCCGCCGAGCGGGCGCTCAGCCGCCTGAAGGCGCGCAAGATCAAGACCGTCGAATGCCCGGTGCTGTTCGAGTCGCCGCTGGCCGTGGGCCTGCTGGGCTCGCTGGTGCAGGCCGTGAGCGGCGGTTCGCTCTACCGCAAGAGCAGCTTCCTGCTCGATTCGCTGGGCAAGCCCGTGCTGCCGGCGCACGTCGACGTGGCCGAAGACCCGCACCTGCTTCGCGGCAAGGGCAGCGCCCCCTTCGACGACGAGGGCGTGACCACCCGGGCGCGCAAGGTGGTCGACGCCGGCCGCCTCGAAGGCTATTTCCTCTCGACCTACTCGGCACGCAAGCTGGGCATGAAGACCACCGGCAACGCCGGCGGCTCGCACAACCTGACCCTGAGCTCGCGTCTGACCAAGCACACCGACGACCTCGACGCCATGCTCGCGAAGCTGGGCACCGGCCTCTTCGTGATCGAACTGATGGGGCAGGGCGTGAACTACGTGACCGGCGACTATTCGCGCGGCGCCAGCGGCTTCTGGGTCGAGAAGGGCAGGATCGCCTTCCCGGTGCAGGAGATCACCATCGCCGGCAACCTCAAGGACATGCTGCTGGGTATTGAAGCCATCGGGGCCGATGCCTACACTTTCGGCGCCAAGACCACGGGATCGGTCCTGGTGAGCCGCATGAAGGTCGCCGGCGCCTGAAGGCTGCGCCGCACGGCCTGCGCGCGAAGGCTGGTCGAACATGAGGCACAACACGGCGCGAAAACCCGAACTCGAGCACGAACTGATGCGCGACCCGCGGCTGGGCTTCGAGCCGGCGGGCGGCAGTTCGGTACGGTGCCTGCAGCACGGCGTGCCGTGGCCCTTCGACTGCTGGCACTACCACGACGAATACGAGCTGCAGTGCATCAACCGCAGCAGCGGCGACGCCTTCGTCGGCGACCACATCGGCCGCTTCGAGCCCGGCTATGTCGCGCTCGTGGGAGCGCGGCTGCCCCACACATGGATCTCGCACGACGTGCCGCCGGAGGGCATCGCCGAGCGCAGCATGGTCATCCACTTCCGCGACGAGCCGCTGCGCAAGGGCGCTGACCTCTTCCCCGAGCTCGAGGCGGTGCTGCCGATGCTCGACCGGGCCAAGCTGGGCATCGAGTTCTTCGGCATCGGCGACCTCGTGCGTGACCGCTTCCAGCGGGTGCAGCAGCAGGAGGGCATGGCGCGGCTCTCGGCCTTCATCGGGCTGTTGCACGAACTGGCCCGCTGGCCGGACTGGCGCCAGATTTCGAGCACCGCCGACCCGGCCGGGGAAGACCCGAGCGCCAACACCCGCATGCGCCGCGTGCTCGACTACCTCGACCGGCACCTGACCGAGGAGCTCTCGCTGCCGGCCGTGTGCGCCGTGGCCAACATGGCCGAAAGCAGCTTCTCGCGCTGGTTCCACCGGCACATGGGCGCGACCTTCACCGACTTCGTCACGCGGCTGCGCGTGGCCAAGGCCTGCGAGATGCTGCAGGTGTCCGACCGGCTGGTGAGCGACATCTGCTACGAGGTGGGCTTCGCGAACCTCGCCAACTTCAACCGCCGCTTCCTGCAGCTCAAGGGCATGACGCCCTCGGCCTACCGCCAGCAGGCGCAGGACCGCTTCGGGCTGCGCACCGCGCGCAACACGCCGCTCGCCACCGCGGACTGAGCCGTTCCGGCCTCAGGCGGCCGTGTCCCGCGGCGTCAGGTGCCGGGTCAGCGCCCAGAACAGCAGCGCCGTGCCGCTGACGAGTGCCCCGGCCAGGCAGACGCCGTTCCAGCCCGCATGGGCGTACACCATGGTCGAAGCCATCGATCCGGTGGCGGAGCCGATCGAATAGAAGATCATGTACCCGGCCGTCAGCCGGCTCTGCGCCTCGGGCCGCACGCGGTAGATCAGGCTCTGGTTGGCCACGTGCACCGACTGCAGGCCGAAGTCGATGACGATCACGCCCGCCACCATCGCCCAGATCGACCACGGCAGCATCGCGATGAGCCCCCACGACAGCAGCATCGCGCTCAGGCCGATGAAGGTGGTGTGCTGCGCGCGGCCACGATCCGCCTGCCGGCCGGCACGCGCGGCGCCCAGGGCTCCGGCCGCGCCCGCGAGGCCGAAAAGCCCCACCTGCGTGTGCGACAGCGAGAAGGGCGGTGCGGTCAGCGGCAGCACCATCGGCGTCAGCATCATGGTGATGGACATGAAGATCAGCATCGCGAGCACGGCCCGGATGCGCAGCACCGGCTCCTGCGCGAAAAGGGCGAAGACCGAGCGGATCAGCTGCGGGTACGCAATGCCCGGCACGGGCCGCGTGCTGGCCGGCAGCGCCGTCCACAGCAGGCCGGCGACCACCAGCGTGGCCGCCGCCGATGCCAGGTAGACCGAGCGCCAGCCGAAGAAGTCGGACAGCGTGCCCGACACCGCCCGTGCCAGCAGGATGCCGAGGATGATGCCGCTGGTGACGGTGCCCACCACGCGGCCGCGCTCGCCCGGCGCGGCCAGGCTCGCTGCGTAGGCGACCAGCACCTGCGTCACGACCGCCAGCACGCCCATGACGGCCATGGCCGGCAGCAGCACCGCAGCGCTCGGCGCCAGCGCCACGGCCAGCAGCGCGACCACAGACAGCAGCGACTGCCCGACGATCAGCCTGCGCCGGTCTGCGAGGTCGCCCAGCGGAACCACCAGCAGCAGCCCCAGCCCGTAGCCGATCTGCGTGATGGTGATGACCACGCCGACCGTGGCGGGCCGGATGCCGAAGGTGTGGGCCAGCGTATCCAGCAGCGGCTGGGCGTAGTAGACGTTGGCCACCGCCAGGCCGCAGGCGACGGCGAACAGGAGCGCCAGCGCGTTCGATATCGACGGCGTGGGGCACGGGCGTGCCTTTGCCGCATCGGCGTTCAGTTCCACGGCGGCTCTCCTCAGGCGCTCGGCGCTACGACGTGGAAGCGATGCGCGAGCCGCTCGATCGGCTCCCGGTACATGAAGGACGAGGCCGGAGCGCCGTGCAGCAGGGGCAGGGTGGGCAGCGCCGGGTCGCCTGCCTCGCGATGGAAGATCTTCAGGCCGTCGATGGCGAGGGTGCGGTAGGGGGTCATGGCTGTGCGGCGCGATGCCGATTCTGGTTTCAAAAAAAGACCGAATTGATTCTATCTATCTGGTTTTATCTTGCAACCGACGTGGCGTGGCCGGCACCTTGTACGAATCTGCCTCCGGCAAAACCCCAGGCAGGCTGGTCATCAAAATACCAGTGCCCCGGCTCGCGTGTACGCGGAGCCGCGACGCCGCTGCCTACGCTTCGTCCCACCTGTTCGCGCCGTGATTCCCCGGCGATCCACGACAGGCTCATAGGAGACAAAGCGATGGCTGTTCAAGAAAACCGGTGCCGGCTGAAGCGCTGCGCGATGCTGCTGGCGGCGCTGGCCGCATGGGCCGGCGCGGCCCAGGCCCAGCAGGTCTGCAAGGAGGATCTGCGCGTCCTGTCCCAGCCCCGCGACGGGCTGACCCTGCTCGAGAAGTACAAGGACGAGTTCAAGGCCCTCGGAGGCGCCTCGTTCAACATCGACAACCTCAACGAGAACGACCGCCGCACCAAGACCCGCGCGGACGCCTCCACGGTGGGCAAGTACCACGTGTACTACGTCGACGAGGCCAACGTGCCGCTGTTCGCCCAGTCGAAGTGGATCGTGCCGCTGGCCAAGTACTACCCCGCCGAGTACGACTACGCCGACTTCGACCCCGGCCGCCAGAAGGTCGCCACCTTCGACGGCCAGGTCTGGTTCGCGCCGCTCACCGGCGGCGGCGACCTGCTGGTCTACCGCAAGGACCTGCTCGAGAAGGCCGGCATCAAGCCGCCGACCACGCTCGACGAGTTCGTCGCCGCGGCGAAGAAGCTCAACGACCCGGCCAATGGCGTCTACGGCGTGGCGTTGCGCGGCCAGCGCGGCTCGGGCGCCAACGTGTGGCGCTGGATGCCGTTCTTCCGCGGCTACGGCGGCCAGTGGTTCGACGGCGACAAGCCCGTGTTCGATTCCGCCGCCGCGGTGAAGGCGACGCAGACCTATCTCGACCTGTTCAAGTACTCGGCCCCCGGCACCAAGACCGGCGGCTGGGACGAGTCCACCGGCGCCTTCCTTGCCGGCAAGGTGGCGATGCTTGTCGAATCGACCCCGCTGGCCGGCAACGCGCTCGACCCGAAGATGTCGACCGTGATCGGCAAGATCGCCTACCTGCCGCCGCCCGCGCCTCTGACCGGCGGCGGCTACGGCCACGGCCTGGCCATCGGCGCCAAGGCCAACAAGACCGAGGAGGCGAAGAAGTGCGCCGGCCTCTTCATCGCATGGGCCACCTCGAAGCAGCAGGAGCAGCGCCGCCTCGCGGAAGGCCAGTTCGGCGAACTCAACCGCACCAGCGTGCTGTCGAGTCCCGAGTTCGCCAAGCGCTACGGCGCCGACCTCGGCAAGGCGCTGGCCGACACCGGCAAGGTCACGGCCGTGAACTTCTGGCAGGACCCGGCCTGGCCCGACCTCGGTGACCGCTGGGGGATCATCCTCGAGGAGCTGATCACGGGATCGCGCACCGACATCAAGGCCGGCCTCGACGAACTCGACGGCTACGCGAAGCAACTGGTCGCGCGGCGCAAGAAGTAATGACGCTCAGGGAGAAGAAAAAGAAGACGACGAGGCTCCCTCTCGTCTTCATCGGGCCCGGCCTGCTGGTGCTTGCAGTGCTGGCGCTGGTGCCCACGCTTTTCGCGATCGGCATCTCGCTGCAGGACCGCGAGCTGGGCCAGGCCGACACGGCCTGGGTCTGGCTGTCTAACTACGTCCAGCTCTTCTCGGACCGGCGCTTCCTCAACTCGGTGCGCGTGTCGCTGGTGTGGGAGGTGCTGACGGTCAGCGCCACCATGGGCCTCGCGGTGCTGCTGGGCGTGCTGATGTTCCAGTGCACCACCGCGCGCTGGCGCAATGTGCTGTCGATGCTGTTCATCGTGCCGGTGCTGCTGCCGCGCGTGTCGGCCGCCTTCGTGTGGAAGTTCGCCTTCCATCCGCTCTTCGGCCTGCTGACCTGGCCGTACAAGGCGATCACGGGCGAGCCGCTCGACCTGCTGGCCAGCCCGGTCACAGCGCTGCTCACCGTGGCCTTCGTCGACGTGTGGCAGTGGGGCCTGTTCTTCGCCGTCATCGTGCTCAAGCTGCTCGAGACCCTGCCGCCGCAGCCCTTCGAGGCAGCGCGCATGGACCACGCGAAGACCTGGGAGGTCTACGCCTACGTGGCGCTGCCCATGCTCAAGGCGCCGCTGGTCAGCCTGTGCTTCGTGAAGATGGTGGAGTCGCTGCGCGCCTTCGACCTCATCTACGTGATGACGCGCGGCGGCCCCGGCATCTCGACGGAGACGCTGGACATGTATGCCTTCTCGCAGGGCTTCATCGAGTCGGGCCGCATCTCGTATGCATCGAGCATGGCGGTGCTGATGATGGTCGCCTCGACCGTGGCCTTCACCTACATCTGGAAATGGACGCGGCCCAAATGAGCGCTTCCCCGAAGAAGAACAGGCTCTCCATCGGCACGCTGCTCGCGCGGCTGGTACTGAGCGCGGCCGGGCTGTCGGCGCTGGTGCCGGTGCTGTGGACCTTTCTCAACTCGTTCAAGAACCGGGTCGACATCGTCTCGGCGGTGCCCAGGTTCTTCTTCACGCCCACGCTGGAGAACTACGTCTATGTGCTCAGCCGCGAGGCGGTGGCGCAGGGGCTCGTCAACTCCGTCGTGGTGGTGGGCTCGGCGGTGATCGCCGGCGCGGTGCTCGGGCTGCCCGCGGCCTATGCGCTCGCGCGCTATCCGCTGCGTCGGGCCGACGACATCCAGTTCTTCGTGCTCTCGATGCGCTTCCTGCCGCCGGTGGCGGTAGCCATTCCGCTGATGGTGATCTGGCTGCAGCTGGAGCTGTACGACACGCGCATCGCGCTGATCGTCACCTACACGCTGCTCACGCTGTCTACCGTGATCTGGCTCGCGATTCCTGCCTTCAAGGCGGTGCCCAGGGAAGTGGAGGAGGCCGGCCGCGTCGACGGCTACGGCCCTTACGCAATCTTCTTCAGGGTGTCGCTGCCGATCGCCGCGCGCTCGCTGATCGGTGCCATCGCCTTCGGCTTCGTGCTGGTGTGGAACGAGTTCCTCATCGCGCTGATGCTCACCACCTCGGACGCCAAGACGCTGCCCATCGTGGCCTCGGAGCTGAGCCAGCTCGGGCGCGACGTGCCCTGGGGCATCCTGAACGCGTCCGTCATCCTGCTGTCGCTGCCGCCGCTGCTCATGGTCGGCGTGCTCAGCGGCTTCCTCAACGCCGCGTTCAAGCGCAGGCGCGACGCGGCGTGAGCCCCAAGGCGATCCCTCTTTCCCGGAACAACGAAATGTCCGCAATCAGCTGTCACAAGATCATCAAGCGCTACGGCGACACGCAGGTCGTCCACCAGTTCGACCTCGACGTGTCCGACAACGAGTTCGTCGTGTTCCTCGGCCCCTCGGGCTGCGGCAAGTCGACCATCCTGCGCATGCTCGCAGGGCTGGAGGACATCTCCGACGGCGACCTCATGATCGGCGGCCAGCGCGTGAACGACCTGCCGCCGCAGGATCGCGGCATCGCCATGGTGTTCCAGAACTACGCGCTCTATCCGCACATGAGCGTGCGCGACAACATCGCATTCGGCCTCAAGCGGCTGAAGGTGCCCAAGGCCGAGATCGACGCGCGCATCAAGGAGGTGTCGGACACGCTGGGGCTGGAACGCTACCTGCAGCGCAAGCCCGCCGAGCTGTCGGGCGGGCAGCAGCAGCGCGTGGCGATCGCGCGGGCGATGATCAAGACGCCGAAGGTCTTCCTCTTCGACGAGCCGCTGTCGAACCTCGACGCCAAGTTGCGCAACCACATGCGCATCGAGATCGCCCGGCTGCACCAGGCGCTGAAGACCACCACCGTGTACGTGACCCACGACCAGCACGAAGCGATGACGCTGGCCGACCGCATCGTGCTGCTGCGCGACGGACGCATCGAACAGGTCGGTTCGCCGCGCGAGATCTTCGAGCGGCCGCGCTCGGCCTTCGTGGCCGGCTTCATCGGCACGCCGCCGATGAATCTGGTGGAGATGAGCGTGCGCGAAGCCGGCGGCCATTTCGAACTGACGGGCCGCGAGGGCACGGTGTGGGTGGACCCGCGGCGCTTCGCGCTGGAAGGCCGCGAGCGCGTGACGCTGGGCATCCGGCCGGCGCACCTGCAGGTCGATACGCAGGACGGGCGCGATGGCGGCTTCGCCGGCGAAGTGCAGCTCATCGAATATCTCGGCAACGAGGTGCTGGTGAGCTTCGGCCGGGGCGGCGGCGAGGTCGCCGCGCTCATGCCTGCCGCGCAACGCCCCGGTCTGCGCGATTGCGTGCGCTTCGTTGCCGACCCGGCGCAGGTGCACCTGTTCGACATCGATTCGGGCGCCTCGCTGCTGCGCGCCGAAGCCTCATTGCATTGACGACACATCGACCGCACAACGACAACACTTCTGCAAGGACTCGAAGACATGAAAGCACTGGTTCTGGAAAAGGCTCACGAGCTCAGGCTGCGCGAGCTCGACATTCCGCTTCACGTGGGGCCGCGCGACGTGAAGATCCGCATGCACACCGTGGGCGTGTGCGGCAGCGACGTTCACTACTACCAGCACGGCGGCATCGGCCCGTACGTGGTGCAGGAGCCGATGGTGCTGGGCCACGAGGCATCGGGCACGGTGGTGGAGGTGGGCGCGGAGGTCACGCACCTCAAGCCCGGCGACCGCGTGTGCATGGAGCCCGGCATTCCCGCGGCCGATTCGCGTGCCACGCTCGAAGGCATCTACAACCTGGACCCGGCCGTGCGCTTCTGGGCCACGCCGCCCATCCACGGCTGCCTCACGCCCTTCGTGGTGCACCCGGCGGCCTTCACCTTCCGCCTGCCCGACAACGTGAGCTTCGGCGAGGGCGCGATCGTCGAGCCGCTGTCGATCGGCCTGCAGGCCGCCAAGAAGGCTGCGCTGAAGCCCGGCGACGTGGCGGTGGTCGTCGGCGCCGGCACCATCGGCGCGATGACGGCGCTGGCTGCGCTCGCGGGCGGCGCGGCGCGCGTGATCCTCGCGGACCTCGTGCCCGAGAAGCTGGCGCTCTTCGACGGCAACCCTGCGGTGACGACCGTCGACGTGCGCGGCACCAACCTGGCCGAGGCCGTGAAGTCGCTGACCGAGGGCTGGGGCGCCAACGTGGTCTTCGAGGCCAGCGGCAGCGCGCGCGCCTTCGAGGGCATCGTCGACCTGCTGTGCCCCGGCGGCTGCCTCGTGCTGGTGGGCATGCCCGGCGGCAAGGTGCCGATGGACATCGTCGCGATCCAGTCGAAGGAGGTGCGCATCGAGTCGGTGTTCCGCTACGCCAACATCTTCCCGCGCGCGCTGGCGCTGATCGCCTCGGGCCAGGTCGACGTGAAGCCCTTCATCTCGCGCACCTTCGACTTCGCCGACGGCGTGCGGGCCTTCGAGGAAGCGGCAGCGGCCCGCGCGGGCGACGTGAAGATCCAGATCGAGTTTCCGCAGGGCGCCGAAGCCTGACGCATTCCTGAAGCTCCGTTTCGGCAGCCGCCTGAGCAAGGGGAAATGCCGGGGGGCGCGGCGCGCATGCGCGGCTACAGTGGCCGGGTTTTGCCACCCGGAGTCCGCGAGCCGATGCCCCTGGAGTTTCGCAACGTAGTCCTCACAGGCGCCTGCGGCGGCCTGGGCCAGGCGCTTGCACGCGAGCTGATCGAAGGCGGCGCGCAGGTCGCGCTGGCGGGGCTCGATGCCGGAAAGCTCGAGGCGCTTGCCGCGCGGGCGCCCGGGCGCTGCGCGGTCTATACCCCCGACGTGTCGAACGGGCCGCAGATGCAGGCGTTGGCCGCCGACTGGATGGCCAGGGCCGGCGTGCCCGATCTGGTGGTCGCCAATGCCGGTGTCGCGGGCGGCTACGACACCGCGCAGGCCGACGACCTGGCCGTGTTCCGCCGCATGCTCGAAATCAACCTGCTGGGCGCGGCCACCACCTTTCAGCCCTTCGTGAGCGCGATGCGTGCGCAGCGCCGCGGCGCGCTGGTCGGCATGGCCAGCATCGCGGGCTGGCGCGGCATGCCGGGCAACGGCGCGTATTGCGCGAGCAAGGCCGGGCTGATCCGCTACCTCGAAAGCCTGCGCGCAGAGCTTCGCGAGACCGGGCTCACGGTTCACACGGTGAGCCCCGGCTACATCCGCACCGCGCTCACCGCCGGCAACCGCTTCGCGATGCCGGGGCTGCTCGAAGCCGACGATGCCGCGCACCGGCTGCTGGCGGCCGTGGCCGCGGGGCGCGAGAAGATCGTGCTGCCGCGCCGCATCGGCTGGCTCTCGAAGATGCTCGATCTCCTGCCGGAGAAGCTGCATGACCGCCTGCTGCGCGGCCAGCCGCGCAAGCCGCGCCTGGGCGAGGCGGGCGCCACGGCCATCCCCGGCCTTTCTTCCAGTCTTTCCTCCGATCTCCCCAAGGAGCCTCCGACCCGATGACGACGCCGAACGACGCCGTACCCACCCACGAACAGATCGCGCTCATCGGCGCGGGCCCCTCCGGCCTCGCCGGCGCGCGCAACCTGCAGAAGCACGGCGTGCCGTTCCAGGGCTTCGAGGCGCATGGCGACGTGGGCGGGCTTTGGGACATCTCCAACCCGCGCTCCACCGTCTACCACTCGGCGCACCTGATCTCGAGCAAGTGCACCACCGAGTTCACCGAGTTCCCGATGGCCGACAGCGTGGCCGATTACCCGAGCCACCGCGAACTGCGCCGCTACTTCAGCGACTTCGCCGACAAGTTCGGCCTGCGGGAACACTTCCGCTTCAACACGCGCGTGCTGCGCGTCGAGCCCGTGAGCGATGCTCCCGGCACGCGCTGGCTCGTCACCACCGAGGACGGCGAGGGCACGATCGAGACGGCCGAATACAGGGGCGTGGTCATCGCCAACGGCACGCTCGCCGAGCCCAAGCGGCCGAGCTTCGACGGCAACTTCGACGGCGAACTGCTGCACACCAGCGACTACAAGCACCCGGAGCTCTTCAAGGACAAGCGCGTGCTGATCGTCGGCGCAGGCAATTCGGGCTGCGACATCGCGGTTGATGCGGTGCATTACGCGAGGAGCGTAGACATCTCTGTACGGCGCGGCTACTACTTCGTGCCCAAGTACGTCTTCGGCAAGCCGGCCGATACGCTGGGCGGCAAGCGGCCGCTGCCGCCATGGCTCAAGCAGCGCATCGACTCGACGGTGCTCAAGTGGTTCACCGGCGATCCGGTGCGCTTCGGCTTCCCGAAGCCCGACTACCGGATGTACGAGTCGCACCCCGTCGTGAACTCGCTGGTGCTGCACCACGTGGGCCACGGCGACATCGGCGTGCGCGCCGACGTCGCGCGGCTCGATGGGCATACGGTGCATTTCAGGGACGGCAGCGCGCGCGAGTACGACCTGATCCTCGCGGCGACCGGCTACGCGCTGCACTACCCCTTCATCGACCGCCAACTGCTGAACTGGCAGGGCATGGCGCCGCGGCTGTACCTCAACATCTTCTCGCCGCGCTTCGAGAACATCGCGGTGCTCGGGATGATCGAGGCCAGCGGCATCGGCTGGCAGGGCCGCTACGAGCAGGCCGAGCTGGTAGCGCGCTACTTCCGCGCGCAGGGCAGCGGTTCGCCCAAGGCGGCTGCGCTACGAGCCGCCGCGCAGGGGCCGGCACCCGACCTGTCGGGCGGCTTCAAGTACCTGCAGCTGGAACGCATGGCGTACTACGTGCACAAGGACACCTACCGCGCGGCCGTGCGCAATGCCGCCGCGGCGCTGGCTGACCCTGCCTGAAGACGAAGAAAGAAGGAGGCCCCGCGCATGCTGCCCGTCGACGAGATACGCCTGCACTTCAACCCCGCCTCGCTGGTGTTGCTGAACGTGGTGCTGGGCTTCCTGATGTTCGGCATCGCGCTGGACACGCGCATCGAGGACTTCAGGCGCGTGGCGCGCATGCCCGGCGCGATGGCCGTGGGCATCGGCGCGCAGTTCATCGTGCTGCCGGCGGTGACCTACGCGCTCACGCTGATCCTCAAGCCCGGTCCGAGCATCGCGCTGGGCATGATCCTCGTGGCTTGCTGCCCGCCCGGAAACATCTCGCAGATCCTCACGCACCGCGCAGGCGGGAACGTGGCGCTGTCGGTGTCGATGACGGCGATCTCGAACGCGATCTCCATCGTGGTGATGCCGCTGAACTTCGCGTTCTGGGGCGGCCTGCATCCGACGGCCTCGGCGCTGCTGAAGACCATCGCACTCGATCCGCTGGACATGCTGGGGCACATCGTGGCGATCATCGGCATTCCCTTCGTGCTGGGCGTGGTCTGCGCGCACCGGTTCCCGGCGCTCACGGCGCGCATCAAGAAGCCGGTGGGCGTGCTGAGCTTCGTCGCGCTGATCGTGTTCATCGTCGGCGCCATCGCGGGCAACTGGCACTTCTTCCTCGACTACGTGGGACTGGTGCTGATGGCGGTGGTGATCCACGACGCGCTGGCCTTCGGCACCGGCTACCTGTGCGCGCGGCTCTCGGGGCTGGGCGACTACGACCGGCGGGCGGTGTCCATCGAGGTGGGCATCCGCAATTCGGGGCTCGGGCTGGTGCTGATCTTCAGCTTCTTCGGCGGACTCGGCGGCATGGCCGTGGTGGCGGGCGTGTGGGGCTTCTGGGACATCATCGCCGGCCTCGCGCTGGCGAGCTGGTGGGGGCGCAAGCCCACGCAGCCATGAGCGGCGAAGGATTCGTTGCGCGCCGCGTGCTGGTGACGGGGGCCGATGGTTTCCTGGGGCGAAGCCTGCTCGCCGCGCTGGCGGAGCAGGGCAGGCTGGAGGCGCTGGTCGCGGTCGACGTGCGCGAAGTTCCGCCGGACCGCCGGCTCATGGGCGTGACCTACCGGCAGCTTGACGTGCGCGACTCGCGCATTGCCGAAGCCATCGCCGACCATGCCATCGACACCGTGGTGCATCTCGCATCCATCGTCACGCCGGGCAAGGACTCGAACCGCGCCTTCGAACATTCGGTGGACGTGGGCGGCACGCGCAACGTGCTCGAAGCCTGCGTGGCGAACGGCGTGCGGCACATCGTGGTGTCGTCCAGCGGCGCGGCCTACGGCTACCACGCCGACAACCCGGCGTGGATCACCGAGTCGCAGCCGCTGCGCGGCAACGTGGTGTTCGCCTACGCCGACCACAAGCGGCAGGTGGAGGAGATGCTCGCCGACTACCGCGAGCGGCATCCGTCGCTGGCGCAGACGGTGCTGCGTATCGGCACCATCCTGGGCGAGCGGGTGGACAACCAGATCACTGCGCTGTTCGAGAAGAAGCGGCTCATCGCGATCCGCGGCAGTGCGAGCCCCTTCGTGTTCGTGTGGGACGAGGACGTGACGGGCGCCATCGCCCATGCGCTCGGCGGCGCGCCGTCCGGTTGCTACAACCTCGCGGGCGATGGGGCTCTGACCATCCACGAGATCGCCTCGCGGCTCGGCAAGCATGCGGTCGACTGGCCCGCCGGCGTTCTGAAGGCGGCGCTGGCGGCGGGCTCGGCGCTGGGCGTCAGCCGCTACGGGCCGGAGCAGCTCGACTTCCTGCGCTACCGGCCGGTGCTGCTCAACACCGCGCTGAAGGAGCGCTTCGGCTATGTGCCGCTAAAGACCAGCAGCGAGGCCTTCGATGCGTTCGTGGCGGCGCGGGTGCGGCTGGGGCGGCCGGTCACTGCTTCGTCCTGATCTCGTCGGGCGGCGGCGCGACCAGGTAATCGAGCATGCGCCGAGCGTTGAGCGGCAGGTCTTCCGACGAGCGCACGCAGGCCATCAGCGTGCGCTCGGCCCAGGCGTCGGCCAACGAGGCGCGTGCGATCTTCATCGAGCGGGCGCACCGCTCGGCGGCGGTCTGCGGAACGATGCCGACGCCGATGCCGTACTCGACCATGCGGCAGACCGCCTCGAAGTTGCGCACGCGCACGCGGTAGGCCAGGTGCTTGCCCAGCGCGCGCACGTGCTGCGTGATCAACTGCTGCAGCGCGCTGTCGGCGGGCAGGCCGACGAATTCGCTGTCGACCACTTCGGCCAGCCGCAGGCGCCGGCGCGTGGCCAGCGCATGGCCGCGCGGCATCACCAGCACCAGGTCGTCGCGGCGGAAGGGGTGGCATTCGAGGCCCTCGCTGTCTATGGCGTCGGAGACGATGCCGATGTCGCACAGGCCGGCGCGCAGGGCTTCCACCGTGTCGGGGCTGGGCCGCTCTTCCAGATCGACCGAGATGCGCGGATGCTCCGCGAGGAAGCGGCTCAGCACCTCGGGCAGGTGCTCGGTCAGCGCCGAGGTGCCGCACATGAAGCGGACGTGGCCCTTGAGGCCCTGGCCGTACTCGCCGAGCTCGCCGCGCAGGCGCTCCATCTGCTGCAGCACGACGCGCGCATGGTGCAGCAGCGTGCGGCCGGCCTCGGTGGGGCGCACGCCCTGTGCATGGCGGGTGAGCAGGGGGCTGCCGAGTGCGTCTTCCATGCCGCGCACGCGCTGGCTGGCCGAAGCCAGGGTCATGTGCGAACGCCCCGCACCGGCAGTGAGACTGCCGGCCTCGACGACGTGGATGAAGAGCCGCAGGTCGGTAAGGTCGAATCGCATGATCCGGCGGAGTGTGCACCAGGAGCCTCAGCCGCAGACTGAGGCCCGCTTCGCGAATGCCGCATTTGCGGCGGCGGGCTTCGTTGGCAGAGTCGGCGTTCGATGACGCATCCGATCGACGCAACCGCTTTCTGGGCCGCCGCCACGGCCGTGTACCTGCTCGCCGGGGTGATCAAGGGCGTGGTCGGCCTCGGGCTGCCAACGGTGTCGATGGCGCTGCTCGCGCTGTGGATGACGCCGGCCCAGGCGGCTGCGCTGTTGATCGTGCCCTCGCTGGTCACCAACATCTGGCAGACCGGGCCCCGCGCGACCTTCATGCCGGTGCTGCGCCGCATCGGCGGCATGCAGGTGGGCGTGGTGATCGGCACGCTGGCCGGGGCGCTGTGGCTGGGCGTGCCGGCCGGCGCCTGGGCCTCGTTCGCGCTCGGCGTGGCGTTGATCGTCTATGCGCTGTGGGGGCTGACCGGGCGGCAGCTGCATGTGAGCGATGCGCAGGCGCGCTGGGTGGGGCCGCTGGTGGGCATGAGCACCGGGCTGGTGACGGCCGTGACAGGCGTGTTCGCGGTGCCGGCGGTGCCTTACCTGCAGGCGCTGGGCTTCCAGCGCGATTCGCTGATCCAGGCGATGGGGATCTCGTTCACCACCTCGACGGTGGTGCTGGCCATCGGGCTGGCCGTGAACGGGGGGTATCCGGTGTCGGCGATCGGAGGTTCGGTCGCCATGCTGGCGCCGGCCATCGGCGGCATGGTGCTCGGCACCTGGCTGCGCAAGCGGCTGTCGGTGGAGGTGTTCCGGCGCTGCTTTCTCGTCGGGCTGGCGCTGCTTGGCCTCTACATGGCCGTGCGGGCGGCCGGGGCGTGATGGCGGCGCCTCAGGCCGCCAGCAGCAGGGCCGAACGCACGCGCTCGATGGTCTGGCGGTAGGGCAGGGCGAAGTCGTCGATCGGATCGCCGGCTTCGAGCCAGCTGAAGAGGAAAACCAGCCCTTCTTCCTCGGGGCTGCCCGTGGCCGTGTGCGTGAAGCTCTCGGGCAGGGGGCTCTCGGCGCGCATCAGGAACAGGTGCCACAGCTGCGGGTGGCGGTGCGTGTTGCCTTCGATGCCGGCTTCGCATTCGCGGTCCAGCGTACCCAGCGACTGCAGCTCGCCGGCGTAGTCGATGCCCGATTCCTCGAGCAGCTCGCGGCGCACCGCCGCTTCGGGCGACTCGCCGGGCTCGATGGTGCCCTTGGGCAGCTGCATGTTGCCGTCCTCGGGATGGCGGAACACCAGCAACCGGCCCCGTGCGTCGACCAGGCAGGCACAGGCCTTGGGAATGGCGACGCTTGGGCTGCCGGCGTTCATGCTCAGGCGCCCGTCAGTGCGGCCTTGACCGCTGCGCTGACCTGGCCCATGTCGGCCTTGCCGGCCAGGCGCGTCTTGACCACGCCCATGACCTTGCCCATGTCGCCCGGGCCCTTGGCGCCCAGCTCTGCCACGATGGCCTTCACCTCGGCGGCGACCTCGTCGGCGCCCATGCGCTGGGGCAGGTAGACCTCCAGCACCTTGATCTCGGCGGCTTCCTTGTCGGCGAGGTCGGTGCGGCCGCCGGTGGTGAAGGCGGCGATCGAGTCCTTGCGCTGCTTGACCATCTTGTCGACGATGGCCACGACCATGGCGTCGTCGAGCTCCACGCGTTCGTCGACTTCCTTCTGCTTCATCGCGGCCAGCAGCAGGCGGATGGTGGCCAGGCGCTCGGAGTCCTTGGCGCGCATCGCCGTCTTCATGTCTTCGTTGATCTGTGCTTTGAGAGTCATTCGGCAACCTTTCGGAAAAAACAAAGCCGCGGCAGGTTTCCCTGGCGCGGCTGAGGCAACGAGGCGACCGGGCCGACTTTCGTCTGGGGCCCGCCGCCCGGGTGTCGCTTAGTACAGCTTCTTGGGCAGCTGCATGCTGCGCACGCGCTTGTAGTGGCGCTTGACCGCGGCTGCCTTCTTGCGCTTGCGCTCGGCGGTCGGCTTTTCGTAGAACTCGCGGGCACGCAGGTCGGTCAGCAGGCCGAGCTTTTCGATGGTGCGCTTGAAACGGCGCAGGGCGACGTCGAAGGGCTCGTTTTCTTTAACGCGGATGGTGGTCATTGATGAATCGTTGAAATGGATTTGGCCTGGGGAAGATCGGGCCCCGGGCCGGGGTTCCTCAACTGAAAATTTTTGCGGCCGTTGAGGTAAGGCCAAAAGTTAGCCCGAGAGTATAGCACGCCCCCCAGGCTTCGCGCACTTCGTGTCGCTTCGCCAACCCCCCTCGCCGGGGGGGCGGCACCTGAAGCCCGGCAGAGCCGGTTCTTCGGTGCCCTGGAACAAGGGCCTGTCATTGCCTCAGAGGGCTTGGGCGCATGCATGCGCGCTGGCCCAGGCCCACTGGAAGTTGTATCCGCCCAACCAGCCGGTCACGTCGACCACTTCGCCGATGAAGTACAGGCCCGGCTGCTTCGATTCCATGGTCTGGGAGGACAGGTCGCGGGTGTCGACGCCGCCGGCCGTGACTTCGGCTTTTTTGTAACCTTCGGTGCCGCTGGGGACGATCTGCCAGCGCGAGATGCGCTCCGACAGGGCCGCCAGGGCTTTGTCGGCGGCCTCGTTGACCGGGCGCTGCAGGGCTGGGTCCCGCCCGACCCAGGCGTCCGCCAGCCGGGAGGGGACCAGCGCGGCCAGTTCGTTGGCGATGCGTTTCTTCGATCGCAGCTTGGCTTCGCCCAGTGCCTCGGCCACGTTCACGCCCGGGGCGAAGTCGAGTGTCAGCGGGGCGCCGGGCTTCCAGTAGCTCGAGATCTGCAGCACCGCCGGACCCGAAAGGCCCCGGTGGGTGAAGAGCAGGTCTTCGAGGAAGGCCATCTTTTCCTTCTTGGCGCCGGTCTCGATGCGCACCGGCAGCGCCAGCCCGGCGAGTTCGGCGTAGGGCGCCCACGCCTCGCCGCCGAAGGTCAGGGGCACCAGCGCAGGCCTCGGAGCGACCATCCGCAGGCCGAATTGCTCGGCGATGCGGTAGCCGAAATCGCTGGCGCCGATCTGCGGGATCGACAGGCCGCCGGTGGCGACCACGATCTTCTGCGTCTCAATGGCGCCCCGGCTGCTCTCGATTCGATAGCTGCCTGCGCTGCTACCGTCTGCATTGCCGGCGGAAAACCTGATCTCGCCGATGCTGCACGGCTGCCAGCGCTCGACGCCGCCGGCCTGGCATTCGGCCAGCAGCATGTCGACGATCTGCTGCGAGGAGCCGTCGCAGAAGAGCTGCCCCTTGTGCTTTTCGTGGAAGGCGATGCCGTGCTTCTGCACCAGCTCGATGAACTGCTGCGGCGCATAGCGCGACAGCGCCGAGCGGCAGAAATTCGGGTTGTCGCTGATGAAGTGCCGCTGCGGCGCGCGCACGTCGAGGTCGCGGTTGGTGAAGTTGGCGCGGCCGCCGCCCGAGATGCGGATCTTCTCGCCCACCTTCTCGCTGTGGTCCACCACCAGCACCTTCAGCCCGCGCTGGCCCGCCACGCCGGCGCAGAAGAGCCCAGCGGCGCCGGCGCCGATCACGACGGCGTCGAACTTCGCCGCGCTCAAGGTCCGTCGGCCGCCAGGATCGGCGGCGGGTTGTATTTGAGGTGGCCGACGTAGCGCAGCGGCTGCGTGGCGGCGATGGAGGGCACGTCGCCCTCGCGCATGTGCAGCAGGTCGGCCGGGCTCACCCAGCGCGGGTCGGCGTTGGTGATCGGCATGCCTGCCTGACGGTAGGCCTCCAGAACGAACTGCGAGCAGAAGAACTGGTCGTCGCGGCTTGCGCCCAGCTGCACCATGGCCATGCCGCTCATGCAGTAGTGGCTCACGGCTGAGGGCACCAGCGGCAGCTCGCACAGGCGCCGGTTCAGCACGAAGGGCGCGTTCAACAGCACGCCCACAGTGTTGTAGCTGGTGCCGACCTGCGACAGGGCCCATTCGCGCATGCGCGCAGCGCTCGCGTCGTCCACGCCGGGCACCCGGAAGGCCACGACCATCTGTTCCTCGTCGACCACCTCCGAAAGCGGCCGTGCGCGCACGCCGGTTCCCACGGCCTCGGCGATCTGGCCGTCGCCCAGGTACAGCACGGCGTGGCTCACCGGTGAGAAGGTGCCCAGCCGGATGCCGAAGGAATTCACCGTGGCGATGGAGGTGAGCAGGATGTCTCCCGGCGCCAGCGCGTCGGCGGCGATGAGTTCGCCGCCGTTGCCCGGCGCGATGACCGAGCTCTGCACGCGCAGGCGCAGGCCGTTGTCCTTGGTCGGCAGGTCGAGCCGCGTGGCGCAGGCCGACAGCAGCAGGGCGGCGCCCGCCGCGACGAGGGCCGCGGCGGTGCGGAAAGCGATGCGCATCAGCCCTTCCAGACGAACGGGAACTTCAGCTGCTTGAAGAAGCCGTTGGGCACGTAGTCGCCCAGCACGCCGTACTTCTCGGGCCAGAGCTTGGTGCTCTTCACGGCGGTGCCGAAGATGTAGTCGAGGAAGGCGTAGTGCGCCGCGTAGTTCTTGTCCAGCGCTTCCTGGTCCTGGCTGTGGTGCCAGTGGTGGAAGTTGGGCGTGACGATCAGGTAGCGCAGCGGGCCGAGCCGAACGCTCACGTTGCAGTGGTTGAACACCGCCTGGAAGCCCACCACGACGATGTAGGCGTCGATCACGTCCTTGCTGAAGCCCAGCACGTAGATGGGCGCCAGCACCAGGGTGCGGGTGATCAGCAGCTCCAGGATGTGCTGGCGCGAGCCGGCCATCCAGTCCATGCTCTTCACGCTGTGGTGCACCGCGTGCAGGCGCCACAGCACCGGCACCTCGTGGTAGGCGCGATGCGTCCAGTACTGCACCAGGTCGGCCACCAGGATGATCAGCAGCAGCCCCGCCCAGAAGGGCAGGTTGCTCACCCAGCCCCGGATGCCGTCGTTGGCCGCCCAGCCGAAGAGCTTGTGCACCATCAGGTTGGTGGCCAGCAGCACGAAGCCCACGATCATGTGGTTCACCACGAAGTGGTGGAAGTCGGTCTGCCACTCCTCCCGGAACACCGGCTGGTCATTGCGCAGGGCGAACAGCTTCTCGATGAAGATGAAGATCAGCGAGGAGCCCAGCAGGTCGAGGATGAACCAGTCCAGCCCGATGTAGGGCGTGTTGTCCGCGAAGTCGTGAACAGGCACCTTGTGCCCGCCCAGCAGGGCCGAGGCCGCCACCAGCAGGAACGCGGCCGAGGACAGCCAGCGCGAGCGGTTGAAGATGATGTTGACCAGCGAGAGCCCGCCCGAGATGACCAGCGCAGCCAGCAGGATCATGCGCATCATGTCCACGTTGTAGCTCTTGCGCAGCTCGGGCGTGGTGAGGTACTGCGGGAAGTGGAAGGCCAGCACGCCCAGGAAGCACAGGATGGCCAGGCTCAGCGCGATGGTGCCGGTGACCAGGCCCTGTCCGCGGCGCAGTTCGCCGTGGTTCTGGGTGAATTCGTTGAGTTTGTCGATGTCCAGCATGCCCCGCCTCTCCTTCTTCTTCGGCTCCTGTATGGGTGCGCGATTTTAGAGGGGCGACGGAAAAATGCTCAGCGCCTGCGTGCCGAGCGCCGCCGCAGCAGGGCCGCCGCGCCCAAGGCCACCGCCATCACCAGCAGCGACACCACGGTGGTCACCGTCCCCAGCGCGTAGATCGAAGGCGTCGTCACCGTCGAGGTGAGCCCCTGCAGCTCGAGCGGCAGCGTGTTCACGTCGCCGATGGCCTGCGAGGTGCGGGCGATCTCGTCCCACGACAGCGTGAAGCCGAACATGCCGATGCCCACGATCGACGGGCCAATGAGCGGCAGCACCACGAAGCGGAAGGTCTGCCAGGGGGTGGCGCCCAGGTCGCGCGCGGCTTCCTCGTAGGCGGGGTTGAAGCGGTTGAACACCGCGAACATGATGAGCAGCCCGAAGGGCAGCGTCCACGTCAGGTGCGCGCCCAGCGCGGAGCTGAAGAGGCCGAGCGCGGTGCCGTAGCCTTCGAGCAGCGAGGTGGCGTCCATCGCCGTCAGCACGCTCTTGATGCCGGTGTCGATGAGCCGGAACTGCAGGCCGATGCCCAGCGAGATGATGATCGACGGCATGATCAGGCTGGCGACCGTCACGAAGAAGAGGGCGTTGCTGCCCGCGAGCTTCTTTCGGAACGCGAGCCCGGCGAGCACCGACAGCACCACGGTGAACGCCATCACCACCGCGCCCAGCGCCAGCGAGCGCCTGAAGGCCGCACCGATGTCGACCGTGCCCAGGCCCTCGGCCAGCTTGTGGAACCAGTGCAGCGACACCCCGCGCAGCGGAAACGTCAGTCCGCCTTCGGGGCCCTGGAAGCTCAGCACGAAGATCGTGATCATCGGGCCATAGAGGAAGAGCACGAAGAGCCCGAACACGGTGGCCAGCGGCCAGAAGCCGGGGGAGCGCTGGGCGCCGATGGGTGTCTGCATCTCAGAGCTCCTTGCGGATGTCGACCATCCGGGTCAGGCCCCAGATGATCATCAGCACCACCGCCAGCAGGATCATGGCGTTGGCCGCCGCCAGCGGGAACTGCAGGTACGAGGTCTGCACCTGGATGATCTTGCCGATGGAGGCGATCTGCTGCCCGCCCATCACGCCGATGGTGACGAAGTCGCCCATCACGATGGTGATGACGAAGATCGAGCCGATGAGGATGCCGGTGCGCGACAGCGGCACCACCACGTTCCACAGCGTCTGCCAGCCCGAGGCGCCTGCGTCGCTGGCCGCTTCGAGCAGCGAGCGGTCGATGCGCATCATGCTGTTGAAGATCGGCACGATCATGAACATGGTGTACAGGTGCACGAAGGCCAGCACCACCGAGAAATCGGAAAAGAGCAGCCACTCCAGCGGCCGGTCGACCAGGCCCACGCCCATGAGCGCCTGGTTGACCAGCCCGTTGCGTCCCAGCAGCGGCACCCACGAGATCATGCGGATCACGTTGGAGGTCCAGAAGGGCACCGTGCACAGCACGAACAGCACCGTCTGCATGGTCGAGGAGCGCACGTGGAAGGCCAGGAAGTACGCCACCGAGAAGCCGATCACCAGCGTGATGCCCCACACCAGCAGGCAGAACTTGAAGGTGCTCAGGTAGGTGTTCAGCGTGACGCAGAGGTCGCCGTTGTCGGTGAGCCGCGAGCAGCCCTCGAAGAGGCTGAGGTAGTTGCGCAGCGTGACCGCCGGTATCAGCTCGTACTCGTTGAAATTCCACAGACTGACCATCGCGACCAGCGCCAGCGGAATCAGGAAGAACAGCAGGAACACCAGCGCGAACGGCGCCGCCTGCCACCAGGCCTTCACGGCGTGAACGGGAGCGGTGGCAGCATGGCTGGACGCGATGGGAGTACTCATGGATGGGAGCGAAAGACTGTGTCCAAGGGCGAGCAAGGCGATGCCCGTTCGTGGGACACCGCGGAACCGGCTTTGCCGGGCCGCAGGTGTCGCCCCCGGTCAGGGGGGAGGCGAAGCGACACGCAGTGCGCGAAGCCTTGGGGCGAGCCCCTTTACGCAGCCACGAACTCGTTCCATTTCCGGACCATGTATTCGTTCTCGTCCATGACGGCGTTCCAGCAGGCGATGCCGCCCATGCGCTGTTCGTAGCTGCCGCCGTCGCGCACCGAGCCGGCCTTGGCGATCACGTCGCCCTGCGGGCTCTTGATGTCCTGGGCGGCGGGCTTGCCTTCCATCCAGTAGGCCCACTCATAGGCTTCCATCTTGGTCTTGGCGGTGTCGAGCACGGCGCTGTAGTAGCCCTGGCGGTTGAGGTAGGCGCCGGCCCAGCCGTCGAGGAACCAGTTGATGAACTCGTAGGCGCCGTCGAGCTTCTTGCCCGAGAGCGTGGCCGGCAGGCCGAAGCCCGAGGCCCAGGCGCGATAGCCTTCCTTGAGCGGCTGGAAGGTGCAGTCGATGCCCTTGCTGCGCACGGCGGTGACCGCGGGCGACCACATCGACTGGATCACCACCTCGCCCGAGGACATCAGGTTCACCGATTCGTTGAAGTCCTTCCACAGCGCGCGGAACTGGCCGGCCTTCTTGGCCTCGATCAGGGTCTTGATCGTCAGGTCGATCTCGGCCTTGGTCATGTTGCCCTTGTCCGCGTACTTGTGCAGGCCCTTGGCCTCCACCACCATCGCGGCGTCCATGATGCCGATCGAGGGAATGTTCAGGATCGCGGCCTTGCCCTTGAACTCAGGGTTCAGCAGCTCTGCCCAAGAGCCGATCGGGCGCTTGATGAGGTCGGGTCGGATACCCAGCGTGTCGGCGTTGTAGGTGGTCGGGATCAGCGACATGTACTGCGTGGCCGACTTGGCGAAGGCCTTGCTCTTCTCGCCTTCGAGGTAGATCACCTTCACCGGCGCCGTGCCCTGGTCGCCCACCTTCTTGCCGGCCACTTCGCCCTTGGTGAAGAGCGAGGTGATCTTGTCTGCGTTCTTCACGCGCTTGGTGTCGATGCCCTTGAGGTTGCCCGTGGGCACGATCTTCTTGAGCGAGAAGAACTCGGTGTCGATCAGGTCGAAGCTGTTGGGTGCGGTGACGGCGCGCTTGGTCACGTCGTCGGTGGTCACTGCCACGTACTGGATCTCGATGCCGGTGTCGGCCTTGAACTTCTCGGCGATCGCCTTGTCCTGGTTCACCGCCGTGCCGAGGTAGCGCAGCACGATCTTCTCCTGCGCATGCACGAAGGGTGCGATGCCCGTGGCCAGGATGCCGGCGGTGCCTTGCAGCAGGGTGCGGCGCTTCAGGCCGTTGTTGTCGATGGAATCGGTCATGGGCTGGGTCTCCATTGAAGAAAAAGGAAAGGTGAAGGAAACGAACGCGGAGAAAAGCGGGAGGCGAAGGCGCTCAGAAGGGAACGGCGAGCACGGCTGCGTCGTCCTTCCGGGCGGCTTCGGCGCCGGTGGGCGCCGGTGCTCGCTCGCCCGGCGGCTTGACGCCGGGGCCGAGCACGCGCGCATCGGCTTCGGCCCACGAGAGGTGCACCGCCTCGCCGTGCGCATAGGGCCGCGCGAGGAAGGCGGCTTCGCTCAGCAGCACCGAGACGCCCTGGGGCGCGGCTGCGTCGGCGGTTGCACCCCCGAGCGCCAGCCCGAGCAGGACGTAGGTGCCCTGGTACTCGACGTCGGTGACGGTGGCTGCCAGGGCGCCATCCGCCGCTGCCTGCGTGGCTGCTGCGATCCGCATGCGGTCGTTGCGCACCGCGATCGGCCCGGCGGGCGTATGGAACACGTTGTGGCCGCCCATGAAGCGCGCCACGAACTCGCTCGCCGGGTGGTTGTAGACCGCGTGCGGCGAGCCGACCTGCTCGATCACGCCATGGTTCATGACCACCATGGTGTCTGCCAGCGCCATCGCCTCTTCCTGCGAGTGCGTGACGTGGATGAAGGTCAGGCCCAGCTCCTTCTGCCAGCGCCGCAGTTCGGCGCGCATCTGGATGCGCAGGAAGGGGTCGAGGGCGGAAAGCGGTTCGTCGAGCAGCAGCACGCGCGGCTCGGTGATGAGCGCACGCGCCAGCGCCACGCGCTGCTGCTGGCCGCCGGAAAGCTCACCCGGCTTGCGCGCGGCGAGGTGGCCCATCGCGACGCGCTCCAGCAGATCGTTGGCACGCTTGTGGCGCTCGGCCTTGCCCACGCCTTTCATCTTGAGGCTGAAGGCGACGTTGTCGGTGGCCGAAAGATGGGGGAAGAGCGCGAAGCTCTGGAACATCATCGCCGTGCCGCGGGCGGCGGCGGGCAGGTTCGTGATGTTGCGGTTGTCCAGCAGGATGTCGCCGCTGCTGACCGATTCGTGCCCCGCGATCATGCGCAGGGTCGTGCTCTTGCCGCAGCCCGAGGGCCCCAGCAGGCAGCAGTAGCTGCCGCTGGCGATGCGCAGGTCGATCCGGTCGACGGCGGCCGGCGTACCCGGGGCGTAGCGCTTGGTGAGGGCGACGATCTCGACGGCGGCGGATTCAGGCGTGGCGACGGCATTCATTGCCCATCGCTGAGCACGATCCATGCCACGTTGTGGTGCGCGGCGCCCGCGCTGCCTGCACCTCGGTCGCCCAGGTCAGGCGCGATTCAGGTGCCGAACCTGGTCTCGCCCACGGCCGCCTCGGCAGCGGCCAGCCCGCGCAGCACGTCGCCCACCACGATCACCGCCGGGCTCGCGATGCCCGCTTCGGCGATGCCGTGTTGCAGCCTGCCCAGCGTGGTCGCGATGTGCTTCTGTTGCGGCAGGCTCGCATGCTGGATGACGGCCACCGGCGTGTCGGCCGGCAGGCCTTGCAGCAGTTCGCGCTCGATGTGCGCCGCGCCCGACACGCCCATGTAGATCACCAGCGTGAGCCGGGCGTTGTACGCGGTCGCGGCCAGCGCGCGCCAGTCGGTCGGGTCTTCGGCCGCGCCGGCGCCGGTCTTGGCGTGGCCGGTGACGAACACCACGCCCTGCGCATGGTCGCGGTGCGTGAGCGGCACGCCCAGCGTCGTCACGGCGGCGAGGCCGGCGGTGATGCCGTTGACCACCGCGCATTCGATGCCTGCTTCGCGCAGGTGCTCCACTTCCTCGCCGCCGCGTCCGAAGATGAACGGGTCGCCGCCCTTGAGGCGCACCACCGTCTCGCCCTCGCGCACGGCAGTGATCATCAGCCGCTCGATGAAGGCCTGCGGCGTGCTCTTGCAGCCGCCGCGCTTGCCCACGTGCACGATGCGTGCGCCAGGGCGGGCGTAGGCCTGCACGATCTGGTCGTTCACAAGGTCGTCGACCAGCAGCACTGTCGCGGCCTGGATCGCCTTCACGGCCTTGATGGTCAGCAGCTCCGGGTCGCCGGGTCCTGCGCCCACCAGCGTGCAGCGGCCGGCGATGAGGGAGGTGGGGTTGTCGTTGTTCATGCGTGGGATGCCAATGCCAGTTGCGTGATGTGCCTGACCTGCGCCGCGATCGCCTCCGGCACGGGAAGCTCGCCGTCCAGAACGCGGCGCGTGTAGCCGGCGGTGGTGGCGACGTCGATTTCCTTCGGCAGCCCCGGCACCTCGGAGGCGGTGCCGGCCTGCTGAGACTGCAGCTCGGTGCGCACGCCGCGCACGAAGCCGTCGATCTGCGCGGTGCGCCTCGGGTCGGACACCACTTCGCCTTCGAGGCCGCGCGAGAGCAGGGCGGTCATGCCCGTCAGCTCGAAGGTCTCGGCCATGACGCGCGCGTATTCGGGATGGGTGTAGCTGGCGACCACCACGCTCGGGCCGGCGGTGGGCTGCATCAGCTTCACCACGCTGTGGCCGGGGTTGCGCAGGCCGACCACGCGGCGCACGTCGAGCAGGCGCTTGAGCGCGGGGTTCAGCAGCTCGGTGGGCGCGAAGGCGGCCTCGCCATTGGCGACGGCGCGGATTGCCGTCATCGGCGCATGGCCCAGCGCGGCGAGCACGTTCGACGCCAGAACGCGCGATGTTTCGCTCGCGCTTCCGTGCACCAGCACCGGCAGGCCTTCGCGAGCCAGCAGCAGCGCCAGCAGCGGCGTGAGCACCGGCAGCTTGCGCGCACCGTTGTAGCTGGGCAGCACGATCAGCGGGCGGTCGCCGGCGGGGATCATCTGCAGCCGCGCATGGGTGGCATCGAGGAAGCCAGCCATCTCCTCGGGCGTCTCGCCCTTGATGCGCATGGCCAGGCAGAAGCCGCCGATCTCGAGGTCGGTCACGGTGCCGTCCAGCACCTGGCCGAACAGGTCGGTGGCCTGCTCGCGCGTGAGCGGCCTGGCGCCTCGCGCACCGCGGCCGATTTCCTTGATGTATTGGCTGATTCCCATGGGTAGGGGGATTGTCCTGCAACGCTTATGCCGGAATGTGAGTCGGCTTATGCATGGGTTTGGCCCCTTCCGCTGGGGGAAGGTTGGAATGGGGGCAAGCGGCGCTGGCATGGTGGCGCTGTCGTGCCCCCACCCCAACCCTCTCCCAGAGGGGGAGGGAGCTGGTTGCGGGCGCATCACGACAGCGCCTCCGCCTCGACCGGCGTCGCCCGCACCATCCGCTTGAGCTCCGGAACGCACGAGCCGCAGTTGGTGCCGCATTTCAGCGCACCCTGCAGCCTGGCCAGCCGTTCGTCCGGCGTGCCTGCGCAGCGCGACAGTTCGGTCTGGATCGCCCCGTCCGCCACGTTGAAGCAGGTGCACACCGTCTTTCCGCGCGACTGCACAGCCACCGGCGCCTTCGAGCCCGGCGACAGCAGCAGGCGGCCGTAGGTCTGTGCCGGCAGTTCCTCGCGCAGCAGGGTGGCGATCCATGCCTCGGCGCTGGTGTCGCCGCCCAGCAGGAAGGCTTCGAGGCCCGCGCTGCCGTCCGCGCGGCGCACCAGCCTCGCCGAGCGGCGCTGGCCGCGGCGGCGGTCTGCATAGCGCAGGGTGTCGGGCGTTTGCAGGCCGAGCAGGGCTTCGATCCTTTCGATCAGCGCATCGTCGGGCGCGTCGTGCGCGGCGGCACGAAAGAGGATGCCGCTGCGTTCGGCGCCCTGCGTGCTGCCGGAAAACGGCACGCAGGTCGCGAAAGGAAGGAGCCCCATCATCGGCTGCAGCGCGCGATGCGCCGACAGGGCCTCGTCGCCGGGCAGCCAGGCCACGGCCAGCAGCGACCAGGGCAACTCGGCCTTGAGGATCTTCACCGCCGCGTGCTTCAGCTCCGGCTGCTTCGAGCTCGGGCAGAAAGCCGACGTGGTCAGTGCATTGATGCCCGCCAGCCGTGTGCCGCTCGACGAGCAGCCGCTCAGGTACTCCTCGCCCCAGTGCATGGCGACGAAGGCCTGGCTCAGCCCCACCTCGGCGCTGGCGCGCGCCGGCAGCATGATCGAGCCTCGCTTCGAGGTCAGCTGCACCAGGTCGCCTTCGCCGATCTGTCGGCGCGCCATGTCCTGCGCGTTCATCTGCACCACGGGTTCGGGCATGTGGCCGAACAGTCGGCCCGCCGTGCCGGTGCGGCTCATGCCATGCCACTGGTCGCGCAGGCGGCCGGTGTTCAGCGAGAAGGGGTAGCGTGCCTCCCGCGCCTCGGCCACGGGTTTGTAGACGGTGTCGACGAAGCGGGCGCGGCCATCGGGCGTGGGGAAGACGCCG
The DNA here is from genome assembly GCF_052044195.1 of Variovorax sp. 22077. Lineage (NCBI taxonomy): Bacteria > Pseudomonadati > Pseudomonadota > Betaproteobacteria > Burkholderiales > Comamonadaceae > Variovorax > Variovorax sp. 22077. The sequence continues at coordinate 64,670 of NZ_JBQEQC010000020.1, forward strand.
TCCTCGTAGAGGCGCGCGCGGCCGGTGCTTTCGCCTTCCCTCAGTGGCCATTGCTGCGGGCCGGCGCTCTCCAGCATCGCGTAGCTCAGGCCGGTGATGTCGAGGTCGCGCCCGCGCGTGGACTCGCGGTGCTCGTTCCAGACCGATTCGGCCGTCTCGTAGGGGAACAGCGTGGAGGTGCGGTCCAGCTGCTGCTCGAGCCGGCGCGCGAAGGCGACGGCGATCGACCAGTCGTTGCGCGCCTCGCCCGGCGCCGGCACCGCCGTGCGAACGCGCGAGATGCGGCGCTCGCTGTTGGTGACGGTGCCTTCCTTCTCGCCCCAGGTGGTGGCGGGCAGCAGCAGGTCGGCGAAGGCGCAGGTGGCCGTGGTCGCGAAGGCTTCCTGCACCACCACGAACTCGGCACGCTCCAGGGCGCGGCGCACGGTGGCCTGATCCGGCATCGACTGCGCCGGATTGGTGCATGCGATCCACAGCGCGCGGATCTCGCCGTCGGCCGCCGCCTGGAACATCTCCACCGCCGTCTTGCCCGGCTTCTCGGGCACCGAGGGCACGCCCCAGAGCGCGGCGACCTCGGCGCGGTGGTCGGCGTTGGCCAGGTCGCGGTGAGCGCTCAGCAGGTTGGCGAGGCCACCCACCTCGCGACCGCCCATCGCATTGGGCTGGCCGGTCAGCGAGAAGGGGCCGGCGCCGGCGCGGCCGATCTGGCCGGTCGCCAAGTGCAGGTTGATGAGCGCGGCGTTCTTCGCCGTGCCGCTTGACGACTGGTTCAGGCCCTGGCAGTACAGGCTCAGCGTGGCCGGCGAGGTGGCGAAGAGCCGCGCGGCCTCGAGCAGGTCGTCCCTGGCGATGCCGCAGACCTGCGCCACCTTGTCGGGCGTGCATTCGCGCACCGTGGCCTTCAGCGCGTCGAAGCCGCTGGTGTGCGCGGCGATGTACTTCGCGTCGGTCCAGCCCTCCCACAGCATCAGGTGCAGCATGCCGTTGAAGAGCATCACGTCGGTGCCGGGCTGGATCGGCAGGAACAGGTCGGCGATCTCGACCGTGTCGGTGCGGCGCGGGTCGGCCACCACGATCTTCATCGCCGGGTTGGCCGCCTTCGCGTCCTCGATGCGGCGGAACAGGATCGGGTGCGCCCAGGCCGTGTTGCTGCCCACGATGAAGAGGCATTGCGCATGCTTCAGGTCGTCGTAGCAGGCCGGCGGCGCGTCGGCGCCCAGCGTCTGCTTGTAGCCGGCCACCGCGCTGCTCATGCACAGGCGCGAGTTGGTGTCGATGTTGTTGGTGCCGACCAGGCCCTTGGCGAGCTTGTTGAAGACGTAGTAGTCCTCGGTCAGCAACTGGCCCGACACGTAGAAGCCGACCGCGTCGGGGCCGTGGTCGCGGATCACCTGTGCGAACTTGCCGGCGGCGTTGTCCAGCGCGGTGTCCCAGGCGACGACCGAGGGCGCCTCGCCGCGCGCGAGTCGCTGCATGGGCTGCAGCAGCCGTGTCTGGCGCGTGACCGTGGCGCTGGCCGTGAGATGCAGCGTCGAGCCCTTGGTGCACAGCCGCCCGAAGTTGGCCGGGTGCTCCGGGTCGCCGCGCACGCCGGTGATCTCGTCGCCGCTCGATTCGATGATCACCCCGCAGCCGACGCCGCAGTACGGGCAGGTGGACCGGGTCTCCCGTGTCATCGGTTATTCCAGCGGAAGAACGGACAGCACCGCGAAAGGCTTCGGCCCGGCCGCCGGGCGCTCCAGGTCGATGGCGTGCGTCGCCAGTTCGGCCGCGTCGAGGTGCACCACGCCTTCTTCCACCTTCACCGCGAACCTGGGTGTGCAGCCCTCGTCGGGCGCCTTGGCGCAGCCGTCGTCCAGCCCGATGGCCCAGTTGTGCAGCGGGCAGGCCACGCTGGTGCCGAACACGATGCCCTGGCTCAGCGGGCCGCCCTTGTGCGGGCAGCGGTCGAGCAGCGCGAACACCTGGTCCTCGGCGTTGCGGAACACGGCCACGTCCAGCCCGGCCGGCCGCGCCACGCGGCGCGCGCCGAGCACGGGGATGTCGTCGATGCGGCAGATGACTTTCCAGTCGCTCATGGTGGGCTCTTCCTTCTCTGTGTTCGGTTTCAGGCGGCCGCGGTCAGCGGCGTGAACTGCCGCACGTCCACCGAGGCCTGCGCCGACTCGAACCACGGATCGGGCTCGCCGTCGAGCGCGAACTGCAGTCGCTCCCACAGCGCCTTGCGGCCCTCGGCGTCTTCGAGGATCTTCTTCTTCACGTAGTCGAGGCCCACGCGGCCGATGTAGTGCACCGTGCGCTCCAGGTACCAGCCTTCCTCGCGATAGAGCTGCAGGAAGGCGCCCGAGTACTCCATCACTTCGGCGGCCGTCTTCACCTTCACCAGAAACTGGGCGACCTCGGTCTTGATGCCGCCGTTGCCGCCCACGTAGAGCTCCCAGCCGGAGTCGACGCCGATCACGCCCACGTCCTTGATGCCGGCCTCGGCGCAGTTGCGCGGGCAGCCCGAGACGGCCAGCTTGACCTTGTGCGGCGAGTACATGGCCCACAGCGCGCGTTCCAGGTCCTTGCCCATCTGCGTGCTGTCCTGGGTGCCGAAGCGGCACCACTCGCTGCCCACGCAGGTCTTCACCGTGCGCAGCGACTTGGCGTACGCGAAGCCGCTGGGCATGCCGATGTCCTTCCACACGCCTTCCAGGTCTTCCTTCTTCACGCCCAGCAGGTCGATGCGCTGGCCGCCCGTGACCTTGACGGTCGGGATCTTGTACTTGTCGGCCGCGTCCGCGATGCGGCGCAGCTCGTCGGGCGTGGTGTGGCCGCCCCACATGCGCGGGATGACGGAGTAGGTGCCGTCCTTCTGGATGTTGGCGTGGCTGCGCTCGTTGATGAAGCGGCTCTGCGGATCGTCCTTCGCCTCCTTGGGCCAGGTGCTGATCAGGTAGTAGTTGATGGCCGGGCGGCAGGTGGCGCAGCCGTTGGGCGTGCGCCAGCCGAGGTTGCGGTAGACCTCGTCGTGCGTCAGGTAGTGCTCCTTGCGGATCGCGTCGCGCACGTCCTGGTGGTTCGCGTCGCTGCAGCCGCACACGGCCTTCTTCTTGGGCGTGGCGGAGTAGTCGCCGCCCGCGGTGAACATCAGGATCTGCTCGACCAGCCCGGTGCACGAGCCGCAGCTCGCGCTGGCCTTGGTGTGCTTCTTCACCTCGTCGAGCGTGAACAGGCCCTTCTCCTTGATGGCCTTGCAGATGGTGCCCTTGTTCACGCCGTTGCAGCCGCAGACCTCGGCGTCGTCGGGCATGCTCGCGGCCTTGTTGTGGCCCTCGTGGCCTGTGTCGCCGATGTTCGATTCGCCGAACATCAGCTTGTCGCGGATGTCGTGCACGCTGCGGCCGTCGCGCAGCAGCTTGAAGTACCAGCTGCCGTCCACCGTGTCGCCGTAGAGGCAGGCGCCCACCAGCTTGTCGTCCTTGATGACGAGCTTCTTGTAGACGCCGCCGAAGGGGTCGCTCATGACGATCTCCTCCGTGCCTTCTCCGCCCATGAACTCGCCGGCCGAGAAGAGGTCGATGCCAGTCACCTTCAGCTTGGTGGAAGTGAGCGAGCCCAGGTAGCGGCCGATGCCGAACTGCGCGAGGTGGTTGGCCGCCACCTTGGCCTGCTCGAAGAGCGGCGCCACCAGGCCGTAGGCGATGCCGCGGTGCGCCGCGCATTCGCCCACCGAGTAGATGCGTGCGTCGGTGACGGTCTGCATGGTGTCGGTGACGACGATGCCGCGGTTGCAGTGCAGCCGCATCTTTTCGGCCAGCTCCACGTTGGGACGGATGCCCACGGCCATCACCACCAGGTCGGCGGCGGTCTCGGTGCCGTCCTTGAAGCGGATGGCCTTCACGCGGCCGCTCCTGCCGTCATCCGCGTCGCCGACCAGCTCCTGCGTCTGCGCACCCATCATGAACTTTAGGCCCCGGTCTTCCAGCGACTTCTGCAGCAGCTTGCCTGCCACGTCGTCCAATTGGCGTTCCATCAGCCAGGGCATGACGTGCACCACCGTCACGTTCATGCCGCGCAGCATCAGGCCGTTGGCGGCTTCCAGGCCCAGCAGGCCACCGCCGATGACCACCGCATCCCTGTGCGTGCGCGCGGCCTCGATCATGTAGTCGGTGTCGGCGATGTCGCGGTAGGCGATCACTCCCTTCAGGTCCTTGCCGGGCACCGGCAGCATGAAGGGGTTGGAGCCGGTGCACATCAGCAGGCGGTCGTAGGCGGCCTCGGTGCCATCCTCGGCGCGTACGATGCGCCGGACGCGGTCGACCTCCACCACCTTCTTGCCGGCGTGCAGGGTGATGTTGTTCTCGGCGTACCACTCCCAGCTGTTGAGCACGATCTCGTCGATCGTCTGCTCGCCCGCGAGTACCGGTGACAGCAGAATGCGGTTGTAGTTGGGGTGCGGCTCCGCGCCGAAGACGGTGATGTCGTACAGGTCGGGCGCGATCTTCAGCAGCTCTTCGAGCGTGCGCACGCCGGCCATGCCGTTGCCGACCATCACGAGTTTCATTTTCTTGTCCATGGGAGCCGTCCTTTCCTGGAATCGGGCGTGGGGAGGCGCGCGGCGCATCAGGACTGCGCCACGGGCTTGTCGAACAACGAAACAACCGGCCGCCTGCGCGCTTCGCAGTGCGGCCGCCAAAACCTCAGGCCGCGACCTTCTCCACGTGCGCCTGGCGCGTGTAGAGGAAGTCGATCACCGCCTTGCGCGCATGCACGTAGACCGGGTCTTCCGCCAGCTCCACGCGGTTGCGCGGGCGCGGGATGTCCACCGAAAGAACCTCGCCGATGGTCGCGGCCGGGCCGTTGGTGAGCATCACGATGCGGTCGCTCAGCAACACGGCCTCGTCCACGTCGTGCGTGACCATCACGACGGTGCTCTGCGTCTTCTGCACGATGGCCAGCAGCTCGTCCTGCAGCTTGGCGCGGGTGAGGGCGTCCAGCGCGCCGAAGGGCTCGTCCATCAGCAGCACCTTGGGCTCCATCGACAGCGCGCGTGCAATGCCCACGCGCTGCTTCATGCCGCCGGAGATCTCGCCGGGGCGCTTCTGCGCAGCGTGCGACAGGCCGACCAGCGCCAGCGCCGCGTCGGTGCGCGCCCGAAGCTGGGTCTTGTTCTCCGTTGCCGCGAACACGCGCTCGACCGCGAGGTACACGTTCTCGAAGCAGGTGAGCCAGGGCAGCAGCGAGTGGTTCTGGAACACCACCGCGCGCTCGGGGCCCGGACCCTTGATCTCCTTGTTGGCGCACAGCAGCGAACCCTGCGTGGGCGTGGTGAGCCCCGCGATCAGGTTCAGCAGCGTCGACTTGCCGCAGCCCGAATGGCCGATGAGCGTGATGAACTCGCCCTTGGCCACGTTCAGGTTCACGTCGCGCAGCGCGACGAAGCGGCCCTTGGGCGTCTTGAACGCTTGCTCGACGCCGTGGATCTCGATGTACTTGGTGTCGTTCATGGTGTGTTCTCGCAGAAAAGGATTCGGGGCAGGACGCAGGGGACGCGAAGGATTCGCGAAGGTCGCGAAAGAACAGCCGGGAAAGTCCTTCTCGAATTTCCTTTGGCGAATTTCGCGAATCCTTCGCGCCCTTCGCGTACGGCTGTCCGATCCCGATTTCAGTGCTTGACCTCTTCGAAAGTGAAGGCCGTCGCCAGCTTGATGAGCGCGAACTCCAGCACCAGGCCCACGATGCCGATCACGAAGATCGCGATGATGATGTTGGCGACGTTGAGGTTGTTCCACTCGTCCCACACCCAGAAGCCGATGCCGACGCCGCCGGTGAGCATCTCCGCCGCCACGATCACCAGCCAGGCGGTGCCCACGGCCAGCCGCACGCCGGTCAGCATGTAGGGCAGCACGGCGGGGAAGAGGATCTTGGTGAGGATCTTCCACTCGCTGAGGTTCAGCACCTTGGCCACATTCATGTAGTCGGTGGGCACGCGCTGCACGCCCACTGCGGTGTTGATGATCATCGGCCAGATCGAGCAGATGAAAATGGTCCAGATCGCGGCCGGGTTGGCGCCCTTGAACACCAGCAGGCCGATGGGCAGCCAGGCCAGCGGCGAGACCGGGCGCAGCAGGCTGATCAGCGGGTTGAACATGCGCGAGAGGAACTCGAAGCGCCCGATGGCGAAGCCGGCCGGAATGCCGACCAGCGCCGCGAGGCCGAAGCCCAATGCCACGCGCTGCAGCGAGGAGAGCACGTTCCAGCCCACGCCCTGGTCGTTGGGGCCCTTGCTGTAGAACGGGTCGCTGAACACCGTCACCGCCTGCTGCCAGGTGGCCATCGGCGTGGGGAAGCCCGTGGTGCTCTTCATGGCCACCACCTCCCAGATCAGCAGCAGCAGGCCGAAGCCTGCCAGTGGCGGCAGCACGCGCATCCAGAAGGCGCGCAGGTCGATGGGCGTGCGCTGCCCTTGCTCCTTCTCCTGCTTCTCTGTCGCGGGAAGAAGGCCGGGGTGAGGGGCCGCCTGGGCGCGGCTCTCTCCCGCGCGCGGGACGGGGAGAGATGTATCCAGCGGCGAATGGAAGACTGCGCTGACCATGTCGTTCTCCTTATGCATGGAGCTTGAAGGAGTCGGCGTACTTCTTCGGGTCCTTGCCGTCCCAGACGGAGCCGTCGAAGAGCTTGCTGCTGCGCATCGCGTCCTTGGGCACCGGCGTCTGCGTGGCGGCGGCGGCCTGCTTGTAGATGTCGATGCGGTTGATCTCGGTGGCCACCTTCAGGTAGTCGGGGTGCTCCTTCAGCAGGCCCCAGCGCTTGTGCTGCGTGAGGAACCACATGCCGTCGGAGAGGTAGGGGAAGTTCACGGCGCCGCCGTTGTAGAACTTCATGTGGTTGGGGTCGTCCCAGCTCTTGCCCAGGCCGTTGGTGTAGCGGCCCAGGATGCGCTGGTTGATGGCGTCCACGCTGGTGTTGACGTAGCTCTTGTCGGCGATGGTCTCGGCCATCTTGTTCTTGTTCTGCAGGCCGGTGTCGATCCACTTGCCGGCTTCGAGGATGGCCGCCGTCACGGCGCGCGCGGTGTTGGGGTACTTCTTCGCGAAGTCGGCCGTGGTGCCCAGCACCTTCTCGGGGTGGTCCTTCCAGATGTCCTGCGTGGTGATGGCGGTGATGCCGATGCCGTCCATGATCGCGCGCTGGCCCCAGGGTTCGCCCACGCAGTAGCCGTCCATGTTGCCCACGCGCATGTTGGCGACCATCTGCGGAGGCGGCACGGTGATGTTCTTCACGTCCTTGAACGGATCGATGCCGGCCGATGCGAGCCAGTAGTAGAGCCACATGGCGTGCGTGCCGGTGGGGAAGGTCTGCGCGAAGGTGTATTCGCGCTTTTCGCTGGCGATGAGCTTGGCGAGCGATGCGGCGTCGACCGCGCCCTTGTCGGCCAGCTTTTTCGACAGCGTGATGGCCTGGCCGTTGTTGTTGAGGGTCATGAGCACGGCCATGTCCTTCTTCGGGCCGCTCAGGCCCAGGTGCATGCCGTAGATCAGGCCATAGAGCACGTGGGCGAAGTCGAGCTCGCCGTTGGCCAGCTTGTCGCGCACGCTGGCCCAGCTGGCTTCCTTGCTGGGCACGATCTTCACGCCGTACTTCTTGTCGATCCCCAGCACCGAGGCCATCACCACGCTGGCGCAGTCGGTGAGCGGGATGAAGCCGATCTTCACTTCTTCCTTCTCGGGCTTGTCGGAGCCCTGGGCCCAGACGGCCGCGCGCAGGGCGGGGTCGATGCCGACGGCACCGACGGCGGCGGCTTGCAGGACGCGGCGTCGGCTGAGGCGGGTTTTGAGCAGGTCGGTCATGGCGCGGGGCTCCGGTTGAGGACGAACAACAAAGAAAACGACAAAAACGAAAAGGCGTCCGCACCGCGCAGGGGCTGCTCGAAAACGAGCCCTTGCGGGATGGGGACGCCTTTGTCCGGTTCGGTGGGAAGCACCCGCCGTTGGGTGCCGCCTGCCTGAAGGTCCATCGAGGACCTGTGCGCTCAGTGCATGCAAGCGGTGTGCCAGCTTCGAGATTCGCCGGCCGCTATCAAGAAGGTAGCTGTATGTCGAATGAATCCGCGGCCGACCGCGGGTGAGGGGCGATTCGGGGTGACGATGGGCGATGGCACGATTGTTGTGCGGTGCACCAACTTGAACGCCCCGTGGGGCGCTTGCTTCAGCGCGGCGGTGCGCGGTCGAGCATGGGCAGGTAGTCGGCCATCGCGAGCATCGACTCGGCCACGTCCACCAGCCTGCGCTTCTGGTTCATGGCGGTCTGGCGCAGCATCTTGTGCGCCTCTTCCTCGCTGAGGCGGCGGTGCGCCATCAGCAGGCCCTTGGCGCGCTCGACGAGCTTGCGCTCGTTGAGCGAGGCGCGCACCGTCTCGAGTTCGTCGCTCATGGCCTGCAGGCGCTGGGACTGCTCGCGGACCATGTCGAGCACCGAGCGCTCCAGGTGGCGGCCGAGCTGTGCGGGAGCCGCCGCCTGCGCGTCGGCATCGTCGAAGAAGAGGGCACCGGCCTGGGGTGCGAGCGTGTCCAGTAGCTGGCGGTATTCGCGCAGCTCGCTGCGTGCCTGCGCGGTCTTGTGCTCGCACAGCGCGCGCAGGTCGCTGGCGAGGCGTTCCTCGACGGTCTTCATGGCGTCGATGCGGCGGGTGCAGCAGTCGAACCAGGCCTCGCTGAGCGCCACGTCGGCCGGCCCGGAAGACGCACCGCGCCGACGGATGCGCTCGAGCTCGGCCACTTCCGAGTCGGGCTGGCTCTCGCGCCAGAGGGCGAGCACCGCCTCGCCCGAGAACTCGGTGAACACCTGGAAGCAGCGCTCCTGCGATTCGATCAGGTGCAGCCACTGCAGGCGCTGTGCCTCGTCGCTGCGGCCCAGCGCGAGCGCGGCGGCGCCGAAGGCGCGCTCCTGGCCCGCGAATTCCTTGCCCTGCATGAAGTTGAACATCGCGACCAGCAGGCGCGATATCTCGGGGTCGGTGGCACCGTCGGCCGCCTCGAACACCACCGAGAGCAGGCCCGCGATCAGCTTGGCGAAGGCGGCGGTGGACTGGGCCGGCTTGAGCGCGAGCGCGTCGACGCGGCGGCGCAGGGCGGGCAGGGCATCCAGGCCCGGCAGCACCCAGGCGATGCGGCTGAACAGGCGCGCGTTGTTGCTCGCGTCGGCGCCGCGGTGGTAGTTGTCGGCTTCGAGCTGGTCGAAACCCGCGCGCACCTCCTGCTCCAGCGCGAGGCACTCGGCGATCTGCGGGCCGCGCTGCTCGCCGAAGCGGCTGCCACGCGAGGTGAGGAACATGTTCGACATGCCGCGCTCGCGCTGCAGCGCATGGACCAGGCGGCCGATCACGCCCACCAGCTCGCTGGTTCGGGCGAGCCGGTCCAGCTCGTCGATTTCGCAACGGCGGGCGGCGATGAGGAAGCTCAATCCGGATTTCATGGTGGGGCGCGGTCTCTGCTCAGTGTCGCTGCAACATCCGTGCCTCGCGGGTCGAGGCCAGGGCGCGGAAAGGCCGCCGCTTGCCCCTTCGCAGGCGCCGGGCGGGGGCCGCCGCCTACACTCGCGGCATGCTCTTGTTGGGAATCGAATCATCCTGCGACGAGACCGGCGTGGCGCTGGTCGAGTCGCAAGGCAACGCGCTGCCGGTGCTGCGTTCGCATGCGCTGCACAGCCAGATCGCCATGCACCAGGCCTACGGCGGCGTGGTGCCCGAGCTGGCCAGCCGCGACCACATCCGGCGCGTGCTGCCGCTGACCGAGACGGTCATGGCCGAAGCCGGCCGCTCGCTCGAAGAGATCGACGTGGTGGCGTATACGCGCGGGCCTGGCCTCGCGGGCGCACTGCTGGTGGGGGCGGGCGTGGCCTGCGCACTGGGCGTGGCGCTGGGCAAGCCGGTGCTCGGGGTGCATCACCTCGAAGGGCATCTGCTGTCGCCGTTCCTGAGTGCCGATCCGCCGGAATTTCCGTTCGTCGCGCTGCTGGTGTCCGGCGGCCATACGCAGCTGATGCGGGTGGACGGCGTGGGTCGCTACGAGCTGCTGGGCGAAACCATCGACGACGCGGCCGGCGAGGCCTTCGACAAGAGCGCCAAGCTCATGGGCTTGCCGTACCCCGGCGGTCCTTGGCTCGCGAAGCTGGCCGAAGGCGGCGATGCAGCGGCCTTCAAGCTTCCACGGCCGCTGCTGCACAGCGGCGATCTCGACTTTTCCTTCGCCGGCCTGAAGACGGCGGTGCTCACGCAGGCAAAGAAGCTGGGCGAAGAACTCGAGCCGCGAAAGGCCGACCTGGCGGCGTCGACGCAGGCGGCCATCGTCGAAGTGCTTCTGAAGAAGTCGCTCGCGGCGCTGGAGCAGACCGGCCTCAAGCGGCTGGTGGTGGCCGGCGGCGTGGGCGCCAACAGGAGCCTGCGCGAGCAGTTGAATGCGGCTTGCGCGAAGCGCAAGGTGCGGGTGCACTACCCCGAGCTGCACCTGTGCACCGACAACGGCGCCATGATCGCGATGGCCGCCGCGATGCGACTGCAGTCGGGGCTGTCGCAGGCGAGCGAGCGCTATGCCTTCGACGTCAGACCGCGATGGCCCATGGCGTCGCTTTCGGTGCCTGATCAGCCGCTACCGGAGACTGCGTAATCGTTTGCTTCGACGGCCTGCCGAGTGCGGGCAGCGGCAGAACTTCCAGCACGTTGCGCCAGAGCTGACGCCATTGCGGCCAGTCGTGGCCGCCCTCGGTCGTGAAGACCTGCTCGGGCGGCAGGGCATCGGCCAGCAGCTTGTGGTTGCTAGCGAAACGGTCTTCCAGCCCGAAGCCGAGGTAGAGCCGCGGCAGGTTCTTCGACGACTTGGCCGACAGGTACTGCTGGAAGAAGGGCCACAGCTTGCGGTCCGGCTCCTCGTCGGGCTGCGGCCCGGTGGGCGCCTGCCAGGCGCGCAGGCCGCCGGCCTTCTTGATCTCCGCGCCGAGCACGCGCCGGCCAAGGTAGGGCGCGAGCGCCACGATGCCGTCCACCGAGCCCGGGCGCGCCAGTTCGTGGATCAGCGCGCCGAAGCCGCCGATCGAAATGCCCACTAGCCAGATCGACTTGTAGCCCTTGGCGCGCTGCGGTTCGATGACATCGGTGTGCAGGCTGTCGCACAGCGTCTGCTCGTAGTAGTAGGACACGTCCGCGTCCACCAGCAGCGCATCGGCTGCAAGGTGGCGTTCGCGCACGGCGGCAATGAAGCCTTCGCGCTCGAATTCGTCGGGTTTGAGGTACGCACCCGGCAGGAAAACCAGGAGCGTGTCGGACCGTTCGTCGGGACTGGCGGGCTGGAGATGAGTTTTCATGGTGCCTTGAAGGGGCACCCGAACCGCACCGTCGGGAACTCAGTGCGTTTACAAGACGCCCACGAAGAAGAAAGTTCTAAAAAAACGTCACATCATGTGACGTTAATCCAGCGCTATTGTGAATAAGGTGCTCGTTTAATGTCAAAAAACGAGCCTTACTAACATTTTCCTCTTGTGGGCTTAAGCCTGATTAGTTGATTTGCAACTGAGTCGCCTGGCTCACTGGCACCAGCTTGCCGAGCTTCAGCGTGAGCACGCCGTTCTCGAGCTTCGCTTCGCTGGCGGCCACGTCGATGTCCTGCGGCAGCTCGTAGGCAGCCTTGAACTGGCGCTTGGCTTCGGCCTTGCTCTCGATGCGCAGCACGGCGCCTTCGATGCTGATGGCGAGGTCTTCGCGCGCGAATCCTGGCACGTCGAGCGAGAGGGTCCAGCTCTTGTCGTCCTGCTCCACGAGCGGCGAGCGGCGTGCACCGGCGAAGGCTTCGTTCACGAAGCGTTCGAACGAACGGTCATAGGCGCGGGGTGCGAAGCGGGCGGTGCGAAGGGTGGGGGCGAAAAACATGTGAGAACTCCTGAGTGAACACAATGGGGACAAGGAATGTGTGTCCCTTACACTGCGCGGCCGTTCCATCGTGAGTGCCGCTTGAGACCTCATCTAGGCGCAGCGGCACGCGTTTCAAGACAATGCATCCCCCCTTTAATTTGCGCCGCGAGACCTTGAAATTCGCGGCGCTGGCGCTATGCGCGAAGCCCTTCGCGGGGCTTGCGCAGGCCGCGGCTTCGGCGCCTGTCGCGCCCATCCGGCTCGCACTCATCGAAAGCATGAGCGGGCCCTTCGCCAACACCGGCGAGGCCGTCTTCCGCAACTTGCTGTGGGCCGTGGAGCGCGTGAATGCGCGCGGCGGCATCAGGCTGCCGGGCGTCGCTGGAGGCGCGCGGCCGCTGCAGCTCGACCGCTACGACAGCAAGGGACAGAACGAGGAAGCGCTCTCCGCGCTGCGCGCCGCGCTCGACGACGGCGCGCGCATCGTGCTGCAGGGCAACTCGTCGGCCACTGCTGCGGCGCTGATCGATGCCATCGACAAGCACAACGATCGCGATCCTTCGCGGCGCGCGATCTTCCTCAACTATGCGGCTGTCGACCCGGCGCTCACCAACGAGCGCTGCAGCTTCTGGCACTTCCGGTTCGACGCGCATGCCGACATGCGCATGGCCGCTCTGATGGACGTGATGAAGGACGACGCGTCGCTCAAGCGCGTCTACCTGATCGGTCAGGACTACAGCTTCGGCCAGGCCGTGCTGCGCGAGGCGCGCCGCCAGCTCGGCGCGCAGCGGCCCGACGTGGAGATCGTCGGCGACGAACTGCACCCCATGGGCAAGGTGAAGGACTTCTCGCCCTATGCCACGAAGATCATCGCCAGCGGCGCACAGGCGGTGGTCACCGGCAACTGGGGCAACGACCTCACGCTGCTGGTGAAGGCCGCGCGCGAAGCGGGCTTCGGCGGCAGCTTCTACACCTTCTACGGCAATGCGCTGGGCGCGCCGGCCGCCATCGGCGATGCGGGCATCGGGCGCGTTGTGGCGGTGGCCGACTGGCTGCCCAACGTGCAGACGGCGCAGTCGGAGGCCTTCTACCGGGCCTTCCGCGCGCGTTTCCCGAAGCCCGCCGACGACTACGTGCACATGCGGCTGCAGCTCATGGTCGAGGCGCTCGTGCAGGCCATCGAACGCGCGGGCAGTGCCGATGCCTTGCCCGTGGCGCGCGCCCTCGAGCAGGCCGACGTCGGCATGTACGGCCAGCGCGGGCGCATGCGCGCGGCGGACCACCAGTTCCAGCAACAGCTGGTGGTGGGCGTGATGGACAGGCAGGGCAGGCCCGGCGTGCAGTTCGACGTGGAAGGCTCGGGCTATGGCTTTCGCGTCGTCAAGACCATCGCCCCCGAGCGCGCCGAGCTGCCGACCTCGTGCAAGATGAAGAGACCTTGAATCCGATGACGAACAACAGGAACTGTCGACATGCGTGAAGCCATCCACAACCTCGAAGCATCGAAGATCCGCGAAGTCGCCAATGCCGGCATGGGCCGCAGCGACGTGCTGGCCTTCTGGTTCGGCGAGAGCGACGAAGTCACCCCCGAGGTGGTCCGCCAGGCGGCCATCGAATCGCTGCAGCGCGGCGAGACCTTCTATGCCCACAACCTCGGCCTGCCCGAGCTGCGCGAAGCCATCGCGCGGTATGCCAGCGGGCTGCACCCCAAGGTCGATGCCTCGCGCATCGCCGTCACCTCGGGCGGCGTGAGTGCGCTGATGCTGGCGGTGCAGGCGCTTGTCGATGCGGGCGACGAAGTGGTCGCCGTCACGCCGGTGTGGCCCAACCTGACGGCGCAGCCCGCGATCATGGGCGCGCATGTGCGCACGCTGCCGCTTGTGCCGGTGAACGGGCAGTGGACGCTCGACCTGCAGGCGCTGCGCGAAGCGGTCACGTCGAAGACGAAGCTGCTGATCGTCAATGCTCCGAACAATCCCACCGGCTGGACCATGAGCCGCGACGAGCAGCAGGCCGTGCTCGACCACTGCCGCCAGACCGGCACCTGGATCCTGGCCGACGAGGTGTACGAACGGCTCTACTTCGAGCCCACCCCCAACGCCTGCGCCCCCAGCTTCCTCGACATCTCGAAGCCGGACGACCGGCTCGTGGTGACGCACAGCTTCTCCAAGAGCTTCCTCATGACCGGATGGCGCCTGGGCTGGCTGGTGCTGCCGCCGTCGATGGTGGATGGCATCGGCAAGCTGATCGAGTTCAACACCTCCTGCGCCAGCGTGTTCACGCAGCGCGCCGCCATTGCCGCCATCGAGCACACGGCGGAGATCACACCACGCGTGGTGGCCCACCTGAAGCAGTGCCGCGACACGCTGGTGCCGTTGCTGGCCGCGCTGCCGGGCGTGCAGGTGGCACCGGCCAAGGGCGGCATGTATGCCTTCTTCCGCCTCGAAGGCTTCGGCGATTCGCTCGAGGTGGCCAAGCGGCTGGTGGCCGAGGCTGGCCTGGGGCTCGCGCCGGGCAACGCCTTCGCGCCCGAGGCGCAGGGCTGGCTGCGCTGGTGTTTCGCCTCGAAGGACCCGCAGCGGCTGGTGAAGGGCGTGGAGCGGCTGCGCGACTGGCTGGCGCGGCAGAAGTAGGAAGCAGAAGAAGCAGGCAGGGCAGGACGGCACTCCGGCGCTGCGATCGGGTTCGCTCGACGGGGCCTTCCGGCCACGCGAAGGGGCACAAAAGCCCCGACGGGACGGTCGGGCTATAATTCCAAGGCTTTGCATGCCGCAAGGCGCACGGCGAGGGCAGTTCCAGCCCTTGCCGCAAGTCAAACACCCAGGAACAAGGAAATCAACATGATCGCAGCCTCCATCAAGGCCGAAGTTGTCAAGGACAACGCCCGTGCCGCCAACGACACCGGCAGCCCCGAAGTGCAAGTCGCACTGCTGACCGCCCGCATCAACGAGCTCACCCCCCACTTCAAGACGCACGCCAAGGACCACCACGGTCGCCGCGGCCTGCTGCGCATGGTGAGCCGCCGCCGCAAGCTCCTCGACTACCTGAAGTCCAAGGACGCCGACCGTTACACCGCGCTGATCGCCAAGCTGGGTCTGCGCAAGTAATCCAAATCGCATGAAGAAACGCCTGGGTTAGTCCGCTAGCTCAGGCGTTTTTTACTTCGCGATCCATTTTCGGAGTGCCCAAACAGAGCGAAGCTGTGTCATTCCAATGAAGTTCCGCCGAGCTTCGCTGGAATGGCATCGTGTTCTGAGAAGCCTCCGTCACCTGCGGACTCCGTGTAGTTCGCTATCAAAACAGGAGCAAACATGAGCCTCTTCAACAAAGTCACCAAGTCGTTCCAATGGGGCGGCAAGACCGTCGTCATGGAAACGGGCGAAATCGCCCGCCAGGCCAGCGGCGCCGTGCTCGTCGACATCGAGGGCACCGTCATCCTCGCGACCGTTGTCGCCTCCAAGTCGGCCAAGCCCGGCCAGGACTTCTTCCCCCTGACCGTCGACTACATCGAGAAGACCTATGCCGCCGGCAAGATCCCCGGCAGCTTCTTCAAGCGCGAAGCCAAGCCCAGCGAGCACGAAACGCTGACCAGCCGCCTGATCGACCGCCCGATCCGCCCGCTGTTCCCCGAAGGCTTCCTGAACGAAGTGCACGTGGTCGTGCACACGATCTCGCTGAACCCCGAAGTCGACGCCGACATCGCCGCCATGATCGGCGTGAGCGCCGCGCTGTCGATCTCCGGCGTGCCGTTCAACGGCCCGATCGGCGCTGCGCGCGTGGGCTACATCAACGGCCAGTACGTGCTGAACCCGGGCCAGACCGCCCGCAAGGATTCGCAGATGGACCTGGTGGTGGCCGGCACGCAAGCCGCCGTGCTGATGGTCGAATCCGAAGCCCTGCAGCTGAGCGAAGAGGTGATGCTCGGTGGCGTAGTGTTCGGCCACGAGCAGGCCAACATCGCGATCGACGCGATCCATGAACTCGTGCGCGACGCCGGCAAGCCCGTGTGGGACTGGCAGCCGCCCGCCGAAGACGAAGCCTTCGTCGCCAAGGTCAAGGGCCTGGCCGAGGACAAGCTGCGCGCCGTCTATCAAATCCGCAGCAAGCAGGCCCGTACGCAGGCCCTGCGCGAAGCCAACGCCAGCGTGCTCGAGGCCCTGAAGGCCGAAGGCGTCGAATTCGACTCCGGCAAGGTCTCCGACCTGCTGTTCGCCATCGAATCGAAGATCGTGCGCAGCCAGATCCTGTCGGGCGAGCCGCGCATCGACGGCCGCGACACCCGCACCGTGCGCCCCATCGAGATCCGCAACTCGGTGCTGCCCCGCACCCACGGTTCGGCCCTGTTCACGCGTGGCGAGACGCAGGCGCTGGTCGTGACCACGCTGGGCACCGAACGCGACGCGCAACGCATCGACGCGCTGGCCGGCGAGTACGAAGACCGCTTCCTGTTCCACTACAACATGCCTCCCTTCGCCACCGGTGAAGTGGGTCGCATGGGCTCCACCAAGCGCCGCGAAGTGGGCCACGGCCGCCTGGCCAAGCGCGCGCTGGTCGCAGTGCTGCCGAACAAGGAAGAGTTCCCCTACACGGTCCGCGTGGTGTCGGAGATCACCGAGTCGAACGGCTCGTCGTCGATGGCATCGGTGTGCGGCGGTTGCCTCTCGATGATGGACGCCGGCGTGCCCATGAAGGCGCACGTGGCGGGCATCGCCATGGGCCTGATCAAGGAAGACAACCGCTTCGCGGTGCTGACCGACATCCTGGGCGACGAAGATCACCTGGGCGACATGGACTTCAAGGTGGCAGGCACGACCAACGGCATCACCGCCTTGCAGATGGACATCAAGATCCAGGGCATCACCAAGGAAATCATGCAGGTCGCGCTGGCGCAGGCCAAGGAAGCGCGCATGCACATCCTCGGCAAGATGCAGGAAGCGATGGGCGAGGCCAAGGCCGACGTGTCGCAGTTCGCACCGCGCCTGACCACGCTGAAGATCAACCCCGAGAAGATCCGCGACGTGATCGGCAAGGGCGGGGCGGTCATCCGCGGCCTGCAGGAAGAGACCGGCACGACGATCAACATCGACGAGGACGGCACCATCACCATCGCCTCGACCGATCCGGAAAAGGCCGAGATGGCCAAGAAGCGCATCGAGCAGATCACGGCCGAGGTCGAGATCGGCAAGGTGTACGAAGGCCCGGTCACGAAGATCCTGGACTTCGGTGCGCTCGTGAACCTGCTGCCCGGCAAGGACGGCCTGCTGCACATCAGCCAGATCGCGCACGAGCGCGTCGAGAAGGTGACCGACTACCTGAGCGAAGGCCAGATCGTGAAGGTCAAGGTTCTCGAAACCGACGACAAGGGCCGCGTGAAGCTGTCCATGAAGGCCCTGACCGAGCGTCCGGCCGGCATGGAGTTCAGCGAGCGTCCCCCGCGCGAAGAGCGCGGCGACCGCGGCGAGCGTCGTGAGCGTGGCGACCGCGGAGACCGTGGTGATCGCGGCGAGCGTGGTGGTGACCGCGGCGATCGCGGCGAACGCGCGCCTCGCTTCAACGAACAGCAGCAACAGCCGCGCAGCGAAGCGCCGGCCGGCGAGCAGCCGCAGCAGCAAGCTCCGCGCGAGCCTCAGGAGTAAGAAGGGTGCGAGCGTGGCGGCTGTGCATGCAGCCGCCATTGCCGCCTCTTCATCTTTTGAACGTCAAGCTGCGCCCCATCTGCGGGCGCTGGAGGCCGAAAGACCATGAAAGCCATTGAAATCACTTCGTACGGCGCCCCCGAGGTGCTGCGCGTCGCCGAGCGCCCCGACCCCGTCGCGGGCGCCGGCGAACTGCTGATCCGCGTTGCGGCGAGTGGCGTCAATCGCCCCGACGTGCTGCAGCGCAAGGGGCACTACCCGGTGCCGCCGGGCGCCTCCGATCTGCCGGGCCTCGAAGTGGCTGGCGAGATCGTGTCGGGCGATGCCGCGGCGCTGGCCGAGGCCGGCTTCAAGGTCGGCGACCGCGTCTGCGCACTGATCGCGGGTGGCGGCTATGCCGAGCTGTGCGTGGCGCCCGTGGCCCAGTGCCTGCCGGTGCCCAAGGGCTGGAGCGACATCGAGGCGGCTTCGCTGCCCGAGACCTTCTTCACCGTCTGGAGCAACGTGTTCGAACGCGGTCGCCTCCAGAAGGGCGAGACGCTGCTGATCCAGGGTGGCTCCAGCGGCATCGGCGTCACGGCGATCCAGATCGCCAAGGCGCTCGGTGCGACGGTGATCGTCACCGCCGGCAGCGACGACAAGTGCGATGCCTGCAGGAAGCTCGGCGCCGACCACGCCATCAACTACCGCACCAGCGACTTCGTCGAAGAGGCGAAGAAGCTGACTGGCGGCAAGGGCGTGGACGTGGTGCTCGACATGGTCGCCGGCGACTACGTGGCACGCGAGATCGAATGCCTGGCCGAGGACGGCCGGCTGGTGATCATCGCGGTGCAGGGCGGTGTGAAGAGCGAGATCAATGCGGGCCTCGTGCTGCGCAGGCGTCTCACGATCACCGGCTCGACGCTGCGGCCGCGGCCCGTGGCGTTCAAGGGCGCCATTGCCAAGGCGCTGCGCGAGAAGGTGTGGCCGCTGCTGGAGAGCGGTGCGATCAAGCCCGTGATCCACAGCACCTTTGCTGCAGCGGGCGAGCCCAGCGGCGCGGCCCAGGCTCATGCGCTGATGGAATCGAACCAGCACATCGGCAAGATCGTGCTGACGTGGTGAGCAACGACAAGAAGAATGCGATGACGACCAAGAAGAAATTGATCGCCGGCAACTGGAAGATGAACGGCAGCCTGGCTGCCAACGAGGCGCTGGTGAAGGCCCTCCAGCAGGGCCTGGCCGCGAATCCGGCCGCTTGCGACGTGGCGCTTTGCGCGCCCGCTCCGTATTTCGCGCAGCTGCAGTCGCTGCTGGCCGGCTCGCCGGCCATCGCGCTCGGTGCACAGGACGTCTCTGCGCACCCGCAAGGTGCGTTCACGGGCGAGCAGTCGGCGGCGATGCTGAAGGATTTCGGCGTGCGCTATGCGATCGTCGGCCACTCCGAGCGTCGCCAGTACCACGGCGAGACCGACGAGGTGGTTGCCGCCAAGACCGCAGCGGCGCTGGCCAACGGCATCACGCCGATCGTCTGCGTCGGCGAGACGCTGGCTCAGCGCGAAGCAGGGCAGACCGAAGAGGTGGTGAAGCGTCAGCTGGCTGCCGTCATTCACGTGAACGGCCATTGCATCAGCGAGATCGTGGTGGCCTATGAGCCCGTCTGGGCCATCGGCACCGGCAAGACTGCCACGCCCGAGCAGGCGCAGGCGGTGCACGCGGTGCTGCGTGCGCAGCTGCATCATGCGGCCAGCGAACACGCGGCCGGCATCCGCATTCTCTATGGCGGCAGCATGAACGCGGCGAACGCGGCCCAGTTGCTGGCGCAGGCCGACATCGATGGCGGCCTCATCGGCGGCGCATCGCTCAAGGCGCCCGATTTTCTGCAGATCATTTCCGCCGCTGCGCACTGAGCGCGCAACGGTTGCATCAAGTTAGGAGTAAGAACGAATGAACGTGGTCCTCAACCTTCTGGTCGGCGTGCAGATGCTTGCAGCACTCGCGATGATCGGCCTCATCCTCATCCAGCACGGCAAGGGCGCCGACATGGGCGCGGCCTTCGGCAGCGGCAGTGCGGGCAGCCTTTTCGGTGCCAGCGGCAGTGCCAACTTCCTGTCGCGCACCACCGCAGTGCTTGCGGCCGTGTTCTTCGCGTGCACGCTGCTGCTGGCCTACTTCAGCCATGCACGTCCTGCTGGCGGTGGCAGTCTTCTGGAGCGCGCAGCAGTGGGTGCGCCCGCTGCTCCTGCCTCTGGTGCGGCCAACGAGATCCCCGGTGCGGCAGCTCCGAATGCTCCTGCTTCGGCTCCTGCAGCCCCTGTTTCGGGTGCGGGGCAGATTCCGAGCAAGTAATCAACTCGTTTTCATGAGTTGCCCGTGAGAAATGGCTCCATTTCAGGGTAAACTCTAAATCTGTTCGGAAAGCCAAATTCCTCTTGCAGGTACCTCATGCCATCCGAACAGCAAAAACCGCGGTCGTGGTGAAATTGGTAGACACGCTATCTTGAGGGGGTAGTGGCGAAAGCTGTGCGAGTTCGAGTCTCGCCGACCGCACCAAATCTCATCGGCGGAAAACCTCATTCAGAGGTTCTTCCTGCCGGTGGCAAGCGGTGAAAAACTCTCGATGAATCTCGACTCCTACCTCCCCGTCCTTTTGTTCATTCTGGTCGGAGTCGGCGTAGGCGTCGCCCCTCAGGTCATCGGATACATTCTCGGCCCCAATCGGCCCGACACCGCGAAGAACTCCCCCTACGAGTGTGGCTTTGAGGCCTTCGAGGATGCGCGCATGAAGTTCGACGTGCGCTACTACCTCGTTGCGATTCTCTTCATCCTGTTTGACCTCGAAATCGCATTTCTCTTCCCGTGGGCTATTGCGCTCAAGGAGATCGGTGCCGTCGGCTTCTGGGCCATGATGATCTTTCTCGCCATCCTCGTCGTGGGCTTCGCCTACGAGTGGAAAAAGGGCGCGCTCGACTGGGAATGACAAGGAAGAAACACGATGGCCATTGAAGGCGTTCTCAAAGAAGGTTTCGTCACCACGACCTATGACTCGGTCGTCAACTGGGCGAAAACCGGTTCTCTCTGGCCGATGACTTTCGGTCTCGCATGCTGTGCGGTGGAGATGATGCACGCGGGTGCCGCGCGCTACGACATCGACCGCTTCGGCATGCTGTTCCGGCCGAGCCCGCGCCAGTCCGACCTGATGATCGTGGCGGGCACGCTGTGCAACAAGATGGCGCCGGCGCTGCGCAAGGTCTATGACCAGATGCCCGAGCCGCGATGGGTTCTCTCGATGGGTTCGTGCGCGAATGGCGGTGGCTACTACCACTACAGCTATTCGGTCGTGCGCGGTTGCGACCGCATCGTGCCGGTCGACGTCTACGTGCCGGGTTGCCCGCCCACCGCCGAGGCCTTGCTCTACGGCGTGATCCAGCTGCAGCAGAAGATTCGCCGCACCAACACCATTGCCCGCGCCTGAGGGATTGCCGACGATGACTGACTTTGCAATTTCGCCGGAGGTGCTGCGCGCCACCGTCGCCGAGACGCTCGGCGCCAAGGCCAAGAGCGTGACCGTCGCACTCGACGAGGTGAATGTGGTGGTCGGCGCTGCCGACTACCTCGAAGCCGCATTGCTGCTGCGCGATGCGCCCGGCTGCCGCTTCGAGCAGCTGATCGACCTGTGCGGCATGGATTATTCCGACTACCGTGAAGGCGAATGGCAGGGCGAGCGCTACGGCGTGGTCTCCCATCTGCTGTCGGTGAGCCTCAACCAGCGCGTGCGCCTGACGGTGTTTGCGCCGAGCGACGATTTTCCGGTTGTCGATTCGCTGCAATCGGTGTGGAACTCCGCCACTTGGTTCGAGCGCGAAGCATTCGATCTCTACGGCATCGTTTTCGAAGGCCACGACGACCTGCGTCGCCTGCTGACCGACTACGGCTTCATCGGCCACCCGTTCCGCAAGGATTTCCCGGTGTCGGGTCACGTCGAGATGCGCTACGACGAAGAGCAGAAGCGCGTGGTCTACCAGCCGGTTTCCATCGAGCCGCGTGAAATCACCCCGCGCGTGATCCGCGAAGACAACTACGGCAGCGGCTTGCACTGACTGATATGGCCGAAATCAAGAATTACACACTCAACTTCGGTCCCCAGCATCCGGCGGCGCACGGCGTGCTGCGCCTGGTGCTCGAGCTGGACGGCGAAGTCATCCAGCGCGCCGACCCGCACATCGGCCTGCTGCATCGCGCGACCGAGAAGCTCGCCGAGACGCGGACCTTCATCCAGTCGCTGCCGTACATGGACCGTCTCGACTACGTGTCGATGATGAGCAACGAGCACGCCTACTGCCTCGCCATCGAGCGCATGCTGGGTCTGGAAGTGCCCGAGCGCGCGCAGTACATCCGCGTGATGTTCGCCGAGATCACCCGCCTGCTGAACCACCTGCTGTGGCTCGGCGCGCACGGTCTGGACTGCGGTGCGATGAACATGCTCATCTACTGCTTCCGCGAGCGCGAAGACCTGTTCGACATGTACGAAGCCGTCTCCGGCGCGCGCATGCATGCGGCGTACTTCCGTCCGGGCGGCGTCTACCGCGACCTGCCCGACGCGATGCCGCGCTACAAGGCCAGCAAGATCAAGAATGCGAAGGCGATCGAGAAGCTCAACGAGAACCGCCAGGGCTCGCTGCTCGACTTCGTCGACGACTTCTGCAAGCGCTTCCCGAAGATGGTCGACGAGTACGAGACGCTGCTCACCGACAACCGCATCTGGAAGCAGCGCACCGTGGGCATCGGCGTGGTTTCGCCGGAGCGCGCGCTGAACCTCGGCTTCACCGGCCCCATGCTGCGCGGCTCGGGCATCGAATGGGACCTGCGCAAGAAGCAGCCCTACGACGTCTACGACCGCATGCAGTTCGACGTGCCCGTGGGCAAGACCGGCGACTGCTATGACCGCTACCTGGTCCGCGTCGAGGAGATGCGCCAGGCCAACCGGATCATCCAGCAGTGCGCGGCCTGGCTGCGCGCCAACCCCGGTCCTGTCATCACCGACAACCACAAGGTCGCCGCGCCTGCGCGCGAATCGATGAAGGCGAACATGGAGGAGCTGATCCACCATTTCAAGCTCTTCACCGAAGGCTTCCACGTGCCCGAAGGCCAGGCCTATGCCGCCGTCGAGCATCCGAAGGGCGAGTTCGGCATCTATCTGGTGAGCGACGGCGCCAACAAGCCGTACCGCCTGAAGATCCGCGCCCCTGGTTTCCCGCACCTCGCCGCCCTCGACGAAATGTCGCGCGGTCACATGATCGCCGACGCTGTCGCGGTGATCGGCACGATGGACATCGTGTTCGGCGAGATCGACAGGTGAGAAAGAGCGAATGACGACTTCCTCGACCCACCATGACACGGCGCCCTCGGCGCCGTTGAAGCCTGAGATCCTTGAACGCTTTGCGCGCGAGGTGGCGAAGTACCCCGAAGCGGGCAAGCAGTCGGCCGTGATGGCCTGCCTGTCCATCGTCCAGCAGGACGAGGGCTACGTCAGCCTGCAGCGCGAGCGCGAGATCGCCGAGTACCTCGGCATGGCGCCCATCGCCGTGCACGAGGTGACGACCTTCTACAACATGTACAACCAGCATCCGGTGGGCAAGTTCAAGCTCAACGTGTGCACCAACCTGCCTTGCCAGCTGCGCGACGGCGTCACGGCCCTCGTGCACCTCGAGAAGAAGCTCGGCATCAAGATGGGCGAGACCACGCCCGACGGCCTGTTCACCCTGCAGCAGAGCGAATGCCTGGGCGCCTGCGCCGATTCGCCCGTGATGCTGGTCAACGACCGCACGATGTGCAGCTTCATGAGCAACGAGAAGCTCGACCAGCTGGTCGACGGCCTGCGCAGCGCCGCGCCGGCCACCAAGGGGGAGGCTTCCTGATGTCACCCGAACAAGTGCTCCAGCAGTTCCAGGCGACAGGCGTCCAGACCTGTTTCCATGACCGCCACATCGAGCCGCAGATCTATGCCGGCCTCGACGGCACCAACTGGCGCCTGGCCGACTACGAGGCGCGCGGCGGCTACCAGGCCCTGCGCAAGATCCTGAGCGAGGGCCTCACGCCCGACCAGGTGATCGCCGAGGTCAAGGCCTCCGGCCTGCGCGGCCGCGGCGGTGCGGGTTTCCCGACCGGCCTGAAGTGGAGCTTCATGCCCCGCCAGTTCCCGGGCCAGAAGTACCTCGTCTGCAATTCCGACGAAGGCGAGCCGGGTACGTGCAAGGACCGCGACATCCTGCAGTTCAACCCGCACATCGTGATCGAGGGCATGGCCATCGCCGCCTACGCGATGGGCATCAGCGTGGGCTACAACTACATCCACGGCGAGATCTTCCAGACCTACGACCGCTTCGAGGAAGCCCTCGAAGAGGCGCGCGCCGCGGGCTACCTCGGCGACAAGATCATGGGCAGCACGTACAACTTCCAGTTGCACGCGGCCCATGGCTTCGGTGCCTACATCTGCGGCGAGGAAACCGCGCTGCTCGAATCGCTGGAAGGCAAGAAGGGCCAGCCGCGCTTCAAGCCGCCGTTCCCCGCGAGCTTCGGCCTGTACGGCAAGCCGACCACCATCAACAACACCGAGACCTTCGCGGCGGTGCCCTGGATCATCCGCAACGGCGGCCAGGCCTACCTCGAATGCGGCAAGCCGAACAACGGCGGAACCAAGATCTACTCGGTGAGCGGTGACGTCGAGCTGCCCGGCAACTACGAAGTCCCGATGGGCACGCCGTTCTCCAAGCTCCTGGAGCTGGCCGGCGGCGTTCGCAAGGGCCGCACGCTGAAGGCGGTGATTCCCGGCGGTTCGTCCGCTCCGGTTCTGCCTGCGTCGATCATGATGGAATGCACGATGGACTACGACTCCATCTCCAAGGCCGGCTCCATGCTGGGCTCGGGCGCGGTCATCGTCATGGACGACAGCCGCTCGATGGTCGAGTCGCTGCGCCGCCTGTCGTACTTCTACATGCACGAGTCCTGCGGCCAGTGCACGCCCTGCCGCGAAGGCACGGGCTGGCTCTACCGCGTGGTGGACCGCATCCACAACGGGCAGGGCAGGGCGTCCGACATGGACCTGCTGAACTCGGTGGCCGACAACATCCAGGGCCGCACGATCTGCGCCCTCGGCGACGCGGCGGCGATGCCGGTGCGCGCCATGATCAAGCATTTCCGTCACGAGTTCGAGGCCCTGATCCCGGGCTACGTACCGAAAGCGCCCGTCAAGGCCTGAGCGCGAGAAACACACATATGGTTGAAATCGAACTCGACGGCAAGAAGGTCGAAGTCGCCGAAGGCAGCATGGTCATGCATGCGGCCGACAAGGCCGGCACGTACATTCCGCACTTCTGCTATCACAAGAAACTGAGCATCGCGGCCAACTGCCGCATGTGCCTCGTGGACGTGGAAAAGGCGCCCAAGCCGATGCCGGCCTGCGCCACGCCCGTCACGCAGGGCATGATCGTCCGCACCAAGAGCGAGAAGGCCATCAAGGCGCAGCAGTCGGTCATGGAGTTCCTCCTGATCAACCACCCGCTGGATTGCCCGATCTGCGACCAAGGCGGCGAATGCCAGCTGCAGGATCTGGCCGTCGGCTACGGCGGTTCCTCTTCGCGCTACGAAGAGGAAAAGCGCGTCGTCTTCCACAAGGACGTCGGCCCGCTGATCAGCATGGAAGAGATGAGTCGCTGCATCCACTGCACGCGCTGCGTCCGTTTCGGCCAGGAAGTGGCCGGCGTGATGGAGCTCGGCATGTCGAACCGTGGCGAGCACTCCGAAATCGAAACCTTCGTGGGCGAATCGGTCGACTCCGAGCTCTCGGGCAACATGATCGACATCTGCCCGGTCGGCGCGCTCACGAGCAAGCCCTTCCGCTACAGCGCCCGCACCTGGGAACTCTCGCGCCGCAAGTCGGTGAGCCCGCACGACTCCACCGGCGCCAACCTGATCGTCCAGGTCAAGAACAACCGCGTGATGCGCGTGGTGCCGCTCGAGAACGAAGACGTCAACGAATGCTGGATCGCCGACCGCGACCGCTTCTCGTACGAAGCGCTCAACGGTCCCGAGCGCCTGACGCAGCCCATGCTGAAGCAGGGCGGCCAATGGCAGCAGGTGGACTGGCAGACGGCACTCGAGTACGTCGCCAACGGCCTCAAGCAGATCAAGGCCGACCACGGCGCGCAGAGCATCGGCACGCTGGTCAGCCCGCACAGCACCCTTGAGGAGCTGCAGCTCGCGACCATGCTCACGCGTGAGCTCGGCAGCGACAACATCGACTACCGCCTGCGCAACGCCGAATTCGCGGCCTTCGAAGGCGTGCGCTGGCTCGGCACCTCGATCGCCTCGCTGACGCAAGTGCAGCGTGCGCTGGTCGTGGGCTCGAACCTGCGCAAGGAACACCCGCTGTTCGCGCAGCGCATCCGCCAGGCCGTGCGCAAGGGCGCCGCGCTGTCGGTGATCACCTCGGCCAGCCTGATGGCTGACCGCGACGCCTGGGCCATCAACGTGGCGCAGTCGAGCATCGTCGATGCCGGCCAGTGGGTCGAGGCGCTTGCCGCAGTGGCAGCCGCCATCGGCGAAACCAACGGCGCAGCCTCTCCGCTGGCGCCGAAGAATGCACCCGACGCAGCCGCCAAGGCGATCGCTGCCTCGCTGCTGAGCGGCGAGCGCAAGGCGATCCTGCTCGGCAATGCCGCCGCGCACCATGCCCAGGCCAGCAGCCTGCTGGCGCTGGCGAACTGGATCGGCGCGCAGACCGGCGCGACCGTCGGCTACCTGACCGAAGCCGCCAACACCGTGGGCGCGCAGGTCGTCGGCGCATTCCCGAAGAACGGCGGCCTCGATGCCGGCCGCATGCTCGCCGCCGGTTCCGGACTGAAGGCCGTGATGCTGCTGAACACCGAACCCGTGTTCGACTCGGCAGCCGGCGCCGCTGCTGCCGATGTCATCGGCAATGCGCAGATGGTCGTCACGCTGAGCCCCTTCAAGGCCAACCTCGAGTTCAGCGACGTGCTGCTTCCGATCGCCCCGTTCACCGAAACGCCCGGCACCTTCGTCAATGCCGAGGGCCGCGTCCAGAGTTTCCACGCCGTGGTGAAGCCCCTGGGCGAGACCCGCCCGGCCTGGAAGGTGCTGCGCGTGCTGGCCAACCTGCTGGGCCTGCCTGGCTTCGCGTTCGAATCGACCGCTGAAGTGCTGGCCGCCGTCGGCGAAAACGGCGCGGTGCCCGCGAATGCGCTGAGCAACGCCACGTCCGCGAACGCGGTGGCTTCCGAAGGTGCAGCCGCTGCCCCGGTGGTCGCGAGCATCTACCAGCTGGATTCGATCGTGCGCCGTGCACCGTCGCTCCAACTGACTGCCGACGCGCGCAATGCGCTGGCCGGCTCGAACGTGTCGGCTGGTGCCGAGGAGGCACTGGCATGATCGTCGACACCATTCACGGCTTCGGCCAGGGCCTGGTGGCCGCGGGCTGGTGGACCGGCGTGGTCTGGCCCGTGGTCTGGACGCTGATCAAGATCATCGTCGTGGTCATTCCGCTGATGCTGGCCGTGGCGTATCTCACGCTGTGGGAGCGCAAGGCCATCGGCTTCACGCAGATCCGCATCGGCCCGAACCGCATCGGCCCGCTGGGCCTGCTCCAGCCGATCGCCGACGCGCTCAAGCTGATGACCAAGGAAATCATCCTTCCGACGGTCGCCAACAAGGGCCTGTTCCTGCTCGGCCCGATCATGACCATCATGCCGGCACTGGCCGCATGGGCGGTGATTCCCTTCGGCCCCGACGTGGCGCTGGCCAACATCAACGCCGGCCTGCTGTTCGTGATGGCCATCACCTCGCTCGAGGTGTACGGCGTGATCATCGCCGGCTGGGCATCGAACTCGAAGTACGCCTTCCTGGGCGCGCTGCGTGCCTCGGCACAGATGGTGAGCTACGAAATCGCGATGGGCTTCTGCTTCGTCGTGGTGCTGATGGTCACCGGCAGCCTGAACATGACCGAGATCGTCAACGTTCAGGGCAAGGGCATGTTCGCCAACATGGGCGTCGGCTTCCTGTCGTGGAACTGGCTGCCGCTGCTGCCGATCTTCGTCGTCTACTTCATCTCGGGCCTCGCCGAAACCAACCGCCACCCCTTCGACGTGGTGGAAGGCGAATCCGAAATCGTGGCCGGCCACATGATCGAGTACTCGGGCATGAGCTTCGCGATGTTCTTCCTGGCCGAGTACGCCAACATGTGGCTCGTCTCGATCCTGACCGTGGTGCTGTTCCTCGGCGGGTGGCTGCCGCCGTTCGAGTTCCTGAGCTTCATCCCGGGCTGGATCTGGCTGGGCCTCAAGACCTTCTGCGTGGTCACCATGTTCCTGTGGGTGCGTTCGACGTTCCCGCGCTTCCGCTATGACCAGATCATGCGTCTGGGCTGGAAGATCTTCATTCCCGTCACGCTCGTGTGGCTGGTCGTGGTCGGTGGCTGGATGCAGACGCCGTTCAACATCTGGAAATAACAGGGAGCGCCAACATCATGTCTGCTGCGCACACCGCAACACCATCCGCGCCTTTCTCGCTCAAGGACTTCCTGAGCAGCTTCATGCTGTTCGAGCTGTTCAAGGGCCTGGCCATCACCGGCAAGTACGCCTTCGCCCGCAAGATCACGGTGCAGTTCCCCGAAGAGAAGACGCCGCTGTCGCCGCGCTTCCGCGGCCTGCACGCACTGCGCCGCTATGAGAACGGCGAAGAGCGCTGCATCGCCTGCAAGCTGTGCGAGGCCGTCTGCCCGGCGCTGGCGATCACCATCGAATCGGACGTGCGCGACGACGGCTCGCGCCGCACCACGCGCTACGACATCGACCTGACCAAGTGCATCTTCTGCGGCTTCTGCGAAGAGAGCTGCCCGGTCGACTCGATCGTCGAGACGCACATCTTCGAATACCACGGCGAGAAGCGCGGCGACCTGTACTTCACCAAGGACATGCTGCTGGCCGTGGGCGACCGCTACGAGAAGGAAATCGCAGCGAACAAGGCGGCTGACGCCAAGTACCGCTGACCCGGTTCAGCCCGAAACCCGTACCAATTCGAATTCCAATGGACGTCAAGACCGGTCTGTTCTATCTGTTTGCCGTGGTGCTGCTGTTCGCAGCATTCCGCGTCATCACCGCCCGCAACCCCGTGTACGCAGCGCTGTACCTGGTTCTGGCCTTCTTCCAGGCATCGGCCATCTGGCTGCTGCTGCGCGCCGAGTTCCTCGCGATCTCGCTCGTGCTCGTGTATGTGGGCGCCGTGATGGTGCTGTTCCTGTTCGTGGTGATGATGCTGGACATCAACGTCGACAGCTTGCGGGAGGGCTTCTGGAAGCACTTCCCGCTGGCGGCGGGCGTGGGTGCGCTGATCGCGCTCGAAATGGCGGCCGTGCTCATGGGCGGCTTCCGCCTGGGCGAGCCGCGTGCCGCAGCCGTCGCAGCGGGGGCCAACACTTCCAATACGCTCGAACTGGGCAAGCTGCTCTACTCCGAATATCTCTATCCGCTGGAAATCGCCGCGGTCATCCTGCTCGTGGCCATCGTGGCCGCCATCGCACTGACGCTGCGCACCCGCAAGGACAGCAAGTACGTCAACCCGGCCGACCAGGTCCGCGTGAAGGCGCGCGACCGCGTGCGCATCGTGCAGATGCCGGCAACGCGTGCAGCGGAGCCTGTGGTTGAAGCTGCGGACGCTGCAAAGGAAAACAAGGCATGACGCTCACGCTCGGACACTTTCTTTCGCTCGGCGCGATGCTCTTCGCGCTGTCCGTGATCGGCATCTTCCTGAACCGCAAGAACCTGATCGTGCTGCTGATGGCCATCGAGCTGATGCTGCTGGCGGTCAACATGAACTTCGTGGCGTTCTCGCACTTCCTGGGCGACATGCACGGCCAGATCTTCGTGTTCTTCATCCTGACGGTGGCCGCGGCCGAGTCGGCCATCGGGCTGGCGCTGCTGGTCCTGCTGTTCCGCAACAAGTCGAACATCAACGTCGACGAACTCAACTCGCTCAAGGGTTGACAGCAACATGAGCGCAACCCTTTCCGCATCCACATTGCTGGCCGTGCCGCTGGCACCCCTGGTCGGCGCAGCCGTCGCAGGTCTGTTCGGCACGAAGTTCGGCGGCAATCACATCGGCCGCAAGGTCACGCATTCGCTGACCATCCTGGGCGTGCTGGTCGCCTTCATCATCTCGGCGATGACGCTCAAGAGCGTGATCGCCGACGGCGCCCGCTTCAACCAGACCATCTACGAATGGATGGTGGTCGGCGGCCTGAAGATGGAAGTCGGCTTCATGGTCGACGGCCTCACCGCCATGATGATGTGCGTCGTGACCTTCGTGTCGCTGATGGTCCACATCTACACCATCGGGTACATGGAAGAGGACGACGGCTACAACCGCTTCTTCGCGTACATCTCGCTGTTCACCTTCTCGATGCTGATGCTCGTGATGAGCAACAACATGCTCCAGCTGTTCTTCGGCTGGGAGGCGGTGGGTCTGGTGTCGTATCTGCTGATCGGTTTCTGGTTCAACAAGCCGACCGCGATCTTCGCGAACATGAAGGCCTTCCTGGTCAACCGCGTGGGCGACTTCGGCTTCATCCTCGGCATCGGCCTCATCGCCGCGTATGCCGGCACGCTGAACTACACCGAAGCCTTCGCCAAGGCGGGCACGCTGGCCGGCATTACCTTCCCGGGCACCGAGTGGATGCTCATCACGGTGATCTGCATCTGCCTGTTCATCGGCGCGATGGGCAAGAGCGCCCAGTTCCCGCTGCATGTGTGGCTGCCCGACTCGATGGAAGGCCCGACCCCGATCTCCGCGCTGATCCACGCGGCGACCATGGTGACGGCCGGCATCTTCATGGTGGCGCGCATGTCGCCCCTGTTCGAACTGAGCGACACGGCCCTGAGCTTCATCCTCGTGATCGGCGCCATCACCGCGCTCTTCATGGGCTTCCTGGGCATCATCCAGAACGACATCAAGCGCGTGGTCGCGTACTCGACGCTCTCGCAGCTCGGCTACATGACGGTGGCGCTCGGTGCCTCGGCCTACTCGGTCGCGGTGTTCCACCTGATGACGCACGCGTTCTTCAAGGCGCTGCTGTTCCTCGGTGCCGGTTCGGTCATCATCGGCATGCACCACAACCAGGACATCCGCTGGATGGGCGGCGTGCGCAAGTACATGCCGATCACCTGGATCACCTCGCTGCTGGGTTCGCTCGCGCTGATCGGCACGCCGTTCTTCTCGGGCTTCTACTCGAAGGACAGCATCATCGAGGCGGTGCACGAAAGCCACCTGTGGGGCGCGAACTTCGCCTACTACGCGGTGCTGGCCGGCGTGTTCATCACGGCGTTCTACTCGTTCCGCATGTACTTCCTGGTCTTCCACGGCAAGGAACGCTACGACCAGAACCCCGATGCGCACCATGACGACCATGGCCACGGTCATGACGATCACGGCCATGGCCACGACCACAAGCCGCACGAGTCGCCCTGGGTGGTCTGGCTGCCGCTGGTGCTGCTGGCGATTCCCTCGGTGGTGATCGGCTTCATGACGATCGAGCCGATGCTGTTCGGCGAGTTCTTCAAGAACGCGATCTTCGTGGACGCTTCCAAGCATCACGCCATGAAGGAGCTGGAAGAAGCCTTCCACGGTCCGGTGGCCATGGCCATCCACGGCCTGCAGACGGCGCCGTTCTGGCTGGCGCTGGCCGGCGTGGTCCTGTCCTGGTACATGTACATGATCAACCCGGCGCTGCCGGCGGCGATCAAGCGTGCCTTCGGTCCGATCTATCGCCTGCTCGAGAACAAGTACTACATGGACTGGTTCAACGAGAACGTCATCGCCCGCGCCACGCGCGCCCTGGGTACCGGCCTCTGGAAGGGCGGCGACCAGGCCCTGATCGACGGTGCCGTGGTGAACGGTTCCTGGAAGATCGTGGGTCGTATCTCGGGTGTGGTGCGCTGGATGCAGTCGGGCTACATCTATCACTACGCCTTCGCGATGCTGCTCGGCGTCTTCATCCTGATGACGTACTTCGTCTGGTTCAAACGCTGAGCCTAGCGCTGGAGAAAAAGAAAAATGGGTTTGTTGAGCCTTGCCATCTGGGTGCCGATCGCATTCGGTGCCGTGCTGCTGGCGTTTGGCCGTGACGAGCACGCCAGGGGCGTGCGCTGGGTCGCGCTCGTCGGTTCCATCGTGAGCTTCCTGGTCACGGTGCCGCTGTTCACGCGTTTCCAGAACGGCACCGCCGCGATGCAGTTCGTCGAGAAGACGGGCTGGATCTCGCGCTTCAACGTCAACTACCACCTCGGGGTCGACGGTTTGTCGCTCTGGCTGGTGCTGCTGACGTCGTTCATCACGGTCATCGTGGTGATCTCGGCCTGGGAGGTGATCACCGAGCGCGTGAACCAGTACATGGGCGCGTTCCTGATTCTGTCGGGCCTCATGATCGGCGTGTTCGCCGCGCTCGACGGCGTGCTGTTCTACGTCTTCTTCGAAGCCACGCTGATCCCGATGTACCTGATCATCGGCATCTGGGGCGGCCCGAACAAGATCTACGCGGCCTTCAAGTTCTTCCTCTACACCTTGCTCGGCTCGCTGCTGATGCTGGTGGCGCTGATCTACCTGTACAACAAGTCGGGCGGCAGCTTCGACATCCTGTCGTGGCACAAGCTGCCGCTGGGTGCGACCGCGCAGACCTTCCTGTTCTTCGCCTTCTTCGCCGCCTTCGCGGTGAAGGTGCCGATGTGGCCGGTGCACACCTGGCTGCCCGACGTGCACGTCGAGGCGCCCACGGGCGGTTCGGCCGTGCTGGCCGCGATCATGCTGAAGCTGGGTGCCTACGGCTTCCTGCGCTTCTCGATGCCCATCGCTCCCGACGCCTCGCACGAGTGGGCCTGGCTCATGATCGCGCTGTCGCTGATTGCCGTGATCTACGTCGGCCTGGTGGCGCTGGTGCAGCAGGACATGAAGAAGCTGGTGGCCTACTCGTCGGTGGCCCACATGGGCTTCGTGACGCTGGGCTTCTTCATCTTCAACGAGCTTGGCGTGTCCGGCGGCATCGTGCAGATGATTGCCCACGGCTTCGTCTCGGGCGCCATGTTCCTGGGCATCGGGGTGCTGTACGACCGCGTGCACTCGCGCCAGATCGCCGACTACGGCGGCGTGGTGAACACCATGCCCAAGTTCGCCGCGTTCGCGCTGCTGTTCGCCATGGCCAACTGCGGCCTGCCGGGCACCGCCGGTTTCGTGGGCGAGTGGATGGTGATCCTGGGTGCCGTGAAGGCCAACTTCTGGATCGGCCTGGGTGCGGCCACCGCGCTGATCTTCGGCGCCGCCTATACCCTCTGGATGTACAAGCGCGTGTATCTGGGACCGGTCGGCAACGACCACGTGAAGGAACTCAGCGACATCAATTCGCGCGAATTCCTGATGCTGGCACTGCTGGCCATCGCCGTGCTGTGGATGGGCCTGTTCCCGAAGCCGTTCACCGACGCGATGGACGCCTCCGTGACCGAGCTGCTGCGCCACGTGGCTGTTTCGAAGCTGCCCTCCTGATGCCACGCTGAAGAAGAGAACGAGATGATTGACAAACTCAGCTGGGTCACGATCTACCCCGAAATCGTGTTGCTGGTCATGGCCTGCATCATTGCGCTGGTCGACCTGTCGGACACGAGCCCGCGCCGTACCCGCACGTATGTGCTGACACTGCTCACGCTGGCCGTGGTGGCCGTCCTGTCGGGGCTGCACGCCTCCGCAGGCAAGACCATCTACGGTTTCGGCGGCATGGTGGTCAGCGACCCGATGGGCAACTGGCTCAAGTGCTTCTCCACCGTGGCGCTGATGGTCACGCTGGTCTACGGCCGTCCCTATGCGGCCGATCGCGAGATGCTGCGCGGCGGCGAAATGTTCACCATCAGCATGTTCGCGCTGCTGGGCATGTTCGTGATGATCTCGGGCAGCAACTTCCTGCTGATCTACCTGGGCCTCGAACTGCTGACGCTCTCGAGCTACGCCCTGGTGGCGCTGCGCCGCGACAACGCCGTCGCCAGCGAAGCCGCCATGAAGTACTTCGTGCTCGGCGCCATGGCCAGCGGCTTCCTGCTCTATGGCCTGTCGATGATGTACGGTGCTACCGGCTCGCTCGACGTGAACGAGGTGTTCAAGGCCATCGCCAGCGGCAAGGTGAACCACCAGGTGCTGGTGTTCGGCCTGGTGTTCATCGTCGCCGGCCTGGCTTTCAAGGTGGGTGCTGCGCCGTTCCACATGTGGGTGCCCGACGTCTACCAGGGCGCACCGACGGCGATCACGCTGCTGATCGGCGCCGCGCCGGAGCTGGCCGCCTTCGCGATCATCATCCGCCTGCTGGTCGACGCGCTGCAGCCGCTGGCCATCGACTGGCAGCAGATGCTCGCCGTGCTGGCCATCGCCTCGCTGCTGGTCGGCAACCTGGCCGCCATCGCGCAGAGCAACCTCAAGCGCATGCTGGCCTACTCGACGATCTCGCAGATGGGCTTCATGCTCCTCGGCCTGGTCGCCGGCTCGGACCAGCAGGGCACGTACAACGCCCAGTACGCCTACAGCGCCGCGATGTTCTACATCGTGACCTACGTGCTGACCACGCTGGCGAGCTTCGGCATCATCCTGCTGCTGGCGCGCGAAGGCTTCGAGAGCGAGGAGATCACCGACCTCGCCGGCCTGAACCAGCGCAGCCCGCTGTACGCCGGCGTGATGTCGATCGCGATGTTCTCGCTGGCGGGCCTGCCGCCGCTGGTCGGCTTCTACGCGAAGCTGGCCGTGCTGCAGGCGCTGATCGCCTCGGGCCACGCCATCTACATCGGCCTGGCCGTGTTCGCGGTGATGATGTCGCTGATCGGCGCGTTCTACTACCTGCGCGTGGTCAAGGTCATGTACTTCGACGCGCCCGTCACGGCCACCACCGTGTCGGCACCGCGCGACGTGCGTACCGTGCTGACGATCAACGGCGCGCTGATCCTGATCCTGGGCATCCTGCCCGGCGGGCTGATGACGCTGTGCTACGACGCGATCGTGGCGACGCTGGCCCACTGACGCGGCCGACCTCGGGTGTCGCAAACCGCGTCGGTCTGGGTCGTTCTCCTGGTGGCCCTCCTGGCCGCCAACCTGCCGTTCTTCAACGACCGCCTGCTCGGCGTCGTGCCGCTCGCGACTGCTCCCAAGTCGCTCGCGGTGCGCCTCGCCGAACTGGTGGTCTTGTACTTTCTGGCCGGCGGCG
The DNA here is from genome assembly GCF_052044195.1 of Variovorax sp. 22077. Taxonomy (NCBI): domain Bacteria; kingdom Pseudomonadati; phylum Pseudomonadota; class Betaproteobacteria; order Burkholderiales; family Comamonadaceae; genus Variovorax; species Variovorax sp. 22077. Next base: position 99,468 of record NZ_JBQEQC010000020.1, read on the forward strand.
TCGGGCTGCTGTTCGAGCGCAGGGCAGGGCAGATCGCCACGCAGGGCTGGGAGTTCTATGCGGTGACCGGCGCGCTGTTCGTCGTGCTGGCCTTTCCGGGCTTCACCTGGCGCTACTTGATGAAGCACCGGCACTGACATTGGCCTCGAGACTGGCAAGGACGACATGACCACAAAACCCGACACCATCGATTCGCACCTGAAGGAAGAGCTCCTGAGTCGCGAGGAGCTGTTCGAGGGCAAGTTCCTCAAGGCCCGGCGCGACACCATCCGCCTGCCCGACGGCCACAGCGCCACGCGCGAGTACGTGCTGCATCCAGGCGCGGTGGTGGTGATTCCGCTGCTCGACGACGGCCGTGTCGTGCTCGAGCGGCAGTTCCGGTACCCGGTCGGCCACGTGATGATCGAGTTTCCGGCAGGCAAGCTCGATGCGGGCGAGGATCCCTTCGACTGCGGCCGACGCGAGCTGATCGAGGAAACCGGCTACACCGCGCGCGAATGGGCCTACGCAGGCGCGATGCACCTGGCCGTGGCCTACTCGACCGAGATCATCCACATCTATTTCGCGCGCGGGCTCTCGCTCGGCGAGCGGCAACTCGACCACGGCGAGTTCCTCGACGTGTTCACCGCCACGCCCGACGAGCTGGTCGGCTGGTGCCGCGAAGGCAAGGTCACCGACGCCAAGACGCTGACCTGCACGCTGTGGCTGCAGAACGTCCTTTCGGGCGCATGGGCACTGGACTGGCAGGCCGCACCCGCGCAGGGCGGCGCGGGATAATCCGCGCCATGAAGGTTCTCGATCTCCGCTGCACCCATGGCCACGGCTTCGAGGGCTGGTTCGCCTCCAGCGAGGATTTCGAGACCCAGCTGGCCTCCGGCCTGGTCGAATGCCCGGTCTGCGGCGACACCGCCATCGTCAAGCTGCTGAGCGCTCCCCGTCTCAACCTGGGCAATGCCAAGGCGCCGAAAGAGGCGGCCACATCCACATCCGTGACCGCCGCGCCTGCCGCTGCCAGCAATGCGCCCGCCGAACTCTCGCCCGAGGCCCGCTGGATGCGTGCGGTGCGCGAGGTGCTGGCAAAGACCGAGGACGTCGGCGAGCGCTTCGCGGACGAGGCCCGCAAGATGCATTACGGCGAGGCCCCCGAGCGCGGCATTCGAGGGCATGCCACGCCCGAGCAGGCCGAGGCGCTGCTCGATGAAGGCATTCCGGTGATGGCGCTGCCGATTCCGGCTGCGCTGAAAGAGACCCTGCAGTAAACGGGCAGCCGGCGATCAGCCGGTGCCGGCACCGCGGTCCTGCTTAGGCCGTGAATTGAAGCGCGGCCAGCCGCGCGTAAACGCCGCCCTGCGCGACCAGCGCCGCGTGCGTTCCCTGTTCGACGATCCCGCCGTGGTCCAGCACCACGATGCGGTCGGCCTTCTGGACGGTGGCCAGGCGGTGGGCGATCACCAGGGTGGTCCGGTTCTCCATCGCCGACTCCAGTGCGGCCTGCACCATGCGCTCGCTTTCCGCGTCGAGCGCGCTCGTGGCTTCGTCGAGCAGCAGAAGCGGAGGGTTCTTCAGGATCGCGCGCGCGATCGCGATGCGCTGTCGCTGTCCGCCCGAAAGCCGCACGCCTCGCTCGCCGAGGAAGGTGTCGTAGCCCTCGGGCAGCGCCTGCAGGAAGTCGTGGGCGAAGGCGGCGCGGGCGGCTGCCTGCACTTCCTCGGCCGTCGCCTCGGGGTTGCCGTAGCGGATGTTCTCGAATGCGCTGGCCGAGAAGATCACCGCGTCCTGCGGCACGAGGCCGATGCGGGTGCGCAGCTCCGGCAGGGCCAGGGAGGCCAGCGGTGCGCCGTCGAGCAGCACCCTGCCGGTCTGCGGGTCGTAGTAGCGCAGCAGCAGCTGGAACACGGTGCTCTTGCCGGCACCGCTTGACCCCACCAGCGCGACGGTCTCGCCGGGCGCGACTTCAAGGCTGAAGTCGCGCAGGGCCGGCGTGCCGGGGCGGGAAGGGTAGTGGAAGGTCACCGCGTCGAACTTGATCGCGCTGCCCGCCACCGGCACCGGTGCGACCACCGGGTCGGCGGGGGACACGATGGCCGCAGGCGCGTGCAGCAGTTCCATCAAGCGCTCGGTGGCGCCGGCCGCGCGCAGCAGGTCGCCGTACACCTCGCCGAGCACGGCGGTCGCGCTGGCGAGGATGGCGACGTAGACGACGGTCTGGCCCAGATGGCCGGCGGTGATGTCACCGCGCAGCACCGCCTGCGTGCCCTGGTAGAGGCCCCAGAGAAGCGCCGCGGAGGTCGCGATGATGATGAAGGCCACGAGCACCGAGCGGGCGCGGGTACGGCGCACGGCGGTGCGGAAGGCGTTCTCGGTCGAGCCGCTGAAACGCGCGGCCTCGCGGCCTTCGGCCGTGTAGCTCTGCACCACCGGAATGGCATTCAGCACCTCGGCGGCGATGGCGCTCGAATCGGCCACGCGATCCTGGCTGGCGCGGGAGAGCTTGCGCACGCGGCGGCCGAACACCATGCTCGGCAGCACCACCAGCACGAGGATGCCCAGCACCTGCACCATCACATAAGGGTTGGTCCAGATCAGCACCGCCAGGGCGCCCACGCCCATCACGGCGTTGCGCAGGCCCATGCTGAGCGACGAGCCGACGACCGTCTGTACCAGGGTGGTATCGGCCGTCAGGCGCGAGAGCACCTCGCCGGTCTGCGTGGTCTCGAAGAAGGCGGGGCTCTGCTTGAGCACGTGGCCGTAGACGGCGTTGCGGATGTCGGCCGTCACGCGCTCGCCCAGCCAGCTCACGGTATAGAAGCGGGCCGCGGAGAAGACACCCAGCGCCACGGCCACGGCGAAGAGGGCGCCGAAGTGCTCGCGCAGTGCCATGGTCTGGGCGCCCTTGTCGGCGCTGATCAAGCCGTTGTCAATCAGGCTGCGCAAGGCGATAGGAAAAGCCAGCGTCGTGACCGCCGCCATCACCAGGAAGACGCCCGCCAGCACGATCTGCACGCGGTACGGGCGAAGAAAAGGGCCCAGGCCCGAGAGCGATCGGGGCGAGCCCTTGGCCATGGAAGACGGTGGGGATGAAGCCATGAGCCGATTCTACCGATCCCTTGCCTCTACAAAGGTAGCCTTGACAATAATTGCCGAGGCAACTAATATTTGGCCCATGAGCGATGCCAACACCCCTCAAAAGCCGCCGGCTTCCCCCGGCGAGGAGCGTCGTGCGCCCGTCGCCTTCTACAGTCCCGAAACCTATCGCGCGGAGGAGAGCATCGGCTACCTCATGCGCCGCATCGTCACGGCGGTCGGCCAGTCGGTCGAAACCCGCATGTGCGAACCGGGCAGCCCCACCTATCCGCAGTGGGTGCCTCTCTACAAGCTGCATGTCGGCGCGGCCACCACGGTGGCTGAACTGGCCCGCGCCTGCGAGCTCGACACCGGCGCCATGACGCGCCTGCTCGACCGCCTCGAGGCCAAGGGCCTGTGCCGCCGGGTGCGCTCGCTCGAAGACCGGCGCGTGGTCAACATCGAGCTCACCGACGAAGGCCGCGCGGCCGCCAAGGAAGTGCCGCACGTGCTCAGCAGGGTGCAGAACGAGCACCTCGCAGGTTTCACCACCGAGGAATGGGAGCAGCTCAAGGGCTATCTGCGCCGCATCCTCGACAACGCCCAGGCCCTCGCGGCCCGTGGAGATAAAAATGACTGACTCCCTCGCCGTGCGCGCCATGCGTCGCACTCCCGTCGTGGCCGCCGCGCTGCTGGTGGTCGCACTTGCCGGTTGCGCCGACATGGCCGGCATCGGCTCGCAGGCAAAGCTGCGCGACGCCACGTCGCTGGGCATCGCCCCCGATAGCGCCGCCGTGCCGGCATCCCGCCTCGACAGCCAGTGGTGGCTGGCCTTCGGCGATTCGCAGCTCAACTCGCTCATCGACCAGGCCGTGGCCGGCAACCCCAACCTGCAGGTCGCGCAGGCCCGCCTCGCTCGCGCGCAGGCTTCTGCCGACATCGCCGGCGCCGCGCTCAAGCCGCAGGTCAAGGCCGATCTCGACCTGAACCGCCAGAAGTTCAACAGCAACTACATCTATCCGGCGCCGCTGGGCGGCTCCACCCAGAACATCGGCCTGCTGCAGCTGGGCGCGAGCTGGGAGCTCGACTTCTTCGGCAAGAACCGCACCGCGCTCGACACCGCCATCGGCGCCGCCAACGCCGCAGCCGCCGATGCCGACGCCGCCCGCGTGCTGCTCGCGAGCAACGTGGCGCGCAGCTACTTCCAGTGGGCTCGCCTGAACGACCAGCTCACCGTCGCGAAGCGCACGCTGGAGCAGCGTGACGAAACCCTGAAGCTGGTGCGCGACCGCGTGTCCGCCGGCCTGGACACCCGCCTCGAACTGCGCCAGAGCGAAGGCGGCCTGCCCGAGGCACGCCAGCAGATCGAAGCGCTCAACGAGCAGATCGCGTTGCAGCAGCACGCGCTCGACGCGCTGGTGGGCCAGCCGAACGTCACCGCCTCGCTCAAGCCGCCGGTGCTGGCTGGCGTGAAGCCGATGTCCCTGCAGGCGAACATCCCGGCCGATCTGCTCGGCCGCCGCGCCGACATCGCCGCTGCGCGCTGGCGCGTCGAAGCCGCCACCAGCGACGTGGCGAATGCCAAGACCCTCTTCTATCCCAACGTGAACCTCACGGCCTTCGTCGGCTTCCAGAGCCTGGGCTTCGGCAAGCTGCTGAAGTCGGGCAGCGAGCAGTGGGGCGTGGGTCCGGCCATCAGCTTGCCGATCTTCGAAGGCGGCAGGCTGCGCGCCAACCTGCGCGGCAAGTCGGCCGACCTCGACGCCGCCGTCGAGAGCTACAACGCCACGGTCATCGACGCGGTGCGCGACGCGGCCGACCAGGTCACGAGCGCCCAGTCGATCGCACGTCAGCAGGCCGAGCAGCGCGCAGCGCAGACGGCCGCCGAAGGCGCCTACGACATCGCCGTGCAGCGCTACCGCGCGGGCCTCGGCAACTACCTCAACGTGCTGACGGCCGAGACCGCCGTGCTGGCCCAGCGCCGCCTGGCGGTCGACCTCGCCGCCCGCGCGCTCGACACCCAGGTAGGCCTGGCGCGCGCACTCGGCGGCGGCTGGCAGCCGCTGGCCACCGCCACCGCATCGGCTCCCTCGGCCCCGCTGAACTGACAGGCACAGCGCAGATCCAGCCCGGCCCGACCCCTTCGTCTTCGGAAAGAACTTCATCATGAGCGACAACAACACTCCGACGCCCGCTGCAGCCGCAGCTCCCGCAGCCCCCGAGGCGACCGCCGGCAACGGCAAGCGCCGCCGCGCACTCACCGCGCTCGCCGCGGTGGTGATCGTCGCCGGCGGCGGCTGGGGCCTGTACGAATGGCTGGTGGCCAGCCACTACGAGGACACCGACAACGCCTACGTCTCGGGCAACGTCATCCAGATCACGCCGCAGATCGGCGGCACCGTGATGGCCATCAACGCCGACGACACCGACTTCGTGAAGGCCGGCCAGCCGCTGGTGCAGCTCGACCCGGCCGATGCCAAGGTCGCGCTCGAGCAGGCCGAGGCCGCGCTCGCGCAGGCGGTGCGCCAGGTGCGCACGCTGTACGCCAACAACGGCTCGCTGGCCGCGCAGGTCACGCTGCGTCAGGCCGACATCGTCAAGGCGCAGAGCGACATCGCCAAGGCGCAGGACGACCTGCAGCGCCGCCGCGCGCTGTCGGGCAACGGCGCCGTGTCGAAGGAAGAGCTCAACCACGCCGAGACGCAGCTCGAGACGGCCAAGAGTCAGCTCGCCGCGGCGCAGGCCGGCGTGGTGGCCGCCAAGGAGGCGCTGGCCAGCAACCAGTCGCTGACCGAAGGCACCAGCGTGGCCCAGCACCCGAGCGTGCTGGCCGCAGCCGCCAAGGTGCGCGAGGCCTACCTCGCCACGCAGCGCGTGGCCATGCCCGCGCCGGTCGACGGCTATGTCGCCAAGCGCACCGTGCAGCTCGGCCAGCGCGTGGCCGCCGGCACGCCGATGATGTCGATCGTGCCGCTCAACCAGCTTTGGGTCGACGCCAACTTCAAGGAAGTTCAGCTGCGCAACATCCGCATCGACCAGCCGGTGAAGCTCACCGCCGACGTGTACGGCAAGAAGGTCGAATACACCGGCAAGGTCGCCGGCCTGGGCGTGGGCACCGGCAGTGCGTTCGCGCTGCTGCCCGCGCAGAACGCCACCGGCAACTGGATCAAGGTTGTTCAGCGCGTGCCGGTGCGCATCGCGCTCGACCCCGAGCAGCTCAAGGCCAACCCGCTGCGCATCGGCCTGTCGATGGACGCCGAGGTCGACATCTCGCAGAAGGGCGGCAAGATGCTCGCCGACGCCCCGCGCGCCACCGCGCTGGCGCAGACCGCGGTCTACAGCCAGCTCGACCGCGGCGCCGACGCCGAGGTGGAGCGCATCGTCGCCGCCAACATCGGCGGCAAGGGCGGTGCGCCGACGGCAGCTTCGGCTCCCGCCAAGGCGCCCGCCGCGAACACTTCCGTGGCCGTGCAGGGCCAGCCGGGCTGATCGCGCGAGCGTTCGTCCGGACTTTCATTCCGTCCAGGTAAACAGCCCGCCCCATGGCCACCGCTGCTCCTGCATACGTTGCGCATCCGCCGCTCGAGGGCGCAGCCCGCGTCTGGGGCACGGTCGCGCTTTCTGCGGCAACCTTCATGAACGTGCTCGACTCGTCGATCGCGAACGTGTCGCTGCCTGCCATCTCGGGCGACCTGGGCGTGAGCACCACGCAGGGCACCTGGGTCATCACCAGCTTCGCGGTGGCCAACGCCATCGCGGTGCCGCTCACCGGCTTCATGACGCAGCGCTTCGGACAGGTGCGCCTGTTCATGGCCAGCGTGATCCTCTTCATGATCAGCTCGCTGCTGTGCGGCCTGGCGCCGAACATGACGACGCTCATTGCTTTCCGCGCGCTGCAGGGCTTCGTCGCGGGGCCGATGATCCCGCTGTCGCAGGCGCTGCTGCTGTCGAGCTATCCGCGCGCCAAGGCGGGCCTCGCGATGGCCATGTGGTCGATGACCACGCTGGTCGCGCCGGTGATGGGGCCGCTGCTGGGCGGCTGGATCACCGACAACATCTCGTGGCCGTGGATCTTCTACATCAACATCCCGGTGGGCATCGTCGCGGCGGCCATCACCTGGGCGCTGTACCACAAGCGAGAGAGCGCCACGCACAAGGTGCCCATCGACGCCATCGGCCTCGCGCTGCTGGTGCTGTGGGTGGGCTCGCTGCAGCTCATGCTCGACAAGGGCAAGGAGCTCGACTGGTTCCACTCCGCGCAGATCGTCACGCTGGCCGTGGTGTCCGTGGTCGGCTTCGCCTTCTTCCTGGTCTGGGAGCTGACCGACAAGCACCCGGTGGTCGACCTGTCGCTCTTCAAGCGCCGCAACTTCTGGTCGGGCGCGGTCGCGACGGCGGTGGCCTACGGCCTCTTCTTCGGCAACGTGGTGCTGCTGCCGCTGTGGCTGCAGCAGTGGATGGGCTACACCGCCACGCAGGCGGGGATGATCATGGCGCCCGTGGGGCTGCTGGCGATCTTCTTCTCGCCGGTGGTGGGCCTCACGGTGGCCAAGATCGACCCGCGCCGCTATGCGACCTTCTCGTTCCTGGTGTTCGCGCTGGTGCTGTGGATGCGCTCGAACTTCAATACGCAGGCCGACTTCGTGACGATCATCATCCCGACGATCATCCAGGGCATCGCGATGGCGTTCTTCTTCATCCCGCTGGTGACGATCACGCTGTCGGGCCTCACGCCCGACCGCATCCCGGCGGCATCGGGGCTGTCGAACTTCCTGCGGATCACCGCGGGCGCCATGGGCACCTCGATCACGACCACGCTGTGGGACAACCGCGCGACGCTGCACCACGCCCAGTTGGCCGAGACGGTCAACCAGGGCAACAACGCCGCGGCGAGCGCGATGGCCGGGCTCAACGCCAACGGCTTCAGCACCGACCAGGTGCTGGGACAGATCAACCGCATCGTCGACCAGCAGTCGTACATGCTGGCGACCAACGACATCTTCTATGCGTCGGCGGTCCTGTTCCTGCTGCTGATCCCGCTGGTGTGGCTGGCAAAGCCGCAGAAGGGCGGAGCCGGCGGCGACGCCGCTGCGGGCGCGCACTAGTCTCCCCCAGGCTTGGCGCACTTCGTGTTGCTTCGCCGACCCCCTCGCCGGGGGCGACACCTGCGGACCGGCAGAGCCGGTTCCGCGGTGTTCCGCGAAAAAGGGCAGGTGTCCTTCAGACGCCAAGAGCGCGCAGCACGTCGTAGCAGGCGCCCATCGTGTGGTAATCGGTCTTGCCGGCCGGGCTTTTCTCGTCGCTGATCTTTTCGTTCGTCGGCGTGAGGATGCGATACCAGGCGCCGTGCGCGTGGTCGACGAAGTGCTCCCAGCTGTAGGCCCAGATGCTGTCGTACCAGTCCCAGTAGCCCGGCTCGCCGGTGCGCAGCGCGAGCAGGGCTGCGGCGGCGAAGCTCTCGGCCTGCACCCAGAAGTACTTGTCGCCGTCGCACACCTTGCCGTCGGGGCCGAAGCCGTAGACCAGCCCGCCGTTGTCGGCGTCCCAGCCGCGTTGCATGGCGGTGTCGAAGAAGTGGCGCGCGCGCGGCAGCGGCCATTCGGCCTTGCGGTCCTGGGTGGCGAGATGGCCGTCGAGCTGCAGCAGCAGCTTGGCCCACTCGGTCAGGTGGCCGGTCTGGAAGCCCCAGGGCTTGAAGATGTCGGTCTTGTTGCCGCGGTTGTAGTCCCAGTCGACCGACCAGTCCTCGCGGTAGTGCTCCCATACCAGACCTTCGGCCAGCGACGCGAGCCGGCCCGTCACCGATTCGGCCACTGCGAGCGCACGCTCGATGTAGCGTGACTCCTGCGTGGCCTCGAAGGCCGCCATCAGCGCCTCGCAGGCGTGCATGTTGGCGTTCTGCCCGCGATAGCTGCCCACGCGCCAGTCCGTGGTGGCCTCGTCGGCATAGAGCTGGTGCCGCGGTTCCCAGAAATGCGCCTCCATCAACCGCCAGGCGTTCTCCAGCCCGGCGTGCGCTTCCTCGATGCCGGCCATGAGCGCATGCGCGTGCGCGAGCAGCACGAAGTCCAGGCCGTAGCAGCGGTTGGTGCCGTCCTGCACCGCAGCGCGCTGTTCATGCCAGTCGATCTGCCATGCATAGCCGCCATCCTGCTGCCTGTGGGCACGCTCGATGAAGGCCAGCCCATGCCGTGCGGCAGCGAGGTCGGCGGGCTTGCCGAAGCGCCGGTACGCCATCGCATGGTTGAACACGAAGCGCGTGCTGCTCACCAGGTGGCGGGTGCGGCGGTCGTACACCGTGCCGTCGTCCTTGAAGAAATGGAAGAAGCCGCCGCTGGGGTCGATGTTGCGGCCCTCGTAGAAGGCCAGCGTATGCCAGATGTGGTCGGCCAGGAAGTCGGGTGAGCGGAAGTCGGGCATGTGCGGCGATGTCGTTGGTGCCATGGGCGCGATCATGCCCAATCGAGGTCGGTGCCGCGAGTGGTCGATGCGCAGCGTCTTCGCCGGCTCGCGTGCCGCCTTTGTCGTCGGGACGACAGTCGTGCAGCAGGGGCCGGCGGCCCCCTGGAATGGGTGCACTGCAGCATAGGCATTTGCCCCAGTATCCAAGCCCGAGGCACCCACGAACAATCGGTCGGCGCTCGATGGTGGCGCATTGAGATGGACCGCATGACGCACATTCTTTCCACGCAAACGGGCGACCTCGCGAGATGAGCGACGTCATTCTCGAAACACGCCAGCTCACCAAGGAATTCAAGGGGTTCACAGCGGTCAGCAAGGTCGACCTGTCGGTGGTGCGCGGCTCGATCCACGCGCTCATCGGCCCGAATGGCGCGGGCAAGACGACCTGCTTCAACCTGCTGACGAAGTTCCTCGAGCCCACCACCGGCACGATCCTCTTCAACGGCCAGGACATCACGCGCGAGCGCCCCGCGCAGATCGCGCGCCGCGGCATCATCCGCTCGTTCCAGATATCGGCCGTGTTCCCGCACCTCACGCTGCTGGAGAACGTGCGCCTCGGACTGCAGCGCCGCCTGGGCACCTCGTACCACTTCTGGAAGAGCGAGAAGTCGCTCAAGCCGCTTGATGCCAGGGCCCGCGAGCTGCTGGCAGAAGTCGGCCTGGAGGAGCTCGCCGACGAACAGACGGTGAACCTGCCCTACGGCCGCAAGCGCGCGCTCGAGATCGCGACCACGCTGGCCATGGAGCCCGAGCTGATGCTGCTCGACGAGCCCACGCAGGGCATGGGCCATGAAGACGTGCACCGCGTGGCCGATCTCATCAAGCGCGTGTCGGCCGGCCGCACCATCCTCATGGTGGAGCACAACATGAGCGTGGTCTCGACCATCGCCGACACCATCACCGTGCTGCAGCGCGGCGCGGTGCTTGCCGAGGGGCCGTACGCCGTGGTCTCGAAGAACCCGCAGGTGATGGAGGCCTACATGGGCACCACCGAAGGCCAGCTGCAAGGGGCTCATTGACATGAGCCCCCACGTTCATCACTTCGTGTATTCACTGCCCCCCAAGGGGGCGCTGGCCTCCCTTGGGGCGGCCCGGCGGGAGGCCCGATGACTGCCGCACTCGAAATCAAAGGCCTGCAAGCCTGGTACGGCGAATCGCACGTGCTGCACGGCGTCGACATGGTCGTGCAGCCGGGCGAGGTCGTCACGCTGCTGGGCCGCAATGGCGCGGGCCGCACCACTACGCTGCGCGCGATCATGGGCCTGACGGGCGCACGCAAGGGCAGCATCGAGATCAACGGCCGCGAGACCATCAGCCTGCCCACGCACCGCATCGCGCACCTCGGCGTGGGCTACTGCCCGGAGGAGCGCGGCATCTTCGCGAGCCTCTCGTGCGAGGAGAACCTGATGCTGCCGCCCGAGCTGAAGGGCGCGGGCAAGGGCATGTCGGTCGAAGAGATCTATGCCATGTTCCCCAACCTGGCCGAGCGCCGCCACAGCCAGGGCACGCGCCTGTCGGGCGGCGAGCAGCAGATGCTGGCCGTGGCGCGCATCCTGCGCACCGGCGCCAGGCTGCTGCTGCTCGACGAGATTTCAGAAGGCCTCGCACCGGTCATCGTGCAGGCGCTGGCCCGCATGATCACCACGCTGCGCGCCAAGGGCTACACCATCGTGATGGTGGAGCAGAACTTCCGCTTCGCAGCGCCGCTGGCCGACCGCTTCTACGTGATGGAGCACGGCCGCATCGTCGAGAAGTTCGGCGCGGCCGAACTCGAAGCCAAGATGCCCGTTCTCACAGAGCTGCTGGGCGTCTGAGATACAGAACACGACACCGCCGAACCCGTCCACAAGACCTTTCTTCCGTCCCACAAAGATTCCTCCAGGAGACAAACGCCATGATCAAGAAACTCGGCCTCATCGCAACCGCCGTCGGCATCCTCGCCATGAGCGCGGGCGCCGCGCAGGCGCAGGAAAAAGTGAAGATCGGCTTCGTCACCGACCTGTCGAGCCTGTACGCCGACCTCGAAGGCAAGGGCGGCGCCACCGCCATCCAGATGGCCATCGACGACTTCGGCGGCAAGGCGCTGGGCCAGCCCATCGAGCTGCTGACCGCCGACCACCAGAACAAGGCCGACATCGCCGCTTCCAAGGCGCGTGAATGGATCGACACCGCGGGCGTGACCATGGTCTTCGGCGGCACCAACTCGGGCGTGGCGCTGGCCACCGCGAAGGTGGCCGAGGAGAAGAAGCGCGTGTACTTCAACAACGGCGCGGGCAGCTCGGTGCTCACCAACGAGCAGTGCAGCCCCTACACCGTGCACTACGCCTACGACACCGTGGCGCTGGCCAAGGGCACCGGCGCGGCGGTGGTCGACCGCGGCGGCAAGAGCTGGTTCTTCCTGACCGCCGACTACGCCTTCGGCCACGCGCTCGAAGCCGACACCACCAAGGTGGTGAAGGAGAAGGGCGGCACGGTGGTGGGCGCGGTGCGCCATCCGCTGAACGCTTCGGACTTCTCCTCGTTCCTGCTGCAGGCGCAGAACTCCAAGGCGCAGATCCTCGGCCTGGCCAATGCGGGCGGCGACACCATCAACTCGATCAAGGCCGCCAAGGAGTTCGGCATCAACAAGACGATGAAGACTGCGGGCCTGCTGGTCTTCCTGAGCGACATCCACAGCCTGGGCCTGAAGAACACCGAAGGCCTGCTGCACACCACCAGCTGGTACTGGGACCTGAACGAGGAGTCGCGCAAGTTCGCCAACCGCTTCTTCGAGAAGACCAAGCGCATGCCCACCGACGTGCAGGCCGCCGACTACTCCGCCACCATGACCTACCTCAAGGCCGTGGCCGCCGCCAAGACCACCGACTCCGACAAGGTGATGGCGCAGCTCAAGAGCATGAAGATCGACGACTTCTACGGCAAGGGCCAGATCCGCGCCGACGGCAGCTTCATCCACGACATGTACCTGGTCGAGGTGAAGTCGCCCGCCGAGTCGAAGAAGCCCTGGGACTACCTGAAGGTGCTGAAGACGCTGCCGGGCGACCAGGTCTTCACGACCAAGGCCGAGACGAAGTGCGCACTCTGGAAGTGATGCTCGCCCCAGGCTGCGCGCACTTCGTGTCGCTCGCGCCTTCCCCCTGCCGGGGGCGGGCTGGCCGCTTCGGGCGGCCGTGCGCGGCGGCCCCCACGACTTTCCGTTTCCTCACTGGAGTCTGATGATCATGAAAAAGACAGTTGTGTTCTCGGCCATCTCGCTTGCCATCGCGTTGGCTACAGGCGCCGCACAGGCCCAGGACAAGGTCAAGATCGGCTTCATCACCGACATGTCGAGCCTCTACGCGGACGTGGAGGGCAAGAACGGCGCGCTGGCGATCCAGATGGCCATCGACGACTTCGGCGGCAAGGTCAACGGCATGCCCATCGAGCTGCTGCAGGCCGACCACCAGAACAAGGCCGACATCGCCGCCTCCAAGGCGCGCGAGTGGATCGACACGCAGGGCCTGACGATGCTGTTCGGCGGCACCAGCTCGGGCACCGGCCTGGCCATGGCCAAGGTGGCGCAGGAGAAGAAGCGCGTGTTCATCGTGAACGGCGCGGGCAGTTCGGCGCTTACCAATGAGCAGTGCAGCCCCTACACCGTGCACTACGCCTACGACACCGTGGCGCTGGCCAAGGGCACGGGCAGTGCCGTCATCGCGCGCGGCGACAAGAGCTGGTACTTCCTGACGGCCGACTATGCCTTCGGCCAGGCGCTGGAAGCCGACGCGACCAAGGTCGTGAAGGAGAAGGGCGGCACGGTGCTCGGCAGCGTGAAGCATCCGCTCAACACGTCGGACTTCTCCTCGTTCCTGCTGCAGGCGCAGAACTCCAAGGCGCAGGTGCTGGCGCTCGCGAACGCGGGCGGCGACACGCAGAACGCGATCAAGGCGGCGCGCGAGTTCGGCATCACCAAGAGCATGAAGATGGTCGGCCTGCTGGTGTTCGTGACCGACGTGCACAGCCTGGGCCTGAAGAACACCGAGGGCCTGCTGCTCACCACCAGCTGGGACTGGAACCTCGATGACAAGACGCGCGCCTTCGGCAAGCGCTTCTTCGAGAAGACCAAGCGCATGCCCACCGACATCCAGGCCGCCGACTACTCGGCCACCATGACCTACCTGAAGGCGGTGCAGGCGGCCAAGACCACCGACGCCGACACGGTGATGGCGCAGATCAAGAAGACCCCGATCGACGACTTCTACGCCAAGGGCTTCGTGCGCGAGGACGGCCGTTTCGTGCACGACATGTACCTGGTGCAGGTGAAGTCGCCGGCCGAGTCGAAGCAGCCCTGGGACTACTACAAGGTGGTCCAGAAGCTGAAGGGCGAGGAAGTCTTCACCACCAAGGCCGAGAGCAAGTGCGCCTTGTGGAAGTAACCCCCAGGCTGCGCGCACCGCGTGTCGCTTCGCCAACCCCCATTTCCAACGGGGGGCGGACCGGCCGCTTCGGGCGGCCGTGCGCGGCGGCCCCCGCGATAAAGAAGAAACGGTCAGTGGTGTCCTGAACTTTCTATGAACATTTCCCTTCCCGCCCTGTTGAGCCAGCTCCTCCTCGGGCTGGTCAACGGCTCCTTCTACGCCATCCTGAGCCTCGGGCTGGCGGTGATCTTCGGCCTGCTCAACGTCATCAACTTCGCGCATGGCGCGCTGTTCATGCTCGGCGCCGTCCTGACGTGGATGGCCATGGAGTATTTCGGCGTCAACTACTGGGTGATGCTGATCGCGGCGCCCATCGTCATCGGCATCTTCGGCGTGCTCATCGAGCGGCTGCTGCTGCGCTGGATCTACAAGCTCGACCATCTCTACGGCCTGCTGCTAACGCTCGGCCTCACGCTGCTGATCGAGGGCGTGTTCCGCTCGGTCTATGGCGTCTCGGGCCTGCCCTACGACGCACCCGACGCGCTGTCGAGCGCCACCGACCTCGGCTTCATGGTGCTGCCCAACTACCGCGCTTGGGTGGTGGTGGCATCGCTGGTGGTGTGCTTCGCCACCTGGTACGTGATCGAGAAGACGCGCATCGGCGCCTACCTGCGCGCCGGTACCGAGAACCCGCGCCTGGTGGAGGCCTTCGGCGTCAACGTGCCGCTGATGATCACGCTGACCTACGCCTTCGGCTGTGCGCTCGCCGCGTTCGCCGGCGTGCTGGCCGCACCGGTCATCCAGGTGTCGCCGCTGATGGGGCAGAACCTCATCATCGTGGTGTTCGCCGTGGTCGTGATCGGCGGCATGGGCTCGATCATGGGCGCGATCCTCACTGGCCTCGGGCTCGGCGTGATCGAAGGGCTCACCAAGGTTTTCTATCCGGAGGCGTCCTCGACGGTTGTGTTCGTGATCATGGTCATCGTGCTGCTCATCCGCCCCGCCGGCCTGTTCGGCAAAGAGAAGTGAAAAGGCGAGCGGCATGAACACGAAAAAGATCTCCACCGTCGTCTACGCGCTGCTGCTGCTCGCACTGGTGCTGGCCCCGTTCTTCGGCGCCTATCCGGTGTTCGTGATGAAGCTGATGTGCTTCGCGCTCTTCGCAGCCGCGTTCAACCTGCTGCTGGGCTTCACCGGGCTGCTGTCCTTCGGGCATGCGGCCTTCCTCGGCGGCTCCGCCTACGTGGCAGGGCATGCCATCAAGGTCTGGGGCCTCACGCCCGAACTGGGCCTGGTCGCGGGCACGCTCACCGGCGCCTTCCTCGGCTGGATCTTCGGCGTGCTGGCCATCCGCCGCCAGGGCATCTACTTCGCGATGATCACGCTGGCGCTCGCACAGATGATGTTCTTCGTCGCGCTGCAGGCCAAGTTCACCGGCGGCGAGGACGGCCTGCAGGGCGTGCCGCGCGGCAAGCTCTTCGGCGTGATCGACCTGTCGAACGACCTCACGATGTACTACGTGGCGCTGGTCATCGTCGTGACGGCTTTCCTGCTGATCGTGCGCACCATCCATTCGCCCTTCGGGCAGGTGCTCAAGGGCATCAAGGAGAACGAGCCGCGCGCGCTCTCGCTGGGCTACGACGTGAGCCGCTTCAAGCTGCTGGCCTTCGTGATCTCGGCGGCGCTGTCGGGCCTGGCCGGCTCGCTCAAGACGCTGGTGCTGGGCTTCGCCACGCTGTCGGACGTGCACTGGACGGCATCCGGCCAGGTCATCCTGATGACGCTGGTGGGCGGCCTCGGCACGATCTCGGGCCCTCTGGTGGGCTCGGCGGTGGTGGTGCTGCTGGAGAACAAGATCGGCGAACTCGGCAGCTTCCTCGCGCGCGTCACCTCGGTGGAGTGGTTCAACACGCTGGGCGAGTCGGTGACGATGGTCACGGGCCTGATCTTCGTGATCTGCGTGCTGGCCTTCCGCAAGGGGATCATGGGCGAGATCATCGCGTTCATCGACCGGCGGCGGACGAAGTAGGAAGCAGGAAGCGGACGACGAACAAAAAAGGGAGCCTGTCCGGCTCCCTTTTCGTTTGCGGCACTGCGGCGATTCGGCGCCTCAGCAGTTGCCCTTCTTGGCCTGCCCGGGCGGGCAGAAATACTCGCCGCGGTCGCGATCATGGCCGTGCCGGTGTTCGCGCTCGTAGCGGTCATGGCGGCGGTCTTCTTCCCACTCGCGTTCGCGTCGCGCTTCACGGTACGCCTCGCGACGGCGCCAGTCGCCTTCGGTCCAGCGCCAGCCGCCGCGGTCCTCGATCCAGCGGCCGGGGGCATACACATAGCCCACGCGCTCGGGCTGCCAGCCGCCCGGACGCCATGCGTAGGCGCGGCCATCCCACATCCAGCGGCCCGGCACCCAGACGAAGCCGCCGCGAGGCGGGGGCAGCGGCTCGTAGCGCGGCGGGGGCGGGGCGGTCATCACCAGTCCGGGGACGTTGATGTTGACCGAGACTTGTGCGTTGGCGGCCAGGGGGCTCGCGAAGATGGACAGCGCGCCGGCCGCGGCCAGCAGTGCGATTCGGGTTTTCATGGGGGCTCCTCTGCGTCGGGTGATTATTTATGGGAAATTTTCCCAACGCATGTAGGAGGCGTTCGGTTGTCAGCCGCCGCGGATGGCGACAACAGTTACAGCTTCAGCGGCGCGGCGTAGCCGGTCATCTCGAGGTAGCCACGCCCGACCCGCCGGCCCTGCGCATCGAGCAGGTCGCTCACGCCCTCCCAGTAGACGCCGCCCGTGGAGCCGCGGCTGTCGAGTTCCTGGTCGTCGAGCAGGGCGCGCACCTCGAAGCTGCCGGCGGGCGTCTGTACGCGCCATCGTGTCGGGTACTTCGCCTGCGTGCGGGGGCTGACCCATGTACCGAGGCTCTCGAAGCGGACCTCGTCGTGCCTGAAAATCCGCGCCGCGCCATCGCGGGGCCGGAAAGAGCCGCCGCCCCACAGCGCGCTGCCGTCGCTGCGCCGCAGGTGGAAGGCAGTGAGGGCGCTGCCGTCGTCGAGGTTCATGCCGATCCAGTCCCAGCCCACCGCCTCGGGGTGCATCAGCGCCTCGCTCCATTCGTGGTCCAGCCACGCGGTGCCGGCAACGTCGAAGGGCTGGCCCTTGAGCGTCAGCCTGCCTCGGGCCTTGAGCTGCGGCTCGCTGTAGTAGTAGCTGGCCTGCGATTCTTCCGGGCCCTTGCGCGAGAGCCCGGCATTGCCTTGCAGCAGAACCGGCTGCGTGGGCGTGAAGCGCAGCTCGAGCGCGAACTCGCCCGCCGGAATGCGTGCGACGTAGATGCCGTTCTCGCGTACGAGCGACCAGTCGCGGATGCGCACATCGGTGTCGTTCGCCGAGGCCTCCGCCACGCCGAAGCCCGCGCGCGCGATGCGCTGGTCATGCAGCAATGTGCGGCCTTCGAGATCGGTGACGGCCGCATGCGCGAACACCAGGTGCTTCGCTGCGAAGGCCGAGCGCATGCCCTGCGTGGCCTCGACGCGCGAGCGGAAGAAGGTGACTTGATAGCCGAACTCGCGTCCGGCGGACGTCTTCGCATGGCCGGTGATGTACCACCACTCGGTGTGCAGGTCGGGGTGGCTGCCGAAGTCGCGCGGGAACTCCAGGCGGCGCTCGGGCAGCGCCCACGCGGCCAGCGGGCCCGACGCGAGCGCGGCGAGCAGCAGGCTTCGACGCGAAAGGGAAAAGGAGAAGGGTGCTTGCTGCATGGGTTCCAGTCCAGGAGTCGGGCCTCGTGCGAATACCGGCGTCGGCCTACCAGTCTTCCTTGACCGCCAGCACCACGTCCTTGCCGGCGGCGGCGCGACCCGCCATCCAGGCAGTCACGGTGCCTGCCGCCACCACCGCAGCGCACAGCGCCAGCAGGCGCTCCCACGGCACCAGCAGGTCCATGCTCCAGTGGAAGCTCTGCGGGTTCACCACTTTCACGAGCACCACCGACACGGCCAGCCCCAGGCCCAGCCCGGCGACTGCGCCGATGGCCGTCCACGCCGCACCTTCGCCGGCGACCACCGCCAGCACCTGCCGGCGGGTGAAGCCGAGGTGGGCGAGCAGGCCGAACTCCTTGCGCCGCGCCAGCACCTGCGCGCTGAAGCTCGCCGCGATGCCGAACAGGCCGATGGCGATGGCCACTGCCTGCAACCAGTAGGTGACGGCGAAGCTGCGGTCGAAGATGCGCAGCGAGGTCGCGCGGATCTGCCCCACGGAGGCGATCTCCACCGAGCCTTCGGAGGATTTGCCCTGTGCGCCCTGGCCCTCTTGCCGCGCGGCCAGCTCGCGCACCGCCGCCTGCACGGCGCCTTCCGATGCGCCCGGCGCAAGCCACAGCGCCACGTCGCTCACGTTGTGTTCGCCGGTGAGGCGCTCGAAGTCGCGCGCGTCCATGGCGATGGCGCCGAACTGCCGCGCGTAGTCCCGCCACACGCCGGCCACGAAGAACGAGGCCCCGGCCTTGCCCATGGCGGCCGACAGCGGCGCGAACACCGTGCCCGGCTTCGCGCCGTAGAGCTCCACCATCGGCTCGCTCACGTAGATGCCGACCTGCCCCTCGGGCACCGTCAGCGCGCTGCCCACCAGCGGCAGCGATTGCGCCGCCCCGCCTTCGAGGCTGCGCGCGATGAGTGCGACCGCCGGCCGCGCCGCATCGAGCTGCAGCGGCTGCGTACGCAGCGTGCCGGTGCGCGCCACGCCGGGCAGCTGGGCGAGCGACTGCACGAAGGCCGGCGCGAAAGTGGCGGTGTCGGTGCTGCTGCCGCCGCCGCTGTTGCCGCCGCGGCCGCCCGAGGTGGCGCGCACGTACAGGTCGGCGGGCAGCACCACGCCGAGCCATTGCGTCACCGAATCGCGGAAGCTCGCGACCATCACCGTCAGTGCCACGGCGAGGCTCAGGCTGGCGACCACGCCACTGACAGCCACCGCCGCCGTGCCGCGCATGCGCCGGGCGCGCTCCACCGCCAGCATCGGCAGCACGCGCTGCGAGAACAGCGGCGCCACGCGGTCGTAAAGCAGCGCGATCAGCCAGGGCAGGGCGGTGATGCCGCCCACCAGAAGGCAGGCGACCGAGAGGTAGGCCGCCACCGGAATGCCGCCGATGGCCGGCAGGTTCGCCAGCACCGCGCCCAGCGCGATCAGGCTCAGCGCCAGCCAGTGGCCATTGCCCTGCGTGGGCGCGGCGCCCAGGCCCTTGAGCGTCTGTGCCTCCGGCAGCGACTGAGCCGCGCGAGCAGGCCACCAGCCTCCGACCAGCGCGGCCACCACGCCGAGACCGCCGTAGAGCAGGGCTGCGCCCGCGCTCCAGTGCAGCGTGGGCGCCACGCCCTCGAAGTAGCCGCCGCCCAGGTCGCCGCCCAGCACGCGCAGCGCGAAGGCTGCCAGCGCCGTGCCCAGCGCGAGGCCGGCCGCGCTGCCGATGAGGCCCAGCACCAGCGATTCGGCCAGCACCAGCCGCAGCCGCTCGCGCGGCGTGAGACCGAGCACGCCGAGCAGCGCGAACTGCTGCGCCCGCTTGGCCACGCTGAGCGCCAGCACCGAGAACACCAGGAAGGCGCCCGTGAAGAGCGCCACCAGCGCCAGCACCGTCAGGTTCACGCGGTAGGCACGCGACAGGTTGCTCACGCGCTGCGCCGCGTCGCCGGGCTCGGCGAACTGCACGCCCGCCGGCCAGTCTGGCGACTTCTGCAGCGAGGCGATGAAGGCCGCCCGGTCGGTGCCGGGTGCGAGCCGCAGGTCGATGCGGCTCAGCTGGCCGATGCGGCCGAAGAGTTCCTGCGCCGCCGCGATGTCCAACACCGCGAGCGCCTTGCCGCCGGCCGCCACATGGCCTGCCACCGCGAGGCTGTGCCAGGCGTCGCCGCCGCGCAGCTGCACCGTCTCGGACTTGCCCGCGCCGGGTGCCGACTGCGCGGGCATTCCCAGCGCATCGCGCGCCGCGAGGTTGAGGAACATCTGGCCGGGGGCGAAGAGCGCGAATCGGTCGGCGCCCGCCGCAGCCTGCGGCATCAGCGCGGGTGCGATGGTCGGCAGCGTCAGCGCGTCGATGCCGATCACGCGGATCGGCACCCGGCTGTCGCCTGCCAGTGCCAGGCCCTGCACCTCGACCACCGGACTCGCCAGCGCCACCTGCGGATGCCGGGCGAGCCGTGCGAACACGGCCTCGTCGAAGCCGCCCTGCACGGCGCGCACCTCGAGGTCGGGCTCGCCGTTGACCGAGCGCACCGCGCTCGAGAACTCGTCGAGCGCCGAGGCGTTGATCAGCTGTACCGAGAAGGCCAGCGCAACGCCGAGCATCACGGCCAGCACGGCCGCCGCGTTGCGCCAGGGATGGTGGCGGAGTTCCTGCCAGGAGAAGGTGCCGAGCAATGCGCGCATCGGGCCATTGTCGTCGCGGGGCGCGGGAGGCGCGCCCGGCGTGGCAGGATGGCGGCTCTTTCGACGACGCCCGAGGAATCCGACGATGCGGCTCCTGCCTCATGCCTTGCTGTACCGCTCCCGGCTCGCGGCATGGCTTTTCCTCTCCCTGCTGGCCGGCCATGCCGCTGCACAGCTTCAGCCGCCGCACCAGCAGCAACAGCAGCAACAGCCCCTGACGCTGGCGAGCGACCCCGCCGTGCTCGCCAGGGCGGCGCTGGGCACCGATCGCGGCACCCTGGTGGTGGGCACGCTGCACAACGGGCAGGCAGCCTACGGCGCCGCCTACAACCCCGAGCCGGCGACCGCGCCGCGCGCCATCGCATCGGGCAGCGCGGAGCAGCCGATGTTCGAGATCGGCTCCGTCACCAAGGTGTTCACCGGCCTGCTGCTCGCGCAGGCTGTGCAGCGCGGCGACCTGAAGCTGGACGACACGGTCGGCAGGCTGCTCGCCGGCAAGGTCGACGACCTTTCGCCCGCGGTGGCCTCGGTCACGCTGCGCCAGCTCGTCACGCACACCGGCTGCATGCCGGTGATGGCCGATGGCGTGACCGGCGGGGCGCCGCTCGTCGAGCAGTTCCACGCCTTCGACAAGCCCATGTTCTGGGCCGCGCTTGCGCGCATCAGGCTCACGGCCGCGGCGCCGCCCTGCGAGGGCGCATACAGCAACTTCGGCATGGCGCTGCTCGGGCAGTTGCTCGCCGAGCATTACGGCACATCGTGGGGCGAACTGGTGCGCGCGCGCATCACCGAGCCGCTGGGCATGAACGACACCGTCGTCGGGCTGGGCGACAAGGCCTCGCGCATGGCCCCGGCCTTCGCGGGCGATCGCCGCCAGCCGCTGTTCGACATGCAGGCCTACGCGCCGGCCAGTGCACTGCGTTCCACGGCTGCCGACATGATGACCTTCAGCCGCGCCATCCTCGCGGGCGCCAGCGGCCCGCTGGGCCCGGCCGCGGCGCGCATGCTCATGCCGCTGGCGCGCTACGAGGGCGCCGAGATCGGCTATGCGGTGATGGTGCGCGGACCCGAAGGCGGCCGTCGCACCTACTACCACGCAGGCGTCACCCAGGGCTACCGCACGCTGTGGCTGCTCGCCCCCGACACCGGCGAGGCGCTGATCGTGCTCAGCAGCAATGCGCGCGCGCCGATCCAGACGGTGATGCTGGCCATCGGCAAGAGCCGCTATCCGGTGCCGACCGCGGAAGTGCCCATCGACGCGAAGCGGCTCGATGAATACAGGGGCGAGTACCGCGTGACACGCACCCAGTCGCTGAACTTCACCGTGCGCGGCGGCAGGCTGCTGGTGCGCGAAACGGGGCGCGGCTACAACGCGCTCACCCCAACGGGCACGGACCGCTTTGCCGTGACCGCCATCGGCGCGCAGGTCATGTTCAGGCGCGATGCGGCGAACGCGGTGATCGGGGTGTCGCTCGCGCAGGGCGGCAGCCAGCTCGACGCGCGCCGGGTGAGCGACGCCGCCGCGCAGCCGGAGTAGCGGCCGGGGCCTCGTCAGCCGGCCAGTGCGAGGAGCTGCCCGGCCATCTCTTCGATTTCCGCGCGCATGACGAGCTTGTCGAGCCAATCCCGCGGTATGCCTTCGACGCCATAGAAGGCGCCTGCGAGCTGGCCGCAGATGGCGGCCGTGGTGTCGGCGTCGTCGCCCAGGTTGGCGGCCGCGAGCACGGCTTCCTCGAAGGAACCGGTGTTCGCGAAGCACCAGAGCGCCGCCTCGAGCGATTCCACGCAGTAGCCCGATCCCTTGATCTGCCCGGCGGTCTTCGAGGCGTGGTCGTTTCTTGCCAGCGCCGCCACCTTCTCGCTCAGCGGCGCCAGCGGCGTGGTCGAGAGGATCGCGGCTTTGTCCTCGCCACGCAGGGCCGAACGCAGCTGCAATGCGAAGAGCCGCGAGCATTCGATGGCCTCCAGCGCGCCGTGGGTGGTACGTGTGCTCTCGCCGGCCTGCTTCCAGGTGGCTTCGGCGTTCGCCGCGTAGAACATCGGCACCGGCGCGAGCCGCATCAGCGCACCGTTGCCGGCGGTGCGCGGATCGGGATCACCGGCGAAGGGATCGCCCGAGGTCAGGTAGCGGGTGAGGGCATTCGACACCGTCAGGCCGATGTCGAAGCAGCTGCCCGTGCTGCTCATGTAGCCTACGTTGCGCCAGTTGCAGTAGCGGTTCATCTGGTCGACCGCGTCGAAGCCCTTGCAGTGGACCAGGCTTGCTGCCAGGCACAGTGCCATCGACGTGTCGTCGGTCCACTCGCCCGCGATCAGCCCGAAGGGGCCGCCGCCGTGCATGCCGGTCACGGGCGCGAAGCTGCCCCTGGGTCGGAACTCGACCGTGGTGCCCACTGCATCGCCGCAGGCCAGCCCGAGCAGGCAGCCACGGTAGCGCTCGATGGCGTTCACCGCTGCTGCCTCAGCACCTCGCGCGCGGCCATGAGCGCGAAGCCCAGCAGGTTCAGCCCCTTCCATTCGCGCGGGTCCTGCGCCAGGGGATCGTTGGCGGCAAGCCCGATGCCCCAGATCGGATCGACCGGGCTGGCCTCCACCAGCACCTGGTGCCCAGTGCCGAGCAGGAAGGCGCCGAGCTCCGCGTTCTGCGAGAACTTGACGATGTTGCCCTGCGTCACGATGTCCAGCCGGGCTGCCACCCAGGCGGCCTCGTCGAAGCCGCGGATCTCGCGGCCCAGCTTCTTGGCCTCTGCCGGCGTGCGTGCCGCGAGGATGCGCTCGTAGACCTCGTCGTCGCCGAACAGGCGTGCCTTGCCGGCCATCATGAAATGCTCGGCCGTGCGGTAGGAGACGCCGTCGACCTTGAAGGCGGCCTCGAACCACTGGCTGAAGCAGCTCTTGTTCACGCCCGTCTTCGGCGCCTGATGGCCCCAGAAGAGCAGGTACTCGGGGCGATGGCCCTGCGCGAAGTAGGCGGGCAGGTCGCGGGTGCTGCGGGGTGTGACAGCTGAGGTCATTTCGTTCTTCCTTTTCTTTTCTGGATTGCGATTTGATTGAGTTGCTCTGTACAACTAATCAAGAGTTGTATAGTACAACTAATAAGCCCGCAGTCAAGTTCTCAAGTGAACACTCCATCTTCCGGATTTCCGCCACTGACCTTCCCACGCCCGCTGGTCACCGTCGACGTGGTCATGTTCACCGTGCTCGACGACGCCCTTCAGGTGCTGCTGGTGAAGCGGCCCGCCGATACGGACGAGCCCTTTCCGGGCAGATGGGCCTTGCCCGGCGGCTTCGTGAACATCGACGAGGACGCCACGCTGCTCGACTGTGCGCTGCGCAAGCTGCGCGAGAAGACCGGGGTGGCCGCGCCCTACCTGGAGCAGCTCGGCAGCTGGGGCGGGGCGAAGCGCGATCCGCGGGGCTGGTCGGCCACGCATTGCTTCTATGCGCTGATCCCCGCGCAGGCGATGCAGTTGCGCGGCGGGGCGAATGCGGCCGAGGTGGCGTGGTTCGAGGTCGATGCGGCTTCGCGCAAGCGGCTGGCCTTCGACCATGGCGAGCTGCTCGATGCGGCCGTCGCACGGCTTCGCAGCAAGGTCGAATACACCTCGCTGCCGGCCTTCCTGCTGGAGGAGCCGTTCACGCTGCCGGCGCTGCAGCACACCTACGAGGTCGTGCTGGGCCGGGCAGTCGACAAGAGCGCCTTCCGCAAGCGCATGCTCGACGGTGGGTTCATGGAGGAGGCCGGCATGGTCACCGGCAGCCTGGGCCGGCCGGCCATGAGCTACCGGCTGCGCGACCGTTCGCAGGCCGCGCTGTTCCCGCGCACCTTCAACGCGACGAAATAGTTCGGTTCTCAGAGCCGGTCCGACATCGCGTGCAGGTAGGCACGCACGGCCGAGTTCGTGCTCAGGCCAATGGCCCTGTCGAATGCCTGGCGTGCGGCGGAGCGCGCACCGCCGGCCGCCAGCAGATGGGCGCGCGCCGCCCAGTACGGCTGGTAGCTCGCCACGTCCTGCGCAGGAATGGACTCGAGCGCCCTGAGGCCGATCTCCGGGCCACGCGCGTTTGCGAGCGCGCAAGCGAGGCTGACCTGCGCGCCGATGCTGGTGCGCAGCGCCAGCAGCCCTTCGTACAGCGACACCAGTGCCTCGGGCGGCACCGGCGCGCCGACGCGGCGTTCGCAATGGGCCGACTGGATCGCCGCCTCGAGCTGGTAGGCGCCGAGCGACTTCATTTCGGATGCGCGGCGCAGGCAGAGCTCGGCCTCGGCGAGCAGGTCGGGGTTCCAGCGCAGCGGGTCCTGCTGATCGAGCGGCACATAGGCGCCGGTGTCGCTGCGGCGCGCGGGCATGCGGGCCTCGCAGAAGAGCATCAGCGCCAGCAGGCCCAGCGGCTCGGGCTCGGCGGGCATCAGGCCGCAGAGGATGCGGCAGAGGTCGATGGCTTCCGTCGTGAGGCCGCGCGGCAGGGCGTCGGCGCCGTCGATGTCGTCCCAGCCGGTGCCGTAGGCGGCGTAGATGCCGTCGAGCACGTCCTGCAGCCGCTGCGGCAGGTCGCGCGCCTGCGGGTATTCGAAGGGAATGCCCGCTGCGCGGATGCGGGCCTTGGCGCGCACCAGCCGCTGGCCGAGGGTGGAAGGCGCGGTGAGGAAGGCGCCGGCCATGCGGGCCGCGTCGAGGCCGAGCACGGTCTGCAGCATGAGCGGCGCGCGCGCAGGGGCATCGACGGCCGGGTGCGCGCACACGAAGAGCAGGCGCAGCCGCTCGTCGGGGATGGCGCTGGCGCCATCGGCGGCGTCGTCGACCTCGCCCGCGAGCAGCAGCAGGGTCTGGGTGGCCTGGTCCTGCACGCGGCTGTGGCGCCAGGCGTCGAGCTTGCGATGGCGCGCCACGCTCAGCAGCCAGGCATCTGGCTCGGCCGGGACGCCATCCGCGGGCCAGCGCGCGAGCGCTCGGGCGAAGGCGTCGGCGAGCGCGTCTTCCGATGCCGCGATGTCGTGGGTGCGCGCCGACAGGATGGCCAGCAGCCGGCCATACGACTCGCGCGCCGCCCGCTCGGCGGCCCCGTGAACCGCCGGGTCGCTCATGGGAGCACCTGCGTGCCCCGCACTGCGGTACGAGCTTGCCTGGGGCGGCCCGGCGCGGCGCTCATGCCGCCGCTGCGGCCAGTGCGGTGGCCACGAAGACGGGCCGCACCTCCACCCCGCCGCTGGTCGCGCAGGGCGCACGCGCCGCCCATTCGAGCGCGGCGTCGAGGTCGGGCACGTCGATCACGAAGTAGCCTCCGAGCTGCTCCTTGGTGTCGGCGAAGGGGCCGTCCTGTACCTGGCGCCTGTCGCCGCGCACGCGCAGCGTGGTGCCGGTCATGGGCGGGAAGAGGCCGTGGCCGCCGAGCGAGATGCCCGACTGGCGCACCGCGTCGGCATATGCGACCCAGCTGGCCCGGTAGGCCTGCGCGGATGCGTCTTCGCGCTGCTCGAATTCGGCCGCGGGCTGGTAGAACATCAACATGTACTGCATGGTGTCTCTCCGTCAAGGAAAAGCTTGCTGAGCAGGATCGCTCACCACAATGACGGCCAGCCGGCGAGCATTTCGACACGGGCTTCGTGCCGAGCAGAACATTTTTTACGTGAAAGCCGCCCGGTGCAACGGTGGCTGCACCGAAGCGGAAAGTTCTCGGCCAGCCGTCAGGCGGCCTCTGCCCGTGCCGCGGGCGCGAACAGGGCTTCCATCTCGTTGCGCAGCCTGTAGGCGGCGGTGGTGGTGTCGATGGCCACGTCGGCCCAGCTCAGGCTCTGGCCCTTCTTCACCGGTCGCACCAGGCTGATGCCGTGCGCCAGCCCCAGCGGCAGGCCGCCCAGGCGCAGCGAGCGCCCGGCCGGCAGCAGCTTGCCCCAGACGGTGTAGCCGCCTTCGCCATCGAGCATCTCGCCGGCAGCCAGGTCGCGTTTTGCGGTGGCGACCACGTCGGCGTTCCAGCAGGTCGCCACGCCGGTGGGCTCGCCGCGCAGCGCCACGCTGGCCACCGACATGCCGACTTCGAGCCCGATGAGGTGCCAGCGCTTGTAGAGCGTGAAGTAGCGCCCGCTTGGGTCGGTGTGGGCGTTGTACTCCTCGAAGCAGTTCTTGATGTACTCGGTCTCGGCCTCGACGGTGACCCACACACCCATGCGGATGTCGTACGGGATCTTCCGCCCGTCGGCTTCCAGCGAAGACACCACCTCGACCATGCCCTTGCGCTCCAGCACGCCGCCTTCGCTCTTCGGCCGGGTGACGAAGGGGATGTCTTCCACGCTCGCGGGCGGGTAGAGCAGGCCGTCCGATGGCACCGCCAGGCCGGTGGCGTTGGCGACCGCCGAGCTTTCGATGGAAGGCTTGGAGCCGTCGAGGAAGCTGTTGAACATCTTCGGGTTGAGCCCGCCGCGCTTGGCCTGCTCGGGGGTGAGGCCGTAGTTGCCCCACACCGTCTCGGGTGTCGATTCGGTGAAGTGCGGCAGCCACTTGTGGCCGCGCCCGGCCGCCACCACCGGAAAGCCGCAGGTGCGCGCCCAGTCGACCAGGTCGCAGATCAGCGCCGGCTGGTCGCCGAAGGCCAGCGAATAGACCACGCCGGCCTGCTGGGCCTTGCGCGCGAGCAGCGGGCCGCAGAAGGCGTCGGCCTCCACGGTCACGTTCACCACATGCTTGCCGTGGGCGAAGGCATCGAGGCAGTGATCGACCGCCGCGATGGGGTTGCCGGTGCACTCGACCACGATGTCGATGGAGGGCTCGCGCGTCACGGCCTGCCAGTCGTCGGTGATCCAGGTGGTGCCCTGTTTCAGCGCCTCCTGCACCGATGCGGCCGTGGCGCGTTCGCGCTCCCAGCCCACGCGCTCGAGGTTGACGCGGGCCGCATCCGGCGACAGGTCGGCTATCGCCATCAGCTGCACGCCGGGCGTGCGCGGAATCTGCGCGAGGTACATCGAGCCGAACTTGCCGGCGCCGATCAGGCCGATGCGGATGGGGCGGCCTTCGGCGGCGCGCTGCTGCAGGCGGGCGTGGAGGCTCATGTCGTTCAGGCCTCCACCGTGTCGAGCACGTCGAGCGAGGTGCGCAGCGCGCTGTCGGGCAGGCCGTTCTTCCACGGCACGTCCACAGGGTAGGGCTTGAGCAGGCAGTCGTCGGGCAGCAGCTCGATGGGCGTGAAGTCGCGGTGGGCGATGTACTCGGGGCGCTTGTGGCGGCGGATGTGGTTGCTGACCGCGCACAGGCTCAGGTACACCGCCACGCGGTTGAAGGGCGAGAGGTTGCTGCCCGAGGCATGCACCAGGCAGCTGTGGAACAGGATCATCGAGCCGGCCGGCCCCTTGGGCGAGACGATGCCGCCCTGCTTGCCGCCGGCGCGCTCCACCAACTGGCGGATCAGGTCGTTGTCGACGGTCCAAAGCGGGTAGCTGGTGGTCGTGAGGTCGTGCTTCGCATCGACCACGCCCTTGCGGTGGCTGCCCGGGATGAACATCAGCGGACCATTGTGCTCGTTCACGTCGTCCAGAAAGATCGCCACGTTCATCGCGCGCTCGGTGGGCATCAGGTCGTCGTTGAGCCAGGTGCCGTAGTCCTGGTGCCACTGCCACACGTCGCCTTCGAAGGCCATCTTCCCGTTGATCTTGAACTGGTGCATGTAGACCTCCTCGCCGAAGAGATCGACCACCGGCTCGACCATGCGCGGATGGCGCGCGAGCCGCGCGAAGGGCTCGCTCACTAGGTGCGCCGCGAAGTTCGTGCGCACGGCGTCGGAGCCTTTCTCGCGCACGTTGAAGGCCTCGCGCTTCGCGTAGAGGTCGGGCACCGCATCGGTCAGTGCCCTGGTTTCTTCGGCCGAGAAGTGGCCGGGGAAGAACAGATAGCCGTCGCGCTCGAACTGCGCGCGCTGCTCGGGGGTGAGCTTCATGCCTTGTCTCCTTTCTGCTTGGGGGTGTTGGCGGATGCCGCATGTGCCAGCAGCCGCTCGCTCAGTGCCTCGCTGGCCCGCGAGACGTGTTCCTCGCTCAGGCGCGCGGCACGGTCCGCGTTGCCTGCCGCGATGGCTTCGGCAATGGCCTCGTGCTCGTCCCACAGCGTCTCGCGCTGCGGCTCGGCCTGCAGCACCGCGCCCATCGCGCGGCGCAGGTGGCGCCAATGCGGATCGGCGCTCTGCGCAATCAACGGATTGCCCGAGGCCTCGTAAATGGCCTGATGGAAGGCGACGTCGGCATCGATCATGGCTTCCACGTTGCGCCCGCGCGCGGCACGCCGCCCGCGCTCGATGAGTTTGGGGTCGATGCGAAAGCGCTGCCGCGCCGCCAGCCTCGCGGCCAGGGCATCGAGCGCGCCGCGCACCTGGTAGACCTTGCGCATCGCCTCCGCTTCCAGCGGGGCCACCAGCACGCCGCGGCCGGGCGCGTCGAGCACGAAGCCGTCCTTCTTCAGAAGCCGCAGTGCCTGCAGCACCGGCTGGCGCGACACCGAGAGGCGCTGCGCGATGTCTTCCTGCGTAATGCGCTCGCAGGGTGCAAGCGTGCCGCTGCTGATGGCGCCGAGCAGGGCGCGGTAGACCTGGTCGACGAGGTCGGGCGCGACCTCGATGCTGACGAGCTGGGCGGGCATGGTTGTCTCCTTGCGCCGGTTTCTTTGAACTCTGTATACAGAGTACGGAGTTCGCCGCTGTCGCAGATAGCGGGTTTTTACCCATCGGGGCTGCAAAAGACCGGAAGCCGCCGCTAAGCTCGGCCTCATGCAACTACCCACCTACGACGACGTCATCGCCGCGGCCGCGCGGCTCGAAGGCCACGCCCACCGCACGCCGGTGCTGCGCTCCACCACCGCCAACGAGCGCTGGGGCGCAGAGTTCTTCTTCAAGTGCGAGAACTTCCAGCGCATGGGCGCCTTCAAGTTCCGCGGCGCCTTCAACGCGCTGTCGAAGTTCGATGCCGCGCAGCGCAAGGGCGGCGTGATCGCCTTCTCGTCGGGCAACCACGCGCAGGCCATCGCGCTGTCGGCGCGCCTGCTGCAGATGCCCGCCGTCATTGTCATGCCCAAGGACGCGCCGGCCGCCAAGGTCGCCGCCACCAAGGGCTACGGCGCCGAGGTCGTGATGTACGACCGCTTCACCGAAGACCGCGAGGCGCTGACCAGGAAGCTCGCGCAGGAGCGCGGCATGACGATGATCCCGCCCTACGACCACCCCGACGTGCTCACTGGCCAGGGCACCGCGGTGAAGGAGCTGATCGAGGAGACCGGCCCGCTCGACCACCTGTTCGTCTGCCTGGGCGGCGGCGGGCTTCTCTCGGGCTCGGCGCTGTCGGCGCGCGCGCTGTCGCCGCAGTGCAAGGTCTACGGCGTGGAGCCCGAGGCCGGCAACGACGGCCAGCAGTCGTTCCGCGCCGGGAAGATCGTGCACATCGAAACCCCGAAGACCATCGCCGACGGCGCGCAGACGCAGCATCTTGGCGAATACACCTTCGGCATCATCCGCCGCGACGTGGACGACATCTTCACCGTCACCGACGAGCAGCTCGTCGAAGCGATGCGCTTCTTCGCCGAGCGCATGAAGATGGTGGTGGAGCCCACCGGTTGCCTCGCCTTCGCAGGCGCCATCGCTGCAGGCAAGGCCATTGCAGGCCAGCGCGTGGGCGTGCTGATCAGCGGCGGCAACGTCGACCTGTCGCGCTTCGCGGCGCTTATCGCGCCGCAGTAAGCGGCTCTGCGCTCAGGCCGCGCGCAGCGAGCCGAAGAGCCCTTCGGTCTCGTCCCCGGGGCCGGCCGCGAAGTAGAGCGCGTTGCTGTCGCCCAGGGCCACTCCGTTGCCGAACTGCAGGCCCCACAGGCCTGCGATGGCCAACGGGCGGTCTTGGCCGTCGCGCAGATCGTCCAGGTATTGCCCGTTGTCCAGGTCGAAAGCGCAGATGCGGCCCGCGCCGCCGAAATTGCCGACCAGCAGCCGGCCCGACATTGCACCGAAGTCGGCCGGTGCGATCGCCACGCCCCAGGGGGCATTGAGCCGCCCATCGTCCGCGTAGATGCGCAGCAGCCTGCCGTCCAGGTCGAATTCGGCCAGCCTGCCCCGCGCGGGCCGGTTGCCCGAAGCGGCTTCTGCCGCGGCGTCCAGGCTTTGTTCTTCACCTGCAAGGAACGCGTCCGCATTGGCCGGATCGGGCTGGCTGATCGCGTAGAGCACGAAGACCCGGTCCTGCCTGCCGTCGTTCACCACCTGGATGTTGAAAGGCACCGGGTCGCCGGGCCGTGCCGTGCCGGCGGGGCCGCTCGCGAAAGGATTGGCGAAGCCCCTCGTGGGCACGAGCTGCCATTGCGCATCGAGCGTGCGTATCTGCGGCTGGGCGCCGAAGTCGGCCAGCCAGAGGCGGTCCCAGTGGCCGGTATGGATGGCCGCGCCGAAGAACGCCATGCCCTGTGCGGCACCGTTGAAGACTTCCACGGCCGGGCCGTCCACGCGCACGATGGTGCCGGTCTCGGCATCGCGCTCGGTCCAGGCGCTCACGCTGCCGCTGTCGGTGACGAAGACGAAGCGTGCGCTGCCGTCGAGCATGCGGTCGCCGGCGGGCTGGCCCCGCACCCGCAGCAGCTCCGAGGTCAGTGCCGCGCCGTTGAATACGACGCCGGTGACCTTGCCCGCGCTCGCATCGCCGGTTGAAGCGTCGGAGCCGGGCACGCTCACCTTGCGCAAGCCGTCCTGTTTTAGCGTACGCAACGCCGGATCGGCCGAGCGCATCACGTCACCGAGGTACTGCCAGGACGTGCCGCCTCCGGCGACCCAGAAATGACCGCCCGCGCCCGCCGGACGGATGGCGATTCCCCAGCCGTTGACGAACTCCGGCTCCGTGAAGTGAGCGCCGTAGCGCGAGTGGCTGGCCAGCAGATTGGTCTGCCGGTAGCGGTTGACGCTGGCGCCGAGGTTGCTGCCGCCGATGCCGCGGCAGGCGATCGGCGCCGACGAACACGGATTGGCGGCGCTGTCGCTGCCGCCCCCGCCGCAGGCTGCCAGTGCCGATGAAGCGATGGCGCCCAGAACGAAATTTCTTCTGTCGAACATTGGATGGTCCTCCCTGATTGCATTGCAAAGCCGTTTTTCGATTGGCTGAGCACGCGGGACCACCAGCCCTGTGGAATCAAGGCATCGGTGTGTTCGCAGGTGTCCTGGCTATGGGTTGTGCATCCTATTTGCGCCTGCCGTGCCTTTTGCGCGGGACGTGAAGCCGGGCCGCTTTTCTGCCAACTTTTTCCACCGCAGGAGATGAATTTCAGGCCGCGATGCCGTCGGCTCGCAAGTGCAGCAGCCGGTCGGCCTGCGCAGCCGCGCTTTCGGAGTGCGTCACCAGCACCAGCGAGGCACCGTGCTCGCGGGTCTGGCCGATGAGCAGTTCCATCACCTTCGCGGCGGTGGTGGGGTCGAGGTTGCCCGTGGGCTCGTCGGCCAGCAGCAGGGCGGGGCGGTGCACCAGTGCGCGCGCGATGGCCACGCGCTGTAGCTGCCCGCCCGAGAGCGTCTGCGGCAGCCGCGTGCCCATGCCGGGCAGGCCCACTGCCTCGAGCATGTGTGCGATGCGGCCTTCGCTGTCCTTCTGCTGCCCCAGCAGCATCAGCGGCAGCGCCACGTTCTGCGCCACGTCGAGGTGCGGAAGCACGTGGAAGGCCTGGAACACAAAGCCGACGTGGCGGCGCCGCCAGAGCGCGCAGGCCTCGCCGTCGAGTGCGCCGATGTCGATGCCGTCGTGCATCACCGTGCCCTGGTCCCAGCTGTCGAGGCCGGCCATGCAGTTGAGCAGCGTGGACTTGCCGACGCCCGATTCGCCCACGATGGCGACGAACTCGCCGGGCTCGACGGTGAGCGTCACGTTCTCGAAGACAGGCGCATCACCGTAGTGCTTGCCGAGGTTGGAAATGCGCAGCGTCATCGGAGGGCGACGGCCTTTGCCATGAGTTGAACGGCGGTCTGCACCGCATCGGGGGCGTCGCAGGCGATCACGGTGCGCTGCGGCATGCTGCGCAGCCAGGTGATCTGCCGCTTGGCGAGCTGGCGCGTGGCGGCGATGCCGCGCTCGCGCAGGTCGGCCATGGCCTTGGCATCGGGCGCGGCGCTGCCGGCCGCGTCGAGCGTTTCCCAGGCCTGCCGGTAGCCGACGCAGCGCATCGAAGGCAGGTCGGTCGACAGGTCGCCGCGCGCGCGCAGGGCGCGCACCTCGTCGAGGAAGCCGGCTGCGAGCATGGCGTCAAAGCGTTCGGCGATGCGCCCGTGCAGCCAGGCGCGATCGGCGGGTTCGAGCGAGAACAGCATGCCGCCTTCGACCGGGGCGGCAGTCTTGTTGTCGCTCGCATGGAAGCTCGACAGCGGCTGGCCGCTGCTCTCCCACACCTCGAGCGCGCGCTGGATCCGCTGGCTGTCCTGCGGCGCGAGCCGCGCGGCGGTGACCGGATCGACCTGCGCGAGCCGCGCATGCATGGCGGGCCAGCCCAGCGCCGCCGCGTCGGCATCGATGCGCGCGCGCACGGCGGCATCGGCTGCCGGCATGGCGTCGATGCCGTCGAACAGCGCCTTGAAATACAGCATGGTGCCGCCCACCAGCAGCGGCAGCGCGCCGCGCGAGCGGATCTCGTCGATGAGCCGCGTCGCATCGGCCACGAAGGCGGCGGCGCTGTAGCTCTCGCGCGGATCGAGGATGTCGATCAGGTGGTGCGGCACGGCGGCCTGTTCGGCCGGCGTGGGCTTGGCGGTGCCGATGTCCATGCCGCGATAGACCAGCGCCGAATCGACAGAGACGATCTCCACCGGCAGCAGGCGCGCGAGCGCCAGGGCGGCGGCCGTCTTGCCCGAGGCGGTCGGGCCTGCAAGTGCGACGTAGCGCGGGGGATTCGAGCGAGGAACGGCGTCGGGCGAGGCCGCGGTGGCGGCCTTCGCGGCCGCAACGGAACTGGGAGACATGGTGCGCCGAGCGTAGCAAATGGCGCGAGCCCGGCAGCCCGCCGGGCCCAAATGGCGCGAGCCGCTTGAGCGAGCGCCCTCAGATCGCAGCAGGCACCGTCGGCTGCAGCTTGCCGCTCACGTCCTGCGGAGTGAGCGGGGAGGAAGATGCGGGCGGCGCGAGCCGCGGCGTCGGCCGGACGGTGGCATTGCTCGCGACCATGTTCTCCGGCTTCATGCGGAAAAGCTGGGTCAGCGCCGCCCGGTACTGCGCCTCGCCGACCGAGTTGGTGTTGTGGTGGGAACCGCCCTCGACCAGTACGAACATCTTCGGCACGGTGGCCGCGTCGTACAGCTTGCGGCCCAGGGTCGGGTTGATCAGGCTGTCGGCGGTGCCGTGCACCACCAGCAGCGGCGCGCCGATGTCCTTGACCGCCTTGATCGCCTCGAAGCGCTGCGTGATGAAGGGGCCGAAGGGCAGCCAGCCCCACTTGAAGCCGCTGACCACGTCGGCGATGGAGGTGAAGGTGCTTTCGACGATGGTGCCGCTCTCGTCGTTCACGTGCGAGGCCAGGTCGATGCCGATGGCGCCGCCGAGCGAATGGCCGAAGATGTAACGGTGCTGCTTCGGGTGGCGCGCGGCCAGCCAGGTCCAGGCGGCGCGGGCGTCCTCGCGGGCCGTTTCCTCAGAAGGCAGGCCCTTGGAGCTCTTCCCGAAACCGCGGTAATCGATGGCCAGCACGGAGAAGCCCAGTTCATGCATGCGCTGGATGCGCGGTGCGGAGCCGGCCACGTTGTAACGGGCGCCATGCAGGTACAGCAGCACCGGGGTGGCGGTGGTTTCGGGCGCGCCGCCGAGCCACAGGCCGTGCAGGCGGACGGGTTCGCCGGTGATGGAGGACTGGAAGTCGATCCACACGTCCTCCATGCCCTGAGCCATGGCGGCGGTGTTGCCCCAGCTGCGGTCGCTGGGCTGGAAGATCCATTCGCGCTGCTGTTCGTCGAGCGTCGAGCAGCCGGCGGCGAGCAGGGCACACAGCGAGAGGACAGACGCGAGGAGGGTCCAGCGTTTCATCATGGGTTTGAGGGACAGCGGAGTCGGCTCGAAAGTTCACGTGCTTTCACCTTGATGCGCCGACACAGCATCGAGGTAACTCCCTGAAACAGTGCTCGCGGGCACTTTACCGAGCACATGCAACGGATGTGCCTGGGATTTCGCCGACTGCGGAAAACCCTAGAAAAAAGGCTTAAAGATGTCCGAAAGCCGCAGATCGGCCGCGTTTTGCCGCTTATCGGCCACGCATGAAGAGCGAATCCAGCTCGCGGATCGAAAGCTGGCGCCAGGTCGGCCGGCCGTGGTTGCACTGGTCGGAGCGCTCGGTCGCCTCCATCTGGCGCAGCAGCGCATTCATTTCGTCGATGGTGAGCTTGCGGTTGGCCCTCACCGCGCCATGGCAGGCCATGGTGGACAGCAGTTCGTTCTGGGCGCGCTGCACCACGGTGCTGGCGTCGTGCTGGCCCAGTTCTGCCAGCACGCTGCGCGCGAGCTCCACCGGATCGCCATCGGCCAGCGTTCCGGGCACGGCGCGCACCGCCAGCGTGCGTGCCGAGAAGGGCGTGATCTCGAGCCCCAGCGTCGGCAGCACCTCGGCGCAGGCCTCGGCCGTGGCCACTTCCTGCGGCGTGGCCGCGAAGGTGGCCGGGATCAGCAGCGGCTGGCTGCTGATCGCCGCGCCGTCGAGCTGCGTCTTGAGCCGCTCGTAGACGATGCGCTCGTGCGCCGCGTGCATGTCGACGATCACCAGGCCCTGGCTGTTCTCGGCCAGGATGTACACACCCTGCAGCTGGGCCAGCGCCCGGCCCAGCGGCCAGGCTTCGTCGTTGTTGGCGATGGACTGGGGGCGGCCCGCGCCAGGGGGCAGCGCGGCCGGCGCCTGGAAGCTCGCAGCGGACGCGCTCGCTGCGGGCCAGGGAGGCGCAGCGGCAGGTTCCGCCGCATGCAGCGGGGCCTGATCGTTGCTGCTGCGCTGCGGCCACATGGCCTCGAAGTCGCCGGTGCCTCGCTGTTCGCGCGGCGCGAAGTCCATCGCCGGCTGCGCCCAGCCGGCATTCGGCGGCAGCGGCGCCTGCTTGAAGAAGGGCTGCGGCGCGCCCGTGGGCGCCACGGCATCGCCGGCGCGGGGGGCCGCGAGCGCATCCTCGATGGCGTGGCGCACCGCCTGGTGCACCTCGCGCCCGTCGCGGAAGCGCACTTCGATCTTGGTGGGGTGCACGTTCACGTCGACGCGCGACGGATCGATTTCCAGGTACAGCGCATACACCGGCTGGCGCTGGCCGTGCAGCACGTCCTCATAGGCGCTGCGCACCGCGTGCGACAGCACCTTGTCGCGCACGAAGCGCCCGTTGACGTAGAAGAACTGGTGGTCGCCCCGCGAGCGCGCCGCATCGGGAATGCCGGCTCGGCCGACCACGCGCACCGGACCGGCCTCGCGCTCGACCGCCACGCTCTGCGCCACGAACTCGTCGCTCAGCGCATCGGCCAGCCGCTGCTCGCGCGTGGCGGCGGCGCGCCACTGCTCGATGAGCTTTCCGTCGTGCCAGACCGAGAAGCCCACTTCGGGCCGCGCCAGCGCGTGGCGGCGCACCGCCTCGATGCAATGGGCCAGCTCGGTGGCATCGGTCTTCAGGAACTTGCGGCGCGCGGGGGTCGCGAAGAACAGCTCGCGCACCTCGACCGTGGTGCCGGTGGAGCGGGCCACCGGCCGCAGCTCGCCGGTGCGCCCGTCGAGCGCGAATGCGGAATCGGAGCCCGTGAAGCGCGAAAGAATGCTGAGCTCGGCAATGGCGTTGATGGCGGCCAGCGCCTCGCCGCGAAAGCCCATCGTGCCGACCGTCTCCAGGTCGTCGAGGCTGGCGATCTTGCTGGTGGCATGGCGGCGCAGGGCCACCGTGAGTTCCTCGCGCGGAATGCCCAGGCCGTCGTCTTCCACGGAGATCAGCCGCACGCCGCCCGAGGCCAGCCGCACAGTGACCTGGCTGGCACCCGCGTCCAGCGCGTTGTCCAGCAGCTCGCGCACCACCGAAGCCGGACGTTCGACGACTTCACCTGCGGCGATCTGGCTGATCAGCTCGTCGGGAAGCTCGCGGATCGGGCGGCGTTGTGCGGGGGCGATGGAGGTGGGGAGGGCGCTCACCGGGGCATTCTAAAAGCGGGGCCATTGGGGCGCCGGCTCAGGGCTGCTGCAGCTGCTTGAACATCACGTACGCATCCACGAAGCCATGCCGTGGATGCCTGAAGGCACCAGGCAGCGTGCCGACGATCTCGAAGCCCATCTTGCCCCACAGCCGCACCGCGCCTTCGTTGGTGGACACCACGAAGTTGAACTGCATCGCACGAAAGCCCATGCGCAGGGCCTCCTGCTGCGAGTGTTCGCACAGGGCAGATGCCACGCCCATGCCGCGCGCCGCATCGGACACCACGTAACCGCAATTGCTTACGTGCGAGCCCTGGCCGGGCTGGTTGGGCCGGATGACGTAGGTGCCGAGCACCGTGCCCTCGTCGTTGCAGGCGACAAAAGTCGCCGTGGGCACTTTCATCCACGAATCGCGCGCCTGCTCTTCGGTCACGTCGGGGGGATAGGTGTAGGTATCTCCGCGGCGGAAGGTCGGCTCGAGGACCGACCAGATGGCGGGCCAGTCGACATAGGTGGCGGCGCGTATGTGCAGCATGGGGTGATTCACGGGGGCGTCGGGATCGAGCAAGGATAATCCGCGGCCATGGAAATCATCAGCTTTCTCGTCGACTTCATCCTTCACGTCGACAAGCACCTCGAGGCCTTCGTCATCGCCTACGGCCCCTGGGTCTACGCCTTGCTGTTCCTCATCGTCTTCGTGGAAACCGGCGCGGTGGTGATGCCGTTCCTGCCCGGCGACTCGCTGCTCTTCATCGTCGGCGCGCTGTGCGGCGCGGGGCTCATGAACTATCCACTGGCCTGCGGGATCTTGATCGCGGCCGCGATCCTGGGCGACCAGTGCAACTACTCCATCGGCCGCTACTTCGGGCCGAAGGTGTTCCAGTGGGAGAACTCACGCTTCTTCAACCGCAAGGCCTTCGACCAGGCCCATTCGTTCTACGAGCGCTACGGCGGCATCACCATCATCCTCGCGCGCTTCATGCCCTTCATCCGCACCTTCGCGCCCTTCGTGGCGGGCGTGGCCGAGATGAGCCGCGCGAAGTTCACGATGTTCAACGTGGTGGGCGCATTGATCTGGGTGCTGGGCATCGCCACCGCCGGCTACTTCTTCGGCAACCTGCCGTTCGTGCGCCAGCATCTGGACAAGATCATCTGGGCGCTGATCTTCGTGCCGGGCCTCCTGGCCATCTATGGCGCGTGGAAGGCCTCGAAGGCCGAGAAGGCGCGCGAGGCGCAGCAGGCTTCGCAGGCCTGATCTTCGATACCTTCCATCCATCCATGAAAAAGCGCGCCCTCGGGCGCGCTTTTCAGTTCAGGCCTGCTGTCCAGGCCGTGTATCAGTAGTTCGGGCCGTTGCCCGGGTAGTAGCCACTGCCGCGTGGATAGCGTTGCTGGTTGTAATAGTTGCGTTCGTCGGCGTTGCGGCCGACCTGGTTGCCGATGATGCCGCCGATGGCCGCGCCGCCCACGGTGCTCGCGGTATTGCCGCCGATGGCATTGCCAACCAGTGCGCCGCCCACTGCGCCCACCCCGGTCCCGAGGTTCTGATTGGGGCCGCTTGCGCAACCCGCAATCGTCAAGACGGAAGTGGCTGCGGCTGCAGCGATCCAGAGACGTGTCTTCATGATTTCCACCTTTCGATGAGTGATGGTTCATCATGTCCAGAACACCCTTGGGCGCCGTGTAGGAACCTGCCGCACGTGCCTGTGCGGACTCGCGGGGCGAACCGCGTGGGACAGGAGTGCATGCTTTGGCCCTACAACCGGCCGGCGCCGGCTGTCACCGGCCGGCGGCTAGAGCTGCCGGCTGCGCGCCAGCGGCGGGTTCTGCGCGAAGTAGCGCTGGATGCCGCGCATCAGCGCATCGGCCAGGTTCTCCTGGTAGTCGACGCGGCGCAGGTTGGCTTCTTCTTCCGGATTGCTGATGAAGGCGGTCTCCACCAGCACGCTCGGAATGTCGGGCGCCTTCAGCACCGCGAAGCCGGCCTGTTCGACCTGGCCCTTGTGCAGCCGCGCGCCGATACCCTTGATCTCGCCGAGCATCGCGCCGCCGAGCTTGAGGCTGTCGTTGATCTGCGCGGTGGTGCTCATGTCGAGCAGCGCGCGCTGCACCTGGGCCTCGTGGTTGCCCACGTTCACGCCGCCGACGCGGTCGGCGTCGTTCTCCTTGTTGGCGAGCCAGCGCGCAGCGCTGCTGGAGGCACCGCTCTGGCTCAGCGCGAACACGCTGGCGCCGCGCGCAGCGGGGGTGGTGAAGGCGTCGGCGTGGATGCTCACGAACAGGTCGGCCTGCACGCGCCGCGCCTTCTGCACGCGCACGCCCAGCGGCACGAAGAAGTCGGCGTCGCGCGTGAGGAAGGCGCGCATGGGGCTGCCGTTCACGCTGCTCGCGTTGATGCGCTGGCGCAGGCGGTGGGCCACCTGCAGCACGATGTCTTTCTCGCGCGTGCCGTTGGGGCCGATGGCGCCGGGGTCTTCGCCGCCATGGCCGGGGTCGAGCGCCACGATGATGATTCGGTCGGTGCGATTGGCCGTGGCGGCCACCGGTGGTGGGGGTGGCACGGGCGGCGCGGACGGCATAGGGGGCCTGGCGGGCGGCGCCGCGGCCACCACGGGCGGGGGCGGCGGCATCGAGGGCCTGTCGCCGCCGGCCGTTGATGCGGGCGGCGGCGATTGCGGACCGGGTCGCATCGACTGCTGCGCCATCAGGTCGCCCAGTGGATCCGCGGCGGGCGCAGGCGCGGTTGCCGGCGGCGCGACGGCGACTGCGGAGCCGCCACCGAAGCTGCGCGGCGCATCGCGCAGGCGCTCGGCGATCAGCGCTTCCATCGGGTCGATCGCCTGCTCGGGATAGAGGTCGAGCACCAGCCGGTGCTTGTAGGCGGCCACGGGCGCGAGCGAGAACACCTGGGGCACCACGGCCTGCTTCAGGTCGAACACGATGCGCACCACCTTCGGCGCGTTCTGGCCGACGCGCAGGCCATTGATGTACGGGTCGCCGGGCTTGATCTTGCCGACGAGCTCGCGCAGTTCGGGGTTGAGGTCGATGCCCTCGATGTCGACCGCAAGCCGCGGCGGGCTGCCCACCACGAGCTGCTGCGAGTTCAGGCGTGCGTCGGACTCGATGGTCACGCGCGTGTAGTCGGCGGCGGGCCACACGCGCACGGCGAGGATGGTGGCGCCGCGCGCGATCTGGTGCACGCCGAGCATCAGCGCGATGCTGCCGCCTTGCAGCAGCACGCGCCGTTTCAGGCCGGCCGCCTTCATGCGGCGATGCGCGCCAGCAGATCGCTGCCGCGAGCGGTGTTCGCCAGGAGGGTCACGCTGCGTGTGTCGTCAGTCATTGCTTCTATTTTAATAGCGAGGTCGGCAATTGGCGTACGGCCCGCGGCGTTGTCCGGCCATTCGGCCAGCTTGAGGCCCGGTCCCGCGAAGATGTCGCGGAAGCCGGCGTCGTCCCATTCGCGCGGATCGGCGAAGCGATAGAAGTCGAAATGGAAGATCTGCAGCCCGTCGGGCGCCTCGTGGGGCTCGACCACCGCGTAGGTGGGGCTCTTGATGCGTCCGGAGATGCCCAGGGCGCGAAGCAGGTGGCGTACGAAAGTGGTCTTGCCGGCGCCGAGGTCGCCATGCAGTTCGATGAAGGCATTGCTCAATGCGGGTGCCGAGGCCAGCTTCTGCGCGAATGCTTCGGTGTCGGCTTCGCTGCACCAGCGCAGGCTGCGGGTGCTCTTGTGCGTTTCTACAATCGGCAAGTGATCGTCAGCCATCCACTCGTTGTTCGTATTCAGGCCTTGGCCAGGGAACTCGGATTCTCCCAAATCGGAATCGCGGGCGTCGATCTGTCGAGCGCCGAGGCCGGTCTGATGCAATGGCTGGCCCATGGGTTCCATGGCGAGATGCAATACATGGCAACGCACGGCGCGCGCCGCGCGCGTCCGGCCGAGCTGGTGCCGGGCACGGTGAGCGTGATCACCGCGCGCATGGACTACCTGCCGCGCAGCACCGAGCCCGAGTGGCAGGCCATCGAGTTCGGCCGCCTCAAGCGTCCCGGCGAGGCCATCGTCTCGGTCTATGCGCGAGGGCGCGACTATCACAAGGTGGTGCGCAACCGGCTCGCGAAGCTGGCGGAGCAAATCGCCGAGGAGGTCGGCCCCTTCGGGCACCGCGCCTTCACCGACTCGGCCCCCGTGCTCGAGGCCGAGCTGGCCTCGCGCAGCGGCCAGGGCTGGCGCGGCAAGCACACGCTGGTGCTCGACCGCGACGCCGGCTCGATGTTCTTCCTGGGCGAGATCTACGTCGACATGGAGTTGCCGCCGAGCGAGCCCGTCACCGCGCACTGCGGCAGCTGCAGCGCCTGCATCGACGTGTGCCCGACGCAGGCCATCATCGCGCCGAAGCGGCTCGACGCACGCCGCTGCATCTCGTACCTCACCATCGAGCATGGCGGGCCCATCCCGCTCGAGCTGCGCCCGCTGATGGCCAACCGCATCTACGGCTGCGACGATTGCCAGCTGATCTGCCCCTGGAACAAGTTCGCGAAGAAGAGCACGCTGCCCGACTTCGACGCGCGCCAGGAACTCACCGGCCGCACCCTGGCCGACCTGTTCGCATGGACCGAGCAGGATTTCCTTCGCCGCACCGAAGGCAGTCCGATCCGCCGCATCGGCCATGAACGCTGGCTGCGCAATATCGCGGTGGCGCTGGGCAATGCGGTGCGTTCGGGCGAGGGCGGTGCGAAGGAAGCGTTGGCGACGCGTGCCGAGCACCCGAGCGAGCTGGTGCGCGAGCACGTCGCCTGGGGTCTCGCGCAGGACCCCGCGAACTGAGGCTTCAGGCCGGCAGGATCTCGCGCACGCGCTCCCACGGCCGGCACATCAGCGTGCCGCGAGGTGACACCACGATGGGCCGCTGCAGCAGGATCGGGTGCTCCACGATGAAGTCGAAGATCTGGTCGTCGGTCCATTTCGGATCGGCGATGTTCAGCTCCTCGTAGGGCGCTTCCTTTGTGCGCAGCAGATCGCGCGCGCCCATGCCCATGGCCTTCGAGA
Source organism: Variovorax sp. 22077 (assembly GCF_052044195.1). Taxonomy (NCBI): domain Bacteria; kingdom Pseudomonadati; phylum Pseudomonadota; class Betaproteobacteria; order Burkholderiales; family Comamonadaceae; genus Variovorax; species Variovorax sp. 22077. The sequence continues at coordinate 140,979 of NZ_JBQEQC010000020.1, forward strand.
GCTCGCGCAGCTTCTTCTTCGAGGGCGGTGTTTCAAGATAGAGAACGATCTCGGGCTCCACGCCGCTTTCGCGGATCAACGACAGCACGTTGCGCGACGTGCTGCAGTTGGGCTTGTGGTAGATCGTCATCGGGTAGGCGGTGGTCGGGGTGCGTGCGGTCATGGTGCCGATGATAGGAAACCCGATGGCGGGGGCCGAGGGCTCAGCTTTCCTGCGCGTCCATCGAGAACGGGAAGCGCGCCGCCCAGAACTCCGCCAGGCGCGGATCGGCATCCACGCGGCGCACCACCTGCGTCATGCGTGGCGCCACGCGATAGAAGCGCCGGCGGCGCGGCGTCCAGCGCGACACCACGGTCACGTACAGGTCGAGCATGCTGATCTTCTCGCCCAGCAGGTAGGGCGCTGGTTCGTCGATCTGCGAATCCATCAGCTGCCAGCAATGCGCGATGCGCTCGGCGGTGCGTTCGAGCATCGCGGCTTGCGCGGCCGGGTCGGGCACGAGGCGCGAAGGCTCGTCGCGCACCCAGAACATCGAGTAGATGGCGGCCGGCAGGTAGACCATCCAGCGCAGGTAGCGCGCGCGCAGCGGGTCGTCGGGCGCGGGGCAGAGCTGCGCCTCGGGATAGCGGTCGCCCAGCCAGATCAGGATGGCCGCGCTCTCGGTCATCACCTCGCCCGACGGCAGCACGAGCGCCGGCACCTGCCGCATCGGGTTGACACCGGCGACGCGCTCGCGCTCGGCATCGCCCTCCCACGGAGCGATGTCGATGGTCTCGACCTGCGCGCCAATCAGCGTGAGCGCCGCGTGGATGGGCGTGGCGCCCGAGCCGGGCGCGCCGTAGAGGGTGTAGCGGTCTTCGCGTGCGGAGGCGGATGGGCTGGTCATCCGCGCAGGTTACGCAGGCCCGCCGGCCTTGTCACGTAGGTCAGGCGGCCAGGAGCGCGTCCACCTTCTTCAGCCCTTCGAGCGTCTTGACGCAGGCCTCGGCCACTTCCGTGCCCTTGACCGCGAAGTGGCGGTGGAAGTACTTGCGGTGCTCCACGTGTTCGTGGAAGTGATGCGGCGTGAGCACGGCCGAGAAGATCGGCACGTCGGTCTCCAGCTGCAGCGACATCAGCGTGCTGACCACCGTGTTCGCCACGAACTCGTGGCGGTAGATGCCGCCGTCGACCACCAGCGCACAGCCGATGATGGCTGCGTACTTGCCGGAGTTGGCGAGGCGCTTGGCGTGCAGCGGGATCTCGAAGGCGCCCGGCACGTCGAAGATGTCGATGAGATCGCGCGCCACGCCCAGGCGCTCCATCTCCTCGAGGAAGGCGTCGCGCGCCTGGTGGACGATGTCGGAATGCCACTGCGCCTCGACGAAGGCGATGCGCGTGCCGCGTGGCGAACCCGACGCGGTGACGGCGGAAAGGGGAAGGTCGTTGATCTGACTCATGGTGTGCCTCTGAGAAAGCAGGTTTCCTGAATCAGGGCGCACGAAACCGCAAGGCAGCTCGCGCGCGGGCCGAAGCCGGACGCGCGGGCAGGCCCGCATTTCGCGCTCTCTTTCATCCGGACTGTGACCGTCGGCTTCGGAATCGCACCGAAATCTGCTGACCCCGAAGCTCGTTGCAAGCTCCGGGCGCTCGCGGGCTTGTGCGGCTTTTCCTTTCGGAAGACACCGCCATCACCGCCGGTGGGGAGTTTCACCCCGCCCTGAGAACGCTTGCTGCCCGGCGAGCCGGACAGCGGGGCCGATTGTAGGTGTCGGCCCCGGAGGGAGCCTGTCGCCCCCGCGCCAGACCTTCGCCCGGGCGGGGATTTTCTTCAGAAGCGATACGTGGCCGCCGCAGTCACGGTACGGCGCTGGCCGTAGAAGCAGTCGCCGCGCGCCAGGCAGGTGGTCAACTGCACCTTGTCCGTCAGGTTGCCCACGTTGAGCGACAGGCGCAGCGGGCCGTTGTCCCAGGCGAACATCGCGTCCAGCAGGGTGACCGAGGGCACCGGGTTGGCGTCCATGCCATCCCACGACTTGCCGATGTAGCGCACGCCGCCGCCCACGGAGAAGCCGGGCACGCCGCCGATGGAGAAGCGCCGCATCAGCCAGGCCGAGGCCGTGTGCTTCGGCACGCCCGAGATGCGCTTGCCCAGGTCGGTGCCGTTGCTGCGCGAGACGCGCGCGTCGGTGTAGGCGTAGGAGGCGACCCAGTCCCAGTCGCGGCCGATGCTGCCCTTGTATTCGAGCTCCAGCCCCTTCACGTGCACCTCGCCGAGCTGGATGCTGTTGAGCGGGTTGGTCGGGTCGGTGGTCTTGCGGTTGGTGTCGCGCAGGTCGTACACCGCCGCCATGAACGAGGTGCGCCGGCCTTCGGGCTCCCACTTCACGCCGGCTTCCCACTGCTTGCCGCGCTGGGGCTTGAAGGGCGTGTTGTTCACGTCCGCGCCGCCCAGCGGCAGGAACGATTCCGCATAGCTCAGGTACGGAGCCCAGCCGCCGTCGGCCAGGTAGACGAGGCCGGCGCGCTTGGTGGTCGCCTTGTCGTCGACCGCCACGGCGGGGCGGCCTTCGGTGTCGGTGGTGGCCTTGTCGTGGCGCAGGCCCAGCAGGCCGACCCAGCGGCCGTACTTGACCTGATCCTGCACGTAGATGCCGGCCTGCTTCTGCACCACAGCGGGCTGCCGCGTGAGGAATGCGGGCGGCGTGTAGTTGCCGTACACCGGCGCATACACGTCGAGCGCGCCGGCGCGGCCGCGGCCGGTGAGCTGCGAGGTCTCGTTGCGCTGGAAGTCCGCGCCGACGAGCAGCGTGTGCTCGGCTGCGCCGGTCTTGAAGTGGGCCTCTGCCTGGTTGTCGAGCAGCAGCATCTTGCCGCCGTTGATGGTGGCGCTCAGGTCGCGCTCGATGGTGCGCTGGTCGGCGTTGAACACCGGGCGTGCGGGGCGGTTGGTGAGCCTGTTGGCGGTGAAGCTGGTGTACGAGGTGTTGTAGACCACCTTGCTCTCGGTCGAGCGCAGGTTCTGCCTGAAGGTCCAGGTGTCGTTGAAGCGATGGCTGAACAGGTAGCCCAGCGAGGTGTTGCGCGTGTCGTAGCGGTCGAAGCCCGGCTCGCCGGTGAAGGTCGAGGTGGGAATCTGGCCGTAGAGCGACGGTAGCAGCGTGCCCTGCCACGGGAAGAAGCCGATCAGCGAGCCGCTCTTGTCCTTCTGGTAGAGCGCCTGCAGCGTGAGCGAGGTGTCGGCGTTCGGGCGCCAGGTGAGCGAGGGCGCGAGCAGGATGCGGTCGTCGGGCACGTGGTCGACCTGCGTGCCGCTGTCGCGGTTGACGGCCACCAGGCGATAGAGCCACTTGCCCTCGGTGTCCAGCGGCCCGGTGAAATCGGCCGCGACCTGCTTGCGGTTGTGGCTGCCCAGCTGCACCTGCACTTCGCGCTGCAGCTCGGCCTGCGGGCGCTTCGACACCAGGTTCAGCACGCCGCCGATGCCCCCCTGGCCGTAGAGCACGGAAGAGGGCCCGCGCAGCAGCTCGACCCGCTCCAGCGTGTACGGATCGGCGCGCGTGGTGTTGTAGGTGCCGTAGCTTCGCTGCAGCCCGTCGAGGTACTGAATGGCGTCGCCGCCGCGCACCTTGAACGAGTCGACGCGGCTGTCGAAGTAGCTCGACACCACGCCGGCCGTGTAGTTGGTGGTCTCGCGCAGCGTGAGCGCGCTCTGCGCCTCCATCTGGTCGCGCGTGACCACCGAGATGGCCTGCGGCGTCTCGATCAGCGGCGTGTCGGTCTTGGTGGCGGTGCCGCCGCGCCTGGCGACGAAGCCGGTCACCGGGCCGGTGGCGCTTTCGACTGCGTCGCCCGTCACGGTGATCGTGGGCAGGGCCTTGCGGGTCTCGGCGGATTCGTCCTTTTCCTGGGCGTAGGCCGGCACGGCGGCGCCCAGCGCCATGGCGGTCGCCGCGAGCGTGGCGCGGCGGGCATGGGAAATTTGCGGGTTGGGGCGCCAAGCCGGGCGCCGATGCTTCTTCGATGTCATGTGCAGCTTCTCCTGTGTCCTGCGTTTGGGGGGAGTGGCTGCGGCGCACGCCGGATGCGGGCGCGCCATGGCTTCTCGTCTCTGATCCATTCGGTTCGGACGAGCGCAAACCGGCGGCTCGCTTCGGGCTGGCGGCCGGTGGGTTTTGTGGGTTCTTGTTGCGTCGTCGCGGGCAGCTTTTTCGGCTGCGGTCTTCGTTCCTTCGAAGACGGCTTGCACGCCCGTTGCGGGCGGCTGGCTGAGCGGCCGGATTATAGGAAGAAAGACATCAACGCCCGGCCAGAAACCGCGTCATGCGCTGCAGTTCTTCGTCGAGCGCCGCGCGGAAGGCCGCATCGCGCGGCTTCCTGTCGGCGAAGCCGAAGGCTGGCTGCAGCTTTCCTTCCGGCGCGCTCACGTTGGCCCAGCCGATCACGCGGTCGTGCCACAGCATCGGCAGCGCGTAGTAGCCGAACTGGCGCTTCGGCGCTGGCGTGTAGGCCTCGAACTTGTAGGTCCAGCCCCAGAGCAGCTCGAAACGGCGGCGGTCCCACACGACAGGGTCGAAGGGCGCGAGCAGGCGCACCGCCTCGTCGGGTGCATGGCGGCGCGAGGCCGGGTTCTCGTCGGCGGGCCAGAACCAGGTGGTGCCCTCGACGCTGCAGCTGGCGAGCTCCTCGCGCGCGATGCGCAGCGCCGCCTGCGTCTGCGCCGAGAGATGCGGCGCGCCGTAGCCGAGCAGGCGCACGAGGTACGTGAGGCCCGATGCGGGCAGCGGCGCGTACTTGCGCACCACCAGTTCGATGAGCGCCGCCGCGCGGCGAGCGCGCCCGGCAGGGCTGTCGTCCGCGGGCACGTGCGTCACCGCCTCGTAGACGCGCGTGCCGCTGTCGCGCCGCACCACGCGCAGCATGCCGCGGTAGTGCATGCCGTCGAGCAGGTGCGTGGTCGCGTTGCTGGAGCCGCCCCAGTAGTTCTTGACGCGGCCGTGCGCGAAGTGCTGCTCGACCTGCCGCGGATGCACCGGGCCGTGCTCCTTCACGTAGGCGAGCACGTCGGCCGCCTTGCGCCGGGTGTCGGCGTCCCATGCGCGCTTGGCCTCGCGCGGATGCATCAGCGCCAGATGCTCTCGCGGCAGGAAGCCGTAGTTGACGAGGCAGTCTTCCTCGATCGCGAGGCGCGTGTAGCGGCTTTCCAGATCGCCCGCGCGGTAGTCCTTCACACGGTGGCGCAGCGTCAGGTCTTGCGCGCGCGCCGGCGCGCGGATCGGATCGGCCTGCACGAAGCCGAGCCGGCGGATCGCGGCGGGCAGTGTCGTGGGCTTGAAGAGGGTGCGCGCGACTGCGTAGCGGCGCAGGTCGTCGAGGGTGGGGGCAGGCATCGGAGGATTGCAGCACAGGCGGCGGACTTTCGCTTTGCTCCGCTGGGTTGTGCGTTCCTCGTCGTTCAGGGCGCGCTCACGCCGACGGGTACCTTGCTCCGCGAATGTCCCCCGGCCTTCGGCCTCCTCCTGATATTGTTCATCCGCTCCCGTAGCGCTGAAGGGAGCCCGTTCGGTAGACCCTGTGCTCCTCCTTGGGCTTTCCAGCCCGCAATAAAGACTGGGGAACCGAACGGATTCGACGCTGTAGCTCGAACGGTGTCTTGGGGCGTCGCCGGCCGGTGCGCTGGCGACGACCCCGCATATCAGGGTGCGCGTGTCGAATGTGGCGCATTGACTCTGCTGCCAAGGAGTATCACGGTGACATGCAAGGTAGGAGTCGACATCAGCAAGATGAAGCTCGATGTAGCGTGGCTGCGGGCGGACAGCAAGTACCGCTCCAAGGTGTTCCCCAACAACGCAAGCGGCTTTGAGGAGCTGCTGCGATGGTTGCAATCCAATCTGCCCGATGGCAAGGCTGCGGCCCACGTCTGCATGGAAGCCAC
>NZ_JBQEQC010000021.1:0-144328 GCF_052044195.1 Variovorax sp. 22077
CGAAGCAAAGAAAAGTAGGTCGGCCGCCGGGCCGAGACCCGGCCCCGGGAAGCAACCGCACAGCAGCACCTAACAAGAGGCACAGCCAACGCAATGAGGCAGCACAGGGACAAGAGGCGGCTGACGAGGCACCCATCCCACCCAACTCCTCAACCAGGCAACGCCAACGCAAACGGCAAACTGACAACCCCCAGCAAGGTAGACAAGGTCACCAGCCCCGCCACATAAGGCCCGTTGTACCCCATGCGAGCAGCCAGCACATAAGCACTCGAAGCAGTAGGCACAGCAGAAAACGCCATCAACACAGCCCCCTGCGCAGCATCGAGCCGCAGCATCCGGGCCAGTCCCCAGGCCACCAACGGCAGGAACAGATGCCGTATCGCCAGCACTGAAACCGCCAGCACCTTCCCCGCCCCAAGCGTAGAGAACTTCATCCCCGCCCCCGCGGCCAGCAGCCCCAGCGCCAGCGAAGCAGCCCCGATCCGCGTCAGCGTGGGCGTCGCCCATGCAGGCACGGTGAGCCCCAGCACATTGGCGAGCAGTCCCGCCACGGTCGCGACGATGAGTGGGTTTCGCACCAGCTGCCGCACGAACCCGGTCTGCGCATGCCGCGTCATCGGCCACACGGCCGCGATGTTGAAGATGGGCACGCACACGCCGATGAGCACGGCGATCAGCAGCAGGCCCTCGGAGCCTGCGAGCCTTTCGGCCAGCGCCAGGCAGATGAATGAGTTGAAGCGGAACGCGATCTGCGTGCTGGCGGCGTGGTCGCGGCGGTCGATATGTGTGCGCAGGCCCGGTACGAAGGGCAGGGCATAGGCCAGCGCGATGCCGCAGGCCCCGATGCACAGGCCCGCCGTCAGAAGGTTCGACGTGGCGCCGAAGTCGAGCGGGCTGCGCACGATCGAGTGGAAGAGCAGTACGGGAAATAGAAAGTAGTAAACGAGACTCTCGACCTGGTCCCACACGCGGCGGTCGAGGGCGGTGTAGCGGCAAAGGAGCCAGCCGATGGCGATGAGGGAGAAGTCGGGGAAGAGCAGCTGCGCGTAATTCACCGCTTCGAGGATAAACCTCCCTGACCATGGGTAATCCAGAGCACGGATACGGCCCCCGAGCCGCTAGCATCCGGGCTTCGTTTTTTCGACATACAGCCAGAACAAGGAGTTTTTGATGCAACGTCGTCAATGGAGCGCGATGGTGGGAGCCGCGGCATTGTTTGCAGTCGCGGGTCAGAGCTTTGCGCAGGGTTATCCCAACAAGCCCGTCGAACTGAGCGTGCCGTTCGCACCGGGCGGCACGACGGACATCGTGGCGCGCGTGATTTCCGATCCGCTGGGCAAGGTGCTGGGCCAGCCGGTGGTGGTAATCAACCGCGCCGGCGGCGGCGGCATCGTGGGTGCGGCCGAGACCGCCCGTGCCACGCCCGACGGCTACAAGCTCGGCATCGCCACGGTGTCGAGCACGGCGGCCAACCCGGCCATCAACCCGAAGACGCCCTACGACCCGATCAACGATTTCACGCCGATCATCAACATCGCGGCCACTCCGAACATCATCGCGGTCAACCCGAGCTTCCCGGCCAAGAACTACGCCGAGTTCGTGGCCGAGCTGAAGAAGAACCCCGGCAAGTACTCGTACGCCTCGTCGGGCACGGGCGGCATCGGCCACCTGCTGATGGAGCTCTACAAGAGCCTGACCAACACCTTCGTCACGCACATCCCGTACCGCGGCGCGGGCCCGGCGCTGAACGACGTGGTGGCCGGCCAGGTGCCGATCATGTTCGACAACATCCCCTCGGCCATGCCCTTCATCCAGAGCGGCCGGCTGATCCCGATCGTGGTGTCGGCGCCGCAGCGCCTGGCTGCGCTGCCCAACGTGCCGACCTTCAAGGAAGTGGGCCTGGAGCCGGTGAACCGCATGGCCTACTACGGCATCCTCGGTCCGAAGGGCCTGCCCAAGGAAGTGGTCGACAAGATCAGCGCGGGCGTGAAGAAGGCCGTGGAAGAACCGGCGGTGCGCAAGCGCATCGAGGACACGGGCTCGCTGATCGTGGCGAACACGCCCGACCAGTTCGCAGCGCAGATCAAGGCCGAATACGACGTGTACAAGCAGGTCGTGAAGAAGCAGAACCTGAAGCTCGACTGAGACAGGTCGCTCGCGCGACGAAGCAAGCCGCCCGCCTGCCGGGCGGCTTTTTCTTTTTGTTATCTTGCAAGGCATGAGCACAGAGGCAGCCACGCAGACGACACCCGAGATCGACGATTTCATCGACGCCCTGTGGCTCGAGGACGGGTTGTCGAAGAACACGCTGGCCGCCTACCGCCGCGACCTCGCACTGTTCGCGCAGTGGCTCGGCGCGCAGCGCAGCGGCACCGCACTCAACGCCGCGAAGGAGACGGACCTGCAGGCCTACATGGGCGCACGGCTGTCGAGCAAGGGCAAGGCCACGTCGGCCAACCGGCGGCTCACGGTGTTCAAGCGCTACTACCGCTGGGCGCTGCGCGAGCGGCGCATCGCGGCCGACCCGAGCATCCGGCTCGTGCCGGCGCGGCAGATGCCGCGGGCCATCAAGACGCTCTCCGAAAAGCAGGTCGACGACCTGCTGGGCGCGCCGGACGTCGAGTCGCCGCTCGGCCTGCGCGACCGCGCGATGCTGGAGCTGATGTACGCCAGCGGCCTGCGCGTGAGCGAGCTGGTGGCGCTCAAGGTCACCGACATGAGCCTCAACGACGGCGTGCTGCGCGTGCTCGGCAAGGGCAACAAGGAGCGGCTGGTGCCCTTCGGCGCCGAGGCGCGACGATGGATCGAGCGCTACCTGGAAGAGTCGCGCCCCGCCATCCTCGATGGCCAGCAGACCTCCGACCTGTTCGTCACTGCGCGCGGCGCCGGCATGACGCGCGTGATGTTCTGGATCATCGTGAAGAAGCACGCGGCCGCGGCGGGCATCCATGTACCGCTGTCGCCCCACACGCTGCGCCACGCCTTCGCCACGCACCTGCTGAACCACGGCGTCGACCTGCGCGCGGTGCAGTTGCTGCTGGGGCACGCGGACATCTCGACGACGACCATCTACACACACGTGGCGCGCGAGCGCCTGAAGCAGCTGCATGCGCAGCACCATCCGCGCGGTTGATCGAGGGCGCGCGGTTTTCTTTCCTCAGAAAAACCAGGAGACACCATCCATGAATAAAACGACTGCAACCATGGTCGCGGCGGCAATGCTGGCCGTCGGCGGCGCAGCTTTCGCGCAGGCATTTCCGAGCGCCAAGCCCATCCGCCTGATCGTCGGCTATCCGCCCGGCGGCGGCATCGACTTCGCGGCGCGCACCGTGCAGGTGCCGCTGCAGGAGGCGCTCAAGCAGCAGCTGGTGGTCGACTACAAGCCCGGCGCGAGCGGCATGATCGCGGCCACCGAGCTCACGCGCCAGCCGGCCGACGGCTACACGCTGCTGCTTGCCAACACGGGGCCCTTCGCCATCGCGCCGTACCTGCAGAGCAAGCCGCCGTACGACCCGATCAAACAGTTCACCTACATCGGGCAGATCAGCCAGGGCAGCTACATCGCGGTGACGCGGCCCGACCATCCGGCGAAGAACCTCAAGGAGTTCGTCGCCTGGGCCAAGGGGCAGCCGGGCAAGGTGAACTTCGCCTCCGGCGGCAACGGTACCTCCACGCACCTCAACGGCGAGCTCATGAACCAGGTGACCGGGCTCGACATGACCCACGTGCCGTACAAGGGCAGCGCCCCGGCGGTGCAGGACCTGATCGGCGGGCAGACGCAGATCCTCATCGATGCGGGCAGCGTGCTGCTGCCGCAGGTGAAGGGCGGCAAGCTCAAGGCGCTGGCCGTGACCGGCCCGGCGCGCGATCCGCAGCTGCCCGATGTGCCGACGGTCAAGGAGCTGGGACTCGCGGGCATGGAGTCGGTCGGCTTCCAGGGGCTGGTGGGGCCGGCCAACATGCCGAAGGAGGTGGTCGATCGGCTTTCCGGCGAGCTCGCGAAGGCGCTGGCGCAGCCCGAGATCAAGGCCAAGTTCTCGACGGCAGGCGCCGAAGTGCATTCGCTCGGGCCGGCCGAGTTCGCGGCTTTCGTGAAGGCGGACAATGAGAAGTGGTCCAGGCTGATCAAGGAGCGCAAGCTGCAGCTGGACTGACACCCTCCATCACGCAAGCAAGCAGGCAGACGACAAGGGCTGCCACACACGACACCATGAATTTCCTCGCTTCCTCGAAGCCCTCGCGCCGCACGGCGACCCGACTCCTCGCCGCCGCCGCGCTGTGCGCCGCATCCGGTGCCATCGCGCAGACCGTGCCAAAGACCGTGCGCCTCATCGTCGCCTACCCAGCGGGCGGCGTCAGCGACGTGGTCGCGCGTGCGCTGGGCGATCGGCTCGCGGCGCAGATGGGCGTCACGGTGGTCGTGGACAATCGCGCGGGCGCGAGCGGCGCCATCGGCATGGACGCCGTCGCCAAGGCCGCGCCCGACGGTGCGACGCTGGGCTTCTCGGCCATCAGCCCGCTGGTGCTGAGCCCGCACCTGGGCAAGCTGCCCTTCGATCCGCTGAAGGACGTGGCGCCCGTGGCCAGCGTGATGTATTCGCCGGTGCTGCTGATCGCCACCCCGGCGAGCAAGGCCAAGGACTTCAAGGCGCTGATCGACGATGCCAAGGCACATCCGGGAGCGGTGCGCTGGGCGACCTCGGGTTCGGCCTCGCTCGGCCACATCGTGCTCGAGCAGCTGCGCGCCGCGGCCGGCGTCGACATCACGCACGTGCCCTACAAGGGCGGCGGCCAGCAGCTCAACGACGCGATCGGCGGGCAGTTCGAGATCCTTTCCACCAACGCGAGCCCGACGCTCTCTTCGCACATCCAGTCGGGCAAGCTGCGTCCGCTGGCGGTGGGCGCGCCCGCGCGGCTCGACAGCCTCCCGCAGGTGCCCACGCTGGGTGAACTGGGCTACAAGGCGGCGAACATCAACTCGCTGTTCGGCGTGTTCGCACCCGCTGCCACGCCGCCGGCGCTGGTCGCGAAGTACAACGCAGAGATCAACAAGGCGCTCGCCACGCCCGAACTGCGCGCCAAGCTGACGGCCACCGATAACGTGCCTACCGGCGGCATGCCGGCCGCGTTCGCGAAGGAAATCGCCAGCGAGTTCGAGAGCAACGGGCGCATCGTCAAGGCGGCGGGCATCAAGGCCGATTGAGAAGGCCGATTGACCGGGCGGCTGACGCCTTCATGACACCCCGGCTTGTGGGTTGATCTTCCCTACCTTATAGTAGGTAGATGACCAACGCCACAGCCCTGGCCACCGGCAGCACCCGCGAGCAGATCCTCGCGGTGGCGCGGGGCCTGATCGAAACGCGCTCCTACCTGGGCTTCAGCTTCCAGGACGTGGCCGATGCGGTCGGCGTGCGCAAGGCCAGTCTGTACCACCACTTCCCGACCAAGGAGGCGCTGGGCGTCGCGGTGATCCGCGGGGCCACGCAGGGCTTCAAGGACTGGGACGCTGCCCGGGCGCGCGAGCCGAAGGACGCACTCGAATCGTATTTCCGCATGTACCGCAACACGCTCAGGGCCGGCTCGGCGATGTGTCCCGCAGGGGCGATGGCGCCTGGCTGGGGCGTCGTCAACGACGAACTGCGCATGGCGGTACAGGAGTTGCGCAACACTCAGGTGATGTGGCTCACCGGCGTTCTGAGCGCGCTGATGCCCGAGCGCAAGACCGGCGCCTCGGTGGCCTCGCTGGCCGCCTACGTGTTTTCCGTGTGCCAGGGCGCGCTGCTGTCGGCGCGCATGACGGGCCGCGTCGAAGATTTCGACGACGCCATCGCCCAACTCAGGAGTTCCTTGCCGGGCTGAGCGCCCGGCCTCGTGCAGGCACGCTTCGGCGTGCTTATTTTTCGACCTCGAAGCCTACCGATTGGAAGGTAGTCAAACCTGCTGGAGAGCATTCATGAAAGCCGTCATTTCCGCCTACGCCCGTTCCCCGTTCCATTTCGCGAAGAAGGGCGCGCTCGCCGAGGTGCGCCCCGACACGCTCGCCGCCGGCGTGGTGCGCGGCCTGCTGCAGCGCACCGACCTCGATCCCGCGCTGCTCGAAGACGTCGTCCTCGGCTGCGCCTACCCCGAGGCCTCGCAGGGCAACAACCTCGCGCGCATCGTCGGGCTGCTGGCGGGGCTTCCGCATGAAGTCGGCGGCATGACCGTTAACCGCTTCTGCGGCTCCTCGATGCAGGCCGTGCACATCGCCGCAGCGCAGATCGAAGCGGGCATGGGCGATGCGTTCCTGTGCGTGGGCGTGGAGTCGATGACGATGGTGCCGCAGGGCGGCTTCAACTTCTCCCCAAGCCCCGAGCTCAAGGAGAACACCGACGCCTACATCTCGATGGGCGAGACCGCCGAGAACGTCGCGCAGCGCTGGAACGTGAGCCGCGCCGACCAGGAGGCCTTCGCGGTGGAGTCGCACCGCAAGGCGGCCGAGGCGCGCGCGCAGGGGCGCCTGGCCGGCGAGATCGTGCCGGTACGCCTCGCCTCGGGCGACGTGGTCGACGCCGATGGCTGCATCCGACCGACCACCTCCGCCGAGGCGCTGGCGAACCTCAAGCCCGCGTTCCGCCCTGACGGCGTGGTGACGGCCGGCACCTCCTCGCCGCTGACCGACGGCGCTGCGGCGGTGCTCGTCACCAGCGACGAATTCGCGGCGAAGCACGGCCTGAAGGCGCTGGCGCGCATCCGCTCGTTCGCGACGGTGGGCGTCGACCCGGCGATCATGGGCATCGGCCCGATCCCCGCCACGCGCAAGGCGCTGGCACGCGCGGGCCTGAGCGCGGCCGACCTCGACGTGATCGAGATCAACGAAGCCTTCTCCTCGCAGGCACTGGCCTGCATCCGCGACCTGGGGCTCGATCCGTCGAAGATCAACCTCGACGGCGGCGGCCTGTCGATCGGCCATCCGCTGGGCGCCACGGGCGCGCGCATCACCGGCAAGGCGGCGTCGCTGCTGGCGCGCGAGAAGGGCCGCTATGCGCTGGCCACGCAGTGCATCGGCGGAGGGCAGGGTATCGCGACGATCCTCGAGCGCGTCTGACGCGGCGCAGCCCGCGAGAATGACGATCGCCACTGACGACAAAGGAGACCCCATGGCCAAGCTGTATCTCGAGGACCTGAAGGTCGGCGACCGTTTCCGCAGTGCCGAGCACGCACTCGACGCGGCGCAGATCAAGGCCTTCGCGCAGCAGTTCGACCCGCAGCCCTTCCACACCGACGAAGAGGCCGCCAAGAGCACCTTCTTCGGCGGCCTAGCCGCGAGCGGCTGGCACACGGCCGCGCTCACGATGAAGCTGCTGGTCGAGAGCGGCATCCCTCTGGCCGACGGCATCATCGGCTCGGGCGGCGAGCTGCAATGGCCCAAGCCGACACGCCCCGGCGACGTGCTGCACGTGGAAAGCGAGATCGTCGACATCGTGCCCTCGCGCTCCAAGCCCGGCCGCGCGATGGTGCAGATGCGTTGCCAGACGCTCAACCAGCATGGCGACGTGCTCCAGCACTTCACGCCGAAGCTGGTGGTGCATGCCCGCCCGGCCTAGGGCGGCGGACCTTCAGGCCTTGTCCTGGGCGCTGGAGAGCTGGCGCAGCTCCTCGCTGCTGAAGCCGGCACGGCCGCGCGCCTCGAGGTTGAAGGGCGGCTTCAGCCGCGGCGCCTCGTAGCGCGCCACCAGCGCGGGGTAGGTGGCCTCGGGGTCGATGCCTTCGCGCTCGCACAGCCAGCGGTACCAATGGTTGCCGATGGCCACGTGGCCCACTTCGTCGCGCAGGATGATGTCGAGGATCTCGACCGCGCGCAGGGCGTCGGGCGTGTTCACGCGCTTGAGCTTGCCCTGGATCAGCGGCGTGGCGTCGAGCCCGCGCGCCTCCAGCGTGCGCGGCACCAGCGCCATGCGGGCGAGCACGTCGTCCTTCGTCTTCTCGCACATGTTCCACAGGCCGTCGTGGCCGGGGAAGTCGCCGTAGCGCCAGCCCATGTCCTGCAGGTGCGCGTGCAGCAGCGTGAAGTGCAGCGCCTCCTCGTCGGCCACGCGCAGCCAGTCGCGGTAGTAGGCCTCGGGCATGCCGTCGTAGCGCCAGACGGCGTCGAGCGCGAGGTTGATCGCGTTGAACTCGATGTGGCAGATCGAGTGGATCAGCGCGGCGCGGCCTTCGGTGGTGAAGGGCGAGCGCTTCTGCACGGCGGTGGCGGCCACGCGCAGCGGGCGCTCTGGGCGGCCCGGCACGCCGAGATCGTCGCCGGCTGTGCGGATGGGGGCGGCTGCTATGGATTCGGTAGCGCCGTCCATAGACATGGCGCCAATGGCACGGGTGGCGGCCACCTTTTCATCGGGATCCGTAAGGCGAAGCGCGGCCAGCGCGCTCAATCGGGGGTGCATCCCTACAATTCTAGGTTTTGACCTTGCAGGGACCGGAAACAATGGCGCTCTACGAACTCGACGGTGTGGCACCCCAGGTGGGCGAAGGTGCATGGGTGGCCGACAGCGCGGAGGTGATGGGCAACGTCAGGCTGGCGGACAACGCCAACGTATGGTTCGGCGCAGTACTGCGCGGCGACACCGAGACGCTGAGCATCGGGCGCAACAGCAACATCCAGGACCTGTCGGTGCTGCACGCCGACATCGGCTGTCCCCTGACCGTCGGCGACAACGTGACCGTCGGCCACCAGGTGATGCTGCATGGCTGCACCATCGGCGACAACACGCTGATCGGCATCCAGGCCGTGGTCTTGAATAACGCGAAGATCGGCCGCAATTCGATCGTTGGCGCCGGCAGCGTGGTGACCGAAGGCAAGGAGTTCCCCGACAACTCGCTCATCATGGGCTCGCCCGCCAAGGTGGTGCGCACCCTCGACGACGAGGCCGCCGCCAAGCTGCGCCAGGGCGCGGAGAACTACGTGGCCAACGCCCGGCGCTTTGCCAAGGGGCTGAAGAAAGTTGCCTGACCCTCAGGCTTGCCCACTTCGTATGGCCGCCGGCCCGGCGAAGCCGGTTTCGCGGTATTCCGTGCGAAGACTGTTTTATTGAGAGAGGACCGATGTTTTGAGCGAGCTGCACAAATTCCTGTTCGATGGCCTGCCGGTGCGCGGCATGATCGTGCGCCTGACGGACGCGTGGCAGGAGATCCTCGCGCGGCGCGCCTCCAACACCGCCACCGGCGCCTATCCGCAGCCGGTGGTCGAACTGCTCGGCGAGATGACGGCTGCCGCCACGCTGATGCAGGCCAACATCAAGTTCAACGGCGCGCTGATCCTGCAGATCTTCGGCGACGGCCCCGTCAAGGTGGCGGTGGCCGAGTCCAAGCCCGACCTGAGCCTGCGCGCCACCGCCAAGGTGATGGGCGAACTGCCCGCCGACGCGCGCCTGCCCGATATGGTCAACGTGGGCAACAAGGGCCGCTGCGCCATCACGCTCGACCCCAAGGACAAGCTGCCCGGCACCACCCCCTACCAGGGCGTCGTGCCGCTCTTCGGCGACGACGGCGAGAAGCTCGGCAAGCTCAGCGACGTGCTCCAGCACTACATGCTGCAGAGCGAGCAGCTCGATACCACGCTGGTGCTGGCCGCCGACGACAAGGTCGCTGCCGGCCTGCTGATCCAGCGCCTGCCGGTGAAGGGCGAAGGCAACCTCGAAGGCACCGCCGACAAGGACCACGACCAGGCGAATGAAGACCAGATCGGCCGCAACGAGGACTACAACCGCATCTCGATCCTCGCGTCGAGCCTGACGCGCGAAGAGCTGCTCACGCTCGACGTCGAGACCATCCTGCGCCGCCTGTTCTGGGAAGAGAAGCTGCTGCGCTTCGAGCCGCAGGCCGGCATGCTCGGCCCGCACTTCGCCTGCACCTGCGGCCGAGAGCGCGTGGCCCAGATGATCCGCGGCCTCGGCGAGCAGGAGGCCGAGAGCATCCTCGCCGAGCGCGGCAACATCGAGGTGGGCTGCGACTTCTGCGGCAAGCAGTACCGCTTCGACGCGGTCGACGCTGCGCAGATCTTCACGCCGGCGGGCGACAGGGCGCCGGGCAGCCAGGTCGTGCAATAGAAGAAGCCGGCGGCGGTGGCGGCCGCCCATCGCTGCCGCTTCTCTCGTTGTTCAGCGCAGCACCTTGACCATCGCCGCGAAGCGCCCGTCGGCGTAGCCCGCAGGCATCGCGGGGCCTAACATCCCGGTCAGGTACACCGGAAAGCTTCCGTTCAGCCCGGGTTCGTGAGCCTGTTTCAAGAACAGCCGGCCCGAAGCCAATCGCGCCGACCATGCGGCCGAACCCACGCCCAGTCCCTCTGATTCGCAGATGCGCGTCGTGGAAAAAGCCACTCGTCGCGCCGGACATGCACGACAGCACTGCCGGTGCACGAGTAAGTGGTGCTCGCCGCGATGACGGAGCGCTCGGCCTGCGCCGAGTGCTCGGCGTCTCGCCGGGCGAAGTGCTGACTCAGCGGGAGTCGTCGTCGAAGCCACCGAACGCGATGTCCGGCGCGCTCGTGTTGTGCTTCGAAGGCAGGCTGCGCCCGAAGCGCACCTGCGTGGCCTGGAGGCTCTTCACCTCCGGCAGCGGCAGCACCTGCTGCGCCGCCTGGGGCGACGCCTGCCAGCGCACCTCGCTCACGTCGGCGTTGTCGGGCGTGACGTACATCGAGCGCAGCACCGCGAAAGGCTGGGCGTTCGCGGTCGGCTTCGACAGCGTGACGTCGAGCGCGGTGCGTACGCGGCTGATCTCGTCGACCTTCACCGCGGCACTGCCGCCGTCGGTGAAGCGCACATGGATGGCCAGCGGCCGGGGCACGATGCGGATCGACGCGATGTTCACCACCGGCCGTGCGGCGGCCTCGACCGGGCCGAGCAGGAAGGACGAGCCGTACACCCCGTCGCCGAAGCGCGCCTCGGGCAGCGGCTTGATGCGCCAGTAGCCGTCGGACGGATAGAGCACGATGGCCTCGAGCGGCTTGCCGTTCTCCTTCCTGAAGACCTGCAGCAGGTGGAAGCCGCGGTCCTTGCGCTTGCCCACCTGCACGGGCACGCGCTGCGGGCGCCAGAAGCTCGGCAGCGTCATGCCGACGACGCGCCACTGTGCGTTGTCCATCAGCACCACGGTGCGCTTGCGGAAGCGGTAGGCCGGGTCGGTGGGATGCTCGCCGCCGTCGAAGTTGCAGCCTGAGAAGTCGGGCGCGGTGACGTCGTTGCCGATCTTGTCGAGGTAGTCGGGCTGCAGCGCCTCGATGCGCATGTGGCGGATGCCTTCGCCGCGCAGGGTGAGCGAGACGTTGTCTTCCTCGGCGCAGGCGGTGGTGGTGGTGCCGTTCTCGACGGTGGCCGCGACGGGCGCCGCGTGGGCCGCACCGGCCGCCGAGAGCAGCAGAGCGGCAGGAAGAAGAGGAAGCGTGGCGATGCGCGCGAGGGTCAAAAAGGGCATCGGGTCTCCGGTAAGGGGCAGGGGGCGAGCGCGCTACTCCCGGCGCGCGATGAGATCGCTGAAGAGCCTATGTTCGCATTCCGGGTCGGAGCATTTCTCGCAAGGCCACGACCAGGAGGCGGGTTTCGCGTCGGACTTGACGCGCGTGCGCGGCCGGCCCTCGTTGCCCGCGATGGAGACGATGGCGTTCCAGGCATTGGCCAGCCGCTCGGCGCCGCTGCCGTGCACCACGGCATACGAGAGCTTCGCGCGCGCGAGCGCGGCACGCACCAGCGTGTCGGTCGGCTGCTGCGCATGCGGGCCGTCGCGCATGCCGTCGGCGACCCAGGGCAGGTCGAGCGCGGTCAGCAGCGTGATGGCGTAGCCGCGCTGGGCAGCCAGGGCGTCTTCGTAGAGCGACGTGTCGGCGAAGAGCTGCTCGCTGTAGACGGCCGTCATGAGCGCGGTGGTGTCGGCCACCACCACGCCGACGGCGGCGGCGCTCGCGATGCGGCGGGTCTGCTCGTCGGCGATGGCCTGCTGCTCGTCGGGGCGCGGCGTGCGGTTCTCGCGCTCGCACCATTCGCGCAGGTACTCGCCCACCAAGGTCGTCGGAACGCCGCGGTCCTGCAGGCGCTGCGCGATGGCGCGGGCCAGCTCGGTCTTGCCGGTGCTCTCGGCACCCACCAGGGCGATGACGCAGCCGGTCGGGAGCACGGGTGTCATGCGCGCGCCGCTTCGACGGCGGTGGATGGCATGCGCTGGCGCCAGGCAAGGTAGCCGGCCACGCTGAGCACCGCGAACACCGCATACAGGCCCACCGTGAGCCACAGGCCCTTGTGGATGAAGAGGCCCACGCTCACGACGTTCACCGCCAGCCAGATCAGCCAGTTCTCGATGAACTTGCGCCCGAGCAGGAACTGCCCGACAAGGCTCAGGCCGGTGGCGAAGCCGTCCCACCAGGGTACGTCGGTGTCGGTGAAGCGGCGCAGAAAGAGGGCGACCGCCGGCCATGCCACCGCACAGGCCAGCAGCGTGAGCGCGATGCCGCGCGACGAAAGCCGGCTGACGCGCAGCGCGCTGCCGTCGGCCCGGTGGCCGCTCAGCCACTGCGCCCATCCCCAGAGCGCGACGAGCGCGAAGAAGACCTGCAGCGAGGCGTCGCCGTAGATGCGTGCCTTGGCGAACACCGCCACGTAGAGCACGGAGCTGACGATGGCCAGCGGCCATCCCCAGTGGATCTCGCGCATGTTGCAGCCCACCATGGCGAGCGCCAGTGTCGACGCGACGAGCTCGAGCCAGCTCACGGGAGAGCCCCAGAGCATGAACGCGGGGGCCGAGAGAAGCTCGAGAATCAGATCCGCCCCCGGAGGGTGCTGTCGCGGTCTGTTCGTGGGACACCGCGGAACCGGCTTTGCCGGGCCGCTGGTGTCGCCCCCTGGAAGGGGGTTGGCGAAGCGACACGAAGTGCGCGAAGACTGGGGGTCATCCTAATGTGCTATCTGCACGAAGACCTCGTTCGGCTTCACCATGCCGAGTTCCGCGCGCGCGCGCTCCTCGACCATCTCGAGGCCGTCCTTGAGGTCGTTGACCTCGGAGGTGAGGCGTTCGTTGTTCAGCGCGGCCTTGGCGTTGGCGTCCTTCTGGTCGGCCAGCTTGGTCCGCAGCTGGGCCACGTCGCGCACGCTGCCGCGCCCGTTCCACAGCTGCCACTGCAGGATGGCCAGCAGGAGCAGCAGGACGATCGGTGGAACGAGGCGGGCGCGCATGCCGCGTGGCGTCCGGCGTTACTTCAGGTTGTAGAACGCGCCGCGGCCGGGGTACACGGCGATGTCGCCCAGATCTTCCTCGATGCGCAGCAGCTGGTTGTACTTGGCGATGCGGTCGGAACGCGAGAGCGAGCCGGTCTTGATCTGGCCGGCGTTGGTGCCCACGGCGATGTCGGCGATGGTGCTGTCTTCCGTCTCGCCCGAGCGGTGCGAGATGACGGCGGTGTAGCCCGCGCGCTTGGCCATCTCGATGGCGGCGAAGGTCTCGGTCAGCGTGCCGATCTGGTTGATCTTGATCAGGATCGAGTTGGCGATGCCCTTCTCGATGCCTTCCTGCAGGATCTTGGTGTTGGTGACGAACAGGTCGTCGCCCACCAGCTGCACGCGCTTGCCCAGGCGTTCGGTGAGCAGCTTCCAGCCGTCCCAGTCGCCTTCGTGCATGCCGTCCTCGATGCTGATGATCGGGTACTTGTCGACCCAGGTCGCGAGCATGTCGGTCCAGCTCTCGGCGGTCAGCGAGAGGTTCTCACCCGACAGCACGTACTTGCCGTCCTTGTAGAACTCGCTGGCCGCGCAGTCCAGGCCCAGGGCGATCTGCTCGCCGGCGGTGTAGCCGGCCTTGTCGATGGCTTCCAGGATCAGCTGGATGGCAGCCTCATGGCTCTCGACGCTGGGAGCGAAGCCGCCTTCGTCGCCCACCGCCGTGCTGATGCCGCGGTCGCCCAGGATCTTCTTGAGCGCGTGGAACACCTCGGCGCCGTAGCGCACGGCCTCGCGGAAGCTCTTGGCGCCCACGGGAATGATCATGAATTCCTGCAGGTCGAGGCTGTTGTTGGCGTGGGCGCCACCGTTGATGACGTTCATCATCGGCACCGGCAGCTGCATGCCGCCCATGCCGCCGAAGTAGCGGTACAGCGGCAGGCCCGATTCCTCTGCCGCGGCGCGGGCCACGGCCATCGAGACGGCGAGGGTGGCGTTGGCGCCCAGGCGGCCCTTGTTGTCGGTGCCGTCGAGGTCGATCATCGTGCGATCGAGGAAGGCCTGCTCGCTGGCGTCGAGGCCCAGCACGGCTTCCGAGATCTCGGTGTTGATGTTCTCGACGGCCTTCAGCACGCCCTTGCCGAGATAGCGGCTCTTGTCGCCGTCGCGCAGCTCGATGGCTTCGCGCGAGCCGGTCGATGCGCCCGAGGGCACGGCCGCGCGCCCCATGGTGCCCGACTCGAGCAGCACGTCGCATTCGACGGTGGGGTTGCCTCGGCTGTCGAGAATTTCGCGGCCGACGATGTCAACGATTGCACTCATCTTCTGTCTTTCTCTTTCTGGTCTCTTTGGGCGGATGAATAGATGTGAAAAGGGATCGGAAGGCTCAGAGGCCCTCGACGGCGATCATGTTCATGACCGCGGCGCCGGCACGGGCCTCGCGCGCCTTGAGGTACTCGGGCGTCTCATAGAAGGCCTTGGCCTTCTCGAAGCTGGGGAACTTGAGGATCACGACGCGCGTGGGCTTCCAGTCGCCCTCCAGGGGCTGCACCTGGCCGCCGCGCACGCACACCTCGGCGCCGTGCGCCTGCATGGCGACGGTCGACCACTTCTTGTATTCCTCGTACTGCGTCGGGTTGGTTACCTCGACGTGGGCGATGACGTAGCCGCTGCTCATTCGAATACCTCCGTGCTCCGCACTGCGGTGCGAGCTTGCCTGGCGCGGTCCGGCGCGCCGTTCATGCCACGGCCTTCAGCGTCTTGTTGGTGCTGCCCGAGCCCTTTTCCTTGTGCTCGAGCGCGGCCTTGATGAAGGCGTTGAACAGCGGGTGGCCGCCCCAGGGGGTCGACTTGAACTCGGGGTGGAACTGCACGCCCATGAACCACGGGTGCACGTCCTGCGGCAGCTCGACGATCTCGGTCAGGTGCTCGCGCTGGGTGAGCGCCGAGATCACGAGGCCGGCCTTGCGCAGCTCGTCGAGGTAGTTCACGTTGGCTTCGTAGCGGTGGCGGTGGCGCTCGGTGACCACGTCGCCGTAGATGCTGTGGGCCAGCGTGCCCGGAGCCACGTCGGAGCTCTGCGCGCCCAGGCGCATGGTGCCGCCGAGGTCGGACTTCTCGTCGCGGATCTTCACGGTGCCGTCGGCGTCCTTCCACTCGGTGATCAGCGCGATCACGGGGGTGGGCGTCTCGGGGTCGAACTCGGTGCTGTTGGCGTTCTTCAGGCCGGCCACGTGGCGGGCGTACTCGATGGTGGCGACCTGCATGCCCAGGCAGATGCCGAGGTAGGGCACCTTGCTCTCGCGGGCGAAGCGCGCGGCCGAGATCTTGCCTTCCACGCCGCGCTGGCCGAAGCCGCCGGGCACCAGGATGGCGTCGTACTTGGCCAGGCGGGACACGTCCTGCGCCGAGATGGTCTCGGAGTCGATGTAGTCGATCTTCACGCGGGCATGGTTCTTCATGCCGGCATGGCGCAGCGCCTCGTTGAGCGACTTGTAGCTGTCGGACAGGTCGACGTACTTGCCGACCATGGCGATCGAGACTTCCTTCTGCGGATGCTCGACCTCGTAGACCAGGTCGTCCCAGCGCTGCAGCTTGGCCGGCGGCGTGTTGATGCGCAGCTTGTCGCAGATCAGGCCGTCCAGGCCCTGCTCGTGCAGCATGCGGGGCACCTTGTAGATGGTGTCCACGTCCCACATCGAGATCACGCCCCATTCGGGCACGTTCGAGAACAGCGAGATCTTGGCGCGCTCGTCGTCGGGGATGCGGCGGTCGGCGCGGCACAGCAGGGCGTCGGCCTGGATGCCGATCTCGCGCAGCTTCTGCGCGGTGTGCTGCGTGGGCTTGGTCTTGAGCTCGCCGGCGGCGGCGATCCAGGGCACGTAGCTCAGGTGCACGAAGGCCGAGTTGTTCGGACCCATGCGCAGGCTCATCTGGCGCACGGCCTCCAGGAAGGGCAGCGACTCGATGTCGCCCACGGTGCCGCCGATCTCGACGATGGCCACGTCCACCTCGTGCGCCGTGCCGATGCCGGCGCCGCGCTTGATGTATTCCTGGATCTCGTTGGTGATGTGCGGGATCACCTGCACCGTCTTGCCGAGGTAGTCGCCGCGGCGTTCCTTCTCGAGCACGGACTTGTAGATCTGGCCGGTCGTGAAGTTGTTGGCCTTGCGCATCCGCGTGTTGACGAAGCGCTCGTAGTGGCCGAGGTCGAGGTCGGTCTCCGCGCCGTCGTCGGTGACGAACACTTCCCCATGCTGGAAGGGCGACATCGTGCCGGGGTCGACATTGATGTACGGATCGAGCTTGATGAGGGTGACTTGGAGGCCGCGCGATTCGAGGATCGCGGCGAGCGAGGCGGAGGCGATTCCCTTGCCAAGGGAAGAAACGACACCACCGGTGACGAAGACAAATTTGGTCATGCCAGTTCCGGATGCTGTGAATCCGGGCAGTGGGAAATTGCGATTATAGGTGTGCCCTTCGCGACACCTTCCGCCAAGGGCTTGTTGGCGTGGGGCCGATGGCATGTGAGCAACAATACGTCCCATGCAAGATCTCGCCGGCAAACACATCGTTCTCGGTCTCACGGGCGGCATCGCCTGCTACAAGTCGGCCGAACTGTGCCGGCTGTTCGTCAAGGCGGGCGCGACCGTCCAGGTCGTCATGACCGAGGCGGCGGAGCAGTTCATCACCCCGGTGACCATGCAGGCGCTCTCGGGGCGCACCGTCTACACCTCGCAGTGGGACACCCGCGAGCCCAACAACATGCCGCACATCAACCTGAGCCGCGAGGCCGACGCGATCGTGCTGGCGCCCTGCAGCGCCGACTTCATTGCCCGGCTGGTGCAGGGCCGCTCCGACGACCTGCTGAGCCTGATGTGCCTGGCCCGCCCGATGGACCGCATCCCGCTGCTGATCGCCCCGGCCATGAACCGCGAGATGTGGGCCCATCCGGCCACGCAGCGCAACCTGATGCAGGTGGCCGCCGACGGCGCGACCGTGCTGGGCGTGGGCAACGGCTGGCAGGCCTGCGGCGAGACCGGCGACGGCCGCATGCTCGAGCCGGCGCAGCTGCTGGAGGACGTCACCGCCTTCTTCAGCCCCAAGCTGCTGGCGGGGCAGAAGGTGCTGGTCACGGCGGGGCCGACCTTCGAGGCGCTGGACCCGATCCGCGGCATCACCAACCATTCGTCGGGCAAGATGGGCTTCGCCATCGCCCGGGCAGCCCGCGAGGCCGGCGCCGAGGTCACGCTGGTGGCCGGCCCGGTGCACCTGCCCACGCCGCGAGGCGTGACGCGCGTCGACGTGCTGTCGGCGCAGCAGATGCTCGACGCGACGACCCGTGCAGCGCAGAGTGCTAGCATTTTCGTAGCTACGGCTGCCGTCGCCGACTGGCGCCCCGCCACGCAGAGCGAGCAGAAGATCAAGAAGGACGGCAGCGGCAGGACGCCGGTGCTCCACTTCACCGAGAACCCGGACATCCTCCTTTCCGTCGCGAAGAGCGAGCGGGCCCAGTCGAAGAAGCTTTTCTGCGTAGGCTTCGCCGCCGAGAGCGAGAATCTCGCCGAACATGCCAAGGCCAAGCGCGAACGCAAGGGCATCCCGCTGCTGGTGGGCAACATCGGTCCGCTGACCTTCGGGCAGGACGACAACGCGCTGCTGCTGGTCGATGCCAATGGCGTGCGCGAGCTGCCGCGCGCCCCCAAGCTCACGCTGGCGCGCGAGCTCATGACCGAGATCGCAGCCCGTCTTCCCGACTGGAGGGTCTGATGAATCCCCAATGGAACACGCCGCCGAACGGCGATTTCGCCCGCTATGTCGAGCGGCTGTCCGCGCAGGCGGCGTTGCCGAGGCGAGCCGCTTCGCCCGGCGAGCATGGCCTCGACGTCGGCATGACGACGACTGCCGGCCCCAATGCACAGGGGCCGGTCTCGGCCGCGATGCAGCGCGCCGAACTCCCCAACGGCGAGGTGCCGAAGAAGGAGCCCGGCTCCTTCGACCCGGCGCTGCTCAAGGTGCTGGGCATCTTCGGCGCGGTGGCATTCCTGGTGCTCTGGGCGGCGGGCGTGCCGTTCGGCGTTCTGATCGTCCTGGCGGCGGCTGCCGCCTGGTTCGGCAGGAAGTTGAAGGGCCTCAAGCTCACCCCCGGCGTCGCCAAGTGGCAGCAGGTGCTGGAAGAGGCGGCCCGCAAGCAGAGAGAACAGCAACAGAAGCAAGGCAACAACTAAGTGAAAGTCGACGTCCGCATCCTCGATCCGCGCATGGTGGATCAACTGCCCGCATATGCCACCCCCGGAAGCGCCGGCCTCGACCTGCGAGCCTGCCTCGATGCCCCCATCACGCTGGAGCCCAACGGCTGGCAGCTGGTGGGCACCGGCATCGCGATCCACCTGGCCGATCCGGCCTATGCGGCGCTGATCCTTCCTCGCTCGGGGCTGGGCCACAAGCACGGCATCGTGCTGGGCAACCTCGTCGGCCTGATCGATAGCGACTACCAGGGCGAGCTGAAGATCAGCGCCTGGAATCGCAGCGACACGCCCTTCGTGCTGAATCCGATGGAACGGCTCGCGCAGCTCGTGATCGTGCCGGTGGTGCAGGCGCAGTTTCGTGTGGTCACAGAATTTGCACCCACGCAACGCGGCGAGGGTGGCTACGGCTCCACAGGCAAGCATTGAGCGAATCCTGAAGACCGGCCGGTTTCCGGGCGGTAAAGAACGGAACCGGCTGGGGCCGCCCACCTCGAAGGTTTCAGTGTGTGAACGGCGTCATCGCGGCCGATGCTGCGGCGTTAGTCAGGCACACGCAGGGTGCATGCATACATCATCCTTGCACCGTTCTTTCCGAGGAGCCTCCAACATGAAGATCTCAATGCGCTTTGTTTCCGTCATCGCTTCCGTGCTGGCCCTGGCCACGCTAACGGCTTGCGTGGCACCGGCGCCGGTCTACACGACCTCGCGCTATCCCTACCAGGCGCCTCCGCAGGCCATTCCCTACCAGGAAGCCTCCTATGTCGAATACGGCCACGTGGCCAACATCGAGGTGCTGCGCAGCGAAACTGCCGGCACCGGCACCACGGGCGGCGGTGCCGTCGCGGGTGGCGTGATCGGCGGCGTGGTGGGCAACCAGTTCGGCCGAGGCAATGGCCGGGCCGCGGCGACAGCGCTGGGCATCGTGGGCGGCGCCCTGCTGGGCAACACCATCGAGGCGCAGCAGAACGGCCCGCGCGTCTACGAGATGTACCGCGTGTCGGTGCAGACCGACCGCGGCGGCTACCGCGCCTTCGACGTGCAGAGC
This sequence comes from Variovorax sp. 22077, assembly GCF_052044195.1. Classification (NCBI taxonomy): domain Bacteria; kingdom Pseudomonadati; phylum Pseudomonadota; class Betaproteobacteria; order Burkholderiales; family Comamonadaceae; genus Variovorax; species Variovorax sp. 22077. The sequence continues at coordinate 19,476 of NZ_JBQEQC010000021.1, forward strand.
CCCGGCGACCTGCGCATCGGCGACCGCGTGCGCATCGACAACGGCCAGATCTCGCGCATGTGAGTTGTTCCCACATTGGGCATGAAAAAAGCCGGGCAATGCCCGGCTTTTTTCATGGGGCGGGCGCGGCAGTCAGTGCAGCGTCTGGTTGCCCGGCGCCATCGGCGCAATCTTGAAGAAGCCCGTGCCCGCCGTTCCGCGGCCGACTTCCTCTTCGGTGGCCTCGCGCACCGAACGCACGGTGATGTCGAGACGGATCGCGATGCCGGCCAGCGGATGGTTGCCGTCGAGCACCAGGTGGTCGGGATAGATCTCGGCCACGGTGTAGATCGCATCCTTGGGAATGTCGCCGCTCACGCCCTTGGGCAGGGCGGAGCCGTCGAAAGTCATGCCTTCTTCGGTGCCTTCGGGGAAGAGCGAGCGGGGCTCCAGGAAGAGCAACTGGTCGTTGAAGTCGCCGAAGCCTTGCTCCGGCTCGATCTGCAGCTGTACCCGGGCGCCGGGCTCATGGCCCTGCAGGGCCGCTTCGATCACGTCGAAGAGGTCGTCGCCGCCGACCAGGAATTCCACAGGCTCCTCGAGCACGTCCAGCACGTCACCGAGCGTGTCCTTCATCGTCCAGGTCAGGCCGACCACGCATTGTTCAGAGATTTCCATTGCAGAATTCTCCCATGGAGATCAACAAACCGCTGCCCCTGCTGGGCGGCCTGAGCGCCGCGCAGTTCATGCGGCGACATTGGCAGAAAAAACCCTTGCTCGTGCGGCAGGCGATACCCGCGATGGTGCCACCGATCGAGCGTTCCGAGCTCTTCGCCCTGGCCGAGCGTGAGGACGTCGAATCGCGCCTCATCCGCCACGGCAAGAACGGCTGGTCGCTCAGGCACGGCCCTCTTGCCCGGCGCGCCCTGCCGTCGCTGAAGCAGCCGGCGTGGACGCTGCTGGTGCAGGGTGTCGACCTGCACCATGAGGGCGTGCACGAGCTGATGAGGCAGTTCCGCTTCCTTCCCGATGCGCGCCTCGACGACCTGATGATCAGCTACGCGAGCGACACCGGCGGCGTGGGCGCGCATTTCGACAGCTACGACGTGTTCCTGCTGCAGGCGCACGGGCGCCGGCGCTGGTCCATCGGCAAGCAGAGCGATCTGCGGCTGCAGCCGGGCCTGCCGCTGAAAATCCTCGAGAACTTCGAGCCCGAGCAGACCTTCGTCCTCGAACCCGGCGACATGCTCTACCTCCCGCCGCGCTACGCCCACGACGGCGTCGCAGTCGGCGGCGACTGCATGACGTATTCCATCGGACTGCGCTCGTCGGCCCTGGGCGAACTCGGCGCCGACCTGCTGGCGCGCATGGCGCAGGCCTACGCCGAAGACCTGGAAGACGCCGGGCCGGCCGAGCTCGCGCGGTATCGCGATCCTGCGCAGCCCGCCGTCGATGCGCCGGCAGCCATGCCCGCGGCCCTGCAGGCCTTCGCGCGCAAGGCCATCGAGGCCGCGCTGCGCGACGCGGATGCCGTCGACCGTGCACTGGGTGAATCGCTCACCGAACCCAAGGCCAATGTCTGGTTCGGCGAAGGCGGCGAGACGCCCGCGGCCATGCAGCAGGTGAAGCTCGACCGCCGCACGCGCATGCTCTACGACGCACGTCACATCTACATCAATGGCGAGAGCTTTCGCGCAGGCGGTGCCGATGCGACGCTGATGCGCAGGCTGGCAGATCGCCGCGAACTCGGTCCGCGCGAACTCGCACGCGCCAGCGAGGGCGCGCTGGCGTTGCTGGCGGAGTGGTGCGAGGCGGGGTGGCTGCATGCCGGATGAAGCAGCCGCTTCGCCGCTGCCCGAAGGGCGCTTCGATGGTCGCGAGGCCTTCGACGTACTCCTGCGCAATGCGTTCGCGGCTGCAGCGCGCGAGGGCTGGAAGGAAATGGTCTTCAGCGACCTCGACTTCGCCGACTGGCCGCTGGGCGAACGCGCGACCATCGACGCGCTGCAGGCCTGGGCCGCGAGCGGCCGCCGTCTGATGCTGTTCGCGCAGCGCTACGACGTTCTCGAGCGCGGCCATGCGCGCTTCGTTGCATGGCGCCGCATGTGGGACCACATCATCGAATGCAGGGCCGCAGGCAAGGCATCGGGCACGGAAGTGCCGAGCGCCATATGGACGCCCTCGTGGTTCGTGCATCGCATCGACCCCGAGCGAAGCAGGGGCGTGAGCGGCGCAGAGGCACGCGCTCGCCGCGAATTGCGCGAGGCCATCGAAGAGTGCTGGCGCAACGGTCGACCTGCGTTTCCTGCATCGACACTCGGCTTGTAAGCCAATGCCGCGAATGCGGCCGCGAGACATATTCGGACGGATATGCAGGTCTAGAATTTTTTTGTCCAGACCTTCATAGCCAAAGGAGATTCCATGAAGAAGTCATCGTCCGTCCTGATCGCCTCACTGATTGCCGCTGCCGCGCTCGTCGCCTGCGGCAAGAAGGAGGATGCAGCGCCGGCTGTCGTGACGCCGCCTCCTGCGCCCGTGACTGAACCCGCGCCCGCACCTGCTGCTCCGGCTCCTGCGCCATCGGCCGATCCGGGCGCATCGTCCTCGTCGTCGACTGCCCCGTCTGCGGGTTCTCAATCGGCACTCGATGCTGCGAATGCAGCCACCGAGGCCGCGAAGAAGAACGAAGCGCCGAAGCAGTAAACAGACCCTGCATCAGCCATGCATAAAGCCGCCGTGAGGCGGCTTTATTTCTTAGCAGAGCGTGAGGCTGGCGGAAGTGCTCAGACGTCGAGCCAGGGCGAGCCGGTGGCGGCCGTGGCGGTCAGCATCTCGGCCTCGTTGCCGCCCAGTGCTTCGGCCATGAGGCGCCGCACGATCTCGGGCCGGTTGTTCTGCTCGCTCAGGTGTGCCGCGACCACGTGCCTGAGGCCGTCATGCAGCAGTGCGCGTGCGATGTCGGCCGCGGCCATGTTCGACAGGTGCCCGTAGTTGCCGCCCACGCGGTGCTTGAGGAAAGGCGGGTAGCTCGAGTTGGCCAGCAGTTCGCTGTCGTGGTTGAACTCCAGCAGCAACGAATGCACGCCGCCCAATCGGGCCAGCACGTGGGCCGTGGCATGGCCGAGGTCGGTCAGCACGCCCAGCGTCCGATTGCCGTCGGTGCAGCGCAGTTGCAGCGGCTCGCGCGCATCGTGCGGAACGGTGAAGGGCTGCACGCAGATGTCGCCGACCGTGAACTCGGCATCGTCGCGCGCGAGGTTGAGCCGTCCCTCAAAATCGCGCCCGCCGGTGGCGAGCCAGGTGCCTTCGCTCATCCAGACGGGAATGCGGTTGCGCCGCGACAGCGAATGGGCACAGCCGATGTGGTCGCCGTGCTCGTGTGTCACGAAGACCGCGTCGATGTCGCTGGCTGCAAGGCCCGCCTGGGCCAGGCGCAAGTCGAGCTGCTTGAGGCCGAAGCCGCAGTCGACGAGGAGGCGGGAGGTGCGGCCGGCGCTGGTCGTCTCGACCAGCGCGGCGTTGCCCGTGCTGCCGCTGCCGAGGCTTCGGAAGCGGAGCATGCGGGTTATCTCAGGTCGTCTGCGATGACCTTGACGATGCGCTCGGCGTTGACCGAGGTCTCGGGCGCGCCGGCTTCGTTGAGCACGGACACGGTGGTGGATTCGCCCTGGCCCTTGACCGAGATGCGGAACTTCGCGGGCGCTTCGGCCTTGCTCGAACCGCCGAACAGCTTGCCGAAGAAGCCGGGCTCCTTCTTGTCGGGATTCGGCGGCACGTAGCGCACGAAGTAGACGCCGGCGCTGCGGTCGCGGTCTTCCACGGTGAAGCCGGTGCGGTCGAGCGCGAGGCCGACGCGGCGCCATGCGCGGTCGAAGCCTTCGCTGATCTGCACGACCGGCTGGTTGCCGACCTTGGCGATGGTGGCGGTCTTGGGCGTGGAGTTGGTCGCGGCCAGGATCTTCGACTGCTCCTGCGAGACGCCGAGCTTGACCATCAGGCGGCGCAGGAATTCGGTCTCGAGCTCAGGGTCGCTGGGGCGGGGCTGCCACACGGTCTGGTCCTGGCGGGAGTTGTTGTAGACCTCCTGCATGCCGCGGTGGCTGATGAAGATCTCGGTGCCGGTCGACGTGCGTTCCAGGCGGGTGCGGAAGCGGTCGAGTTCGCCGGTGGAGTAGACCGAATCGACCAGCTTGCCCAGCGTGCCCCGGATGATGTCCTGCGGCAGCTTGGCGCGGTTCTCGGCCCAGTCGGTTTCCATGATGCCCAGGTTGCGCTGGTCGGTGGTCAGCAGGAAGCCGTTCTCCTGCCAGAAGTCCTTCACCGGGTCCCAGAGCTGGTCGGGCGTGCGGTTGACGACGATCCAGCGCTGCGTGCCCGAGCGTTCCATGCGCACGTCGCCGATGTTGGCCACCGCGGTGGGAATGCCCGGGGCGTTGGCGATGCCTGCCTGGTACGAGTTGGCGCTCACGGCACCGCCGGGGATGGCGTAGCGGTTGTCGCGCGAAAGCTGGGAGAGATCGGGTGGGACTTCGAGCGTCGGGGCCTTGCCGGCGCTCTTGTAGTCGATCTTGTCGCTCTCGAGCACGGAGCAGGCGGCGAGGCTGGCAACGAGGGCCAGCAGAGCAAGTCGCGAAAGGTTCTTCAACGTCGTCTTCCTTGTTGGAATGGTTCGGTCAATCTAGGGGCCGCAGTGCCCGCCGCCATCTCTGAGCGCGGTTCGGGCAAAAGGTTGCTTAACCTTGCTGCGGCCGGGGGAAAGGCAGGTCCGGGACGTGCTGGAAGAGGCGTTCAGCCCTTGAGCAGGCCGGTGGCGCGCAGGGCGCCCTCGACCGCCGGGCGGCTCGCTTCGCCGAGTTCGGTGAGCGGCAGGCGCAGCGTACCGCCGCACAGGCCGAGCCTCGCCATCGCCCACTTCAGCGGGATCGGGTTGGGCTCCACGAACAGGTTGCGATGCAGCGGCATGAGCTCGAACTGGATCTGCATGGCGCGCTTCACGTCGCCAGCCAGCGCAGCGACGCACAGCTCGTGCATCTTGCGCGGCGCGATATTGGCCGTGACGCTGATGTTGCCCTGGCCGCCGCAGAGCATGAGCGCGACCGCGGTCGGGTCGTCGCCGGAATAGACGGCGAAGTTCTCCGGCACTTCGCGGATGAGCCACTGGGCCCGCTCGATGTTGCCGGTGGCTTCCTTGATGCCGATGATGCCGGGCACCTGAGCCAGGCGCAGCACGGTGTCGTGCGCCATATCGGCGACGGTGCGGCCGGGCACGTTGTACAGCACGATGGGCAGGTCGCCCACGGCCTCGGCGATGGCCTTGAAGTGCTGGTACTGGCCTTCCTGCGTGGGCTTGTTGTAGTACGGCACGACCTGGAGCTGCGAGTCGGCGCCCACGCCCTTGGCGAACTTGGCGAGCTCGATGGCTTCCTTGGTGGAGTTCGCGCCGCAGCCGGCCATCACGGGCACGCGGCCCTTGGCCTGCTCGACCGAGACGCGGATGATTTCGCAGTGCTCTTCGACATCGACCGTCGGCGATTCGCCGGTGGTGCCGACCACGCCCAGGCAGTCGGTGCCTTCTTCGATATGCCAGTCGATGAGCCGCCGCAGGGCGGGGTAGTCGACACTGCCGTCGTCGTGCATCGGCGTGACGAGCGCGACGATGCTGCCTGTCAGTTGCTCCAAGGGGAATCTCTTTGTCGGTGGACGAAAGCGCCGATTCTACTTACTCCGGCGCCAGGCCAGACAGCAGCCCCGGGCCCCCTAGTTTCCCTTAAGGACGCGGCGCGCCGGCAGCCCGGAATCGGCCGCGTCCGGGCGGACGGCGGCGATGCGCTGCACGAAGCGTGCGGGCTGCCCGATGAAGCCGTCCTCGTAGGCCACGACGCGCAGCCCGTCGCACGCCGCCAGCAACTCACCCGGCTGCAGCAGGAAATCGGGTCGCGAGGGCTTGCCGACGGTCTCGTTGCCGACGGCGAAGGTTTCGTAGAGCAGCACGCCGCCCGGCGCCACCGCGGCCACGATATCGGCCATGCGCGGACGCCAGAGGTAGTTGGTGACGACCACGGCGCCGAAGGCCTGGCGGGAGAAGGGCCAGTGACCGGATTCGATGTCGGCCTCGACCACCTTGCCGAACGCGCCGGCGGCCTCGACGGCTTCGGGAGAACGGTCGACGCCGGTGACCGCGTGCCCGCGTCCCGCGAACCACTTCATGTGCCGGCCGGCGCCACATGCCACGTCCAGCACCGACGCGCCGGGCGCAAGCAGGTGAGACCACCGGACGACCCACTCGGAAGGTGCCCCCAGGCCGTGTACCGGTGCTATCTCTTTCATAGCGATCCGAGGCTCAGAAACAGGACCAGATCTGGTCGACCAGCGTCACGAGGAAATCCGGATGCACGTACAGGGTGAACACGCCGCCCAGCACCGCGAGCGCGGCGGCCAGCCAGCCGGCGTGGACGATGTGATGGCGCATCCGGGGAGTCATGGTCCTGTTTTACACGCAAACCGGCTGCGGATCAGCCTGCGGCGCCCACGGGTTGCGGACCGCGCGGAATGGCGCTTTCCTTCACCGGCAGGTTGACCAGCGCCGCGAACACGCCCAGGGCGATCGCGATGTACCAGACGATGTCGTAGCTGCCCGTGGTGTCGTACAGGTAGCCGCCCAGCCACACGCCCAGGAAGGAGCCGACCTGGTGGCTCAGGAACACGAAGCCGCTGAGCATCGAGAGATGCGCTACGCCGAAGATGCCCGCCACGATGGCGTTGGTGGCCGGCACCGTGGACAGCCACAGGAAGCCCATCGCCGCGGAGAAGAGGTACACGCTCATCGGCGAGATCGGAGCGATCAGGAAGAGCGCGATCGACACCGCCCGCGCGAAGTAGATGGCCGCCAGGATCTTGCGCTTGGCCAGCTTCTGCCCCAGCAGCCCCACCGTGTAGGTGCCGAACACGTTGAAGAGGCCGATGAGCGCCAGCGCGTAGCCCGCCACCTCGGCCGGCAGGCTGCGGTCGCGCAGGTAGGTCGGCATGTGGATGCCGATGAAGGCCAGCTGGAAGCCGCAGACGAAGTAGCCCGCCATCAGCAGGCCGAAGCTCGGATAGCGGAATGCCTCGCCCACCGCCTGCATCACCGACTGCTCGCGGTGGCCGGTCTGCGCCGCCGTCTTCGGCTCGCGCAGCCCGAAGGCCAGCGGAACGATCACCAGCGCCAGCACCGCCACCACGGCCAGCGCGGTCTGCCAGCCCAGGTGGCCGATCAGCCGGCCCTCGACGGGCGCTAGGAGGAACTGTCCGAACGAGCCTGCCGCCGCCGCCACGCCCATGGCCCACGAGCGCCTCTCGGCCGGGATCTGCCGGCCGATCACCCCGTAGATCACCGCGTAGGTCGATCCCGCCTGCGCCGCACCGATCAGGATGCCCGCACTCAGCGTGAAGAGCAGCGGCGTCGGCGAATGCGCCATGCCGAACAGGCCCGCCGCATAGAGCAAGGAACCGCCGATCAGCACCCGGAACGCACCGAACCGGTCGGCCAGCATGCCCGCGAACACGCCGAAGATGCCCCACGAGAGGTTCTGCACCGCCAGCGCGAAGGAGAAGGTCTGCCTGCTCCAGTCCTGCGCCTGCGTGATCGGCTGCAGCCACAGGCCGAAACCGTGGCGTATGCCCATCGACAGCGTGACGATCATCGCCCCGCAGAAAAGGACTTGCTTGACCGAGAGGGCGGGGGTGGCTGGGGATTGCATGACTTCGAATGTAACTATTCGCCTGCTCGAGCAGGTGGCGCGCCGGCCAAAGCCATTGATGATTTATCGGCCGGCTTTCGATGCGGCGGACGCATCAAAAGCCGCAGGCTTCAGCGTGCTGTCGCGCCGGCGACAGACCGCGTTCCAGGAAAGCCGTACGCGCAGGCTCGCCAGGTCAGCCACAGCGCCGGCGCCAGCAGCATGAGCAGCGACCAGGGCAGCGCCCCGGCACCACCGGCCTGCAGCAGCAGGCCGCCGATCAGCCCTCCGCCCGCGATGGCGATGTTCCACACCGTGACCACCATCGACTGCGCCACGTCGGCCGATTCACCCGCCGCCTGCGCAGAGGCGGTCTGGAACAGCGTGCCAGCGCCGCCATAGGCCAGGCCCCAGATGGCCACGCCCAGGTACACCGCTGCCGCCGATCCGGTGGCCGACCCGAGCAGCAGCGCCGTCAGCCCGAACGCTGCCGTGCTCGCCAACACCAGTTCGCGCAGCCAGCGGTCGATCAGCACGCCCGTCACCCAGATGCCCGCCAGCGAGGCCGTGCCGAAGACCAGCAACACCAGGTCGACCCGCGCTCCCAGCCCGGCGTGCACCAGGAACGGCGCGATGTAGGTGTAGAGGATGTTGTGGGCCAGCACGAAGGCCAACATCACCCCGAGCACCGGCCGCACGCCCGGCAGCAGGAACACGAGCCTCACGCTGCGGCGCCGCGCGGCTTCCTGGCCGGGAAAGTCGGGCACCTTCCAGCGCACCCAGCCGAGCAGCAGCACCGACAGCGCCGACATCACCAGGAAGGCCGGACGCCAGCCCACGCCGGTGCCCAGCAGCGTGCCCGCCGGAATGCCCAGCGACAGCGCCAGCGGAGCGCCCAGCATCGCGACCGCGATCGCGCGGCCCTGCATCGACGGCGGCACCATGCGCCCGGCGTGTCCGGCCACCAGCGCCCAGAGCAGCCCCGCGAACACGCCGGCGAAGAAGCGCGCGGCCAGCGTCAGCGGATAGCTGTGCGAGAGGGCTGTGATCGTGTTGACGACCGCGAAACCGCCGATCGCCAGCATCAGCAGCGGACGCCGCCGCCAGCCGCGCGTGAGCGCCACCAGCGGAATGGCCGCGACCAGCGAGCCCAGCGCATAGACCGTCACCAGCTGCCCGACCAGCGCGGGCGTGACGGCGAGGCTCGCGCCTATCTGCGGCAGCAGGCCGGCCGGCATGGCTTCGGTGAGGATCGTGATGAAGCTGGCGGCCGCCAGGGCAAGCAGGCCGGACAGCGGCAGCCGTGCCCGGGACGAGGATGGATTCGGATGAATGAGTGACATGCGGTCGACGATAGGAAGAAGCCAACTCCGGAAAAAGGGGGATACAGTTCCGCTCAATGCGGACATCGGATTCCGCAATACGGCCATCCCGGCTTCCTCTTCTCTTCCATCCTTCTTTTTCCATGGACAGCCTCAGCGGTTTCACCGTCTTCATCCAGGTGGCCGAGACCCGCAGCTTCGTCACAGCCGGCCGCGTGCTCGGCGTTTCCGCGTCCGCGGTCGGCAAGCGCGTGGCGCGGCTCGAGGAGCGGCTGGGCGTGCGGCTGTTCCACCGCAGCACCCGCAGCATCACGCTCACCGCCGAGGGTGCGCTGTTCCTAGCGCGCAGCCGCCGAGTGCTGGCCGAGATCGAGGCCGCGGAGCAGGAGCTCTCCTGTTCGGCCGGTTCGCCGCGCGGCAAGCTGCGCGTGAGCCTGCCGCTGGTCAGCTCGCTGGTGCTGCCGCTGCTTGCCGACTTCATGTGCGAGTACCCGGATGTCGAACTCGACCTCGACTTCAGCGACCGGCTCGTCGATGTCATCGAGGAGGGCTTCGACGCAGTGGTGCGCACCGGCGAACTCACCGATTCACGGCTCTCGGTGCGTCGGCTGGGACAGTTCTCGCAACTGCTGGTGGCTTCGCCCGATTACCTGGCGCGCCGCGGCGTGCCTCTGGTGCCGGCGGACCTGGCGCAACACGCCTGCCTGCATTACCGCTACCCGGCCACGGGCAAGGTGGAAGTCTGGCCGCTCGTGCCGGGGCCCGACGGTGCGGAGGTGAAGCCACCGGTCTCCATGATCTGCAACAACATGGAAACCCGCCTGTGCTTCGCGCTGCGCGGACGCGGCATCGCCTTGCTGCCCGACTTCTGCGTGCGCGAGGCGCTGACCACGGGCGGGCTGTGCAGCGTTCTGGCGGAACACGTGCGCCCGCATGCCATCGACCTCGGCGTTCTGTGGCCTTCGGGGCGCAATCCGGCGCCGAAGGTGCGCGCCTTCATCGACTTCCTGGGTGCCCGCATGTTCGTGTCGTAGGAGCCCTCCTGTATGGGTATCCAGTTGTTTGGCGGCGACTGACTACAATCCGCCCCCATGGCGACTCCCCCCAAGACTCCCCCCAGTTCATCGTCCGCCTCCTCCGGCTATTCGGAAGGCTCCATCCGCGTGCTCAAGGGCCTCGAGCCCGTCAAGCAGCGCCCGGGCATGTACACCCGTACCGACAACCCGCTGCACATCATCCAGGAAGTGCTCGACAACGCCGCCGACGAGGCGCTCGCGGGCCACGGCAAGAAGATCAAGGTCACGCTGCACACCGACGGTTCGGTCAGCGTGGAAGACGACGGCCGGGGCATTCCCTTCGGCCTGCATCCGGAAGAGAAGGCGCCCGTGGTCGAGCTGGTCTACACCCGGCTGCATGCCGGCGGCAAGTTCGACAAGGGCTCGGGTGGCGCCTACAGCTTCTCGGGCGGCCTGCACGGCGTGGGCGTGTCGGTGACCAACGCGCTGTCGAAGCGGCTCGAGGTGGCCACGCACCGCGAGGGCTCGGTCGCGAAGCTGGCCTTCAGCGGCGGCGACGTGATCGAGGCGCTTGAGGTCCGCAAGCTGGAGTCCGGCGAGCGCAAGCAGGGCACCACGGTTCGCGCCTGGCCCGACGCCAAGTACTTCGAGACCGCCGCGCTGCCCATGGGCGAGCTCACCCACCTGCTGCGCAGCAAGGCCGTGCTGATGCCGGGCGTGAGCGTCACGCTCATCAACGAGAAGACCAAGGAAACGCAGCAGTGGCTCTACAAGGGCGGCCTGAGCGACTACCTGATGCAGACGCTCAGCAGCGACCCGGTCATTCCGCTGTTCGAAGGCAGCGGCCACGCCGACAAGAACGCCGACAACTTCGCCGAGGGCGAGGGGGCCGACTGGGCCGTCGCCTTCACCGAGGAAGGCCAGCCGGTGCGCGAGAGCTACGTCAACCTGATCCCCACCAGCGCCGGCGGCACGCACGAAAGCGGCCTGCGCGACGGCCTGTTCAATGCGGTGAAGAGCTTCATCGAGCTGCACTCGCTGCTGCCCAAGGGCGTGAAGCTGCTGCCCGAGGACGTGTTCGCGCGCGCCTCGTACGTGCTGAGCGCCAAGGTGCTCGACCCGCAGTTCCAGGGCCAGATCAAGGAGCGCCTGAACTCCCGCGACGCAGTGCGCCTCGTGTCCAGCTTCGTGCGCCCCGCGCTGGAGCTGTGGCTCAACCAGCACGTCGACTACGGCAGGAAGCTCGCCGAACTGGCTATCAAGGCTGCCCAGACCCGCCAGCGCGCCGGCCAGAAGGTCGAGAAGCGAAAAGGCTCGGGCGTGGCCGTGCTGCCCGGCAAGCTCACCGACTGCGAGAGCAAGGACATCAGCCACAACGAAGTCTTCCTGGTCGAGGGTGACTCGGCCGGCGGCAGCGCCAAGATGGGCCGCGACAAGGAAAGCCAGGCCATTCTTCCGCTGCGCGGCAAGGTGCTCAACACCTGGGAAGTGGAGCGCGACCGGCTGTTCGCCAACACCGAGATCCACGACATCTCGGTCGCCATCGGCGTCGATCCGCACGGCCCCGACGATTCGCCCGACCTCAGCGGCCTGCGCTACGGCAAGATCTGCATCCTCAGCGATGCCGACGTGGACGGCTCCCACATCCAGGTGCTGCTGCTCACGCTTTTCTTCCGGCACTTTCCGAAACTCATCGAAGCCGGCCATGTGTATGTCGCGAAGCCGCCATTGTTCCGGGTCGATGCACCCGCGCGCGGCAAGAAACCGGCGTCCAAGGTCTATGCTCTGGACGAAGGCGAACTGACCGCCACGCTCGACAAGCTCCGCAAGGACGGCGTGCGCGAAGGCGCCTGGAGCATCAGCCGCTTCAAGGGCCTGGGCGAAATGAGCGCGGAACAATTGTGGGAAACCACGCTCAATCCTGACACCCGGCGCCTGATGCAGGTCCAATTGGGCCGCTTCGATTTCACGTCCACCCAGGGCGAAATCACCAAGCTGATGGGCAAGGGCGAAGCGGCGGCGCGGCGCGAGCTCATGGAACTGCGCGCCGATGACGTCGATATCGACGTCTGATTCCGGCTGGAACATTTCTCACGACAGGGCATGAACGGGCACAAGATCATTTGCGGTTCGCTGGCATGGGTCTGCGCTGCTGGCGCGGCAGGACTGCTGCTGGCTCAGCGCGACCCGGTCGGGCAGGTCGCGAACATGTTCCTCGCCGGCGTCTGCATCCTGCTGGCATTCGTGTTCGTCTGGATGGGCTGGTGGGACGACGCGGTCAACGACAACGCCGAACCCAGCTGCGTCGAACGGGTTGCCGCCACCACGTGGCTCTGGACGCGCCGCATCATTTGCTGGAGCGCTGCGCTGGTCTTCCTTGGACTGGCCGTGTCGATGATCTTCACCGGCGTCGAGCTCGAGCACGTGCCCGTCTTCCTCTTGGTGCTCGCACTGGGCGGCATGTCGCTCTGGGTGGGACTGAAGGGGGGCGGACATGCACAAAGCATGAGCGACGACGCTGCAGTCCACGCCGAGCGCCGCAAGCGCTATGGCTGGTGGTTCTGAGGACGGAGCCCGCATCGCCATGAAACGCTGGTTCCGCCCATTCATGCTGTCCGCAGCCCTCGTGCTGCCGCTGCAGGCCGCGCACGCCACCGACATCTACGGCTACATCGACAGCAAAGGCAATGCGCACTTCGCCTCCGAGAAGATCGACGAGCGCTACCAGATCTTCTTCCGCGGCGGCCAGAGCTTCGATACCGCCAACGGCATCTCGCCGCTGGGCCGTGGCGCTGGCAGGCTCGACGGCAAGGTGCCGCCCGCCTCGCAGAGCCTGCTCGCCATGTTCGAGGCCTCGCCCAGCTACAAGACCGCCAAGTCGGCGCTGCGCGACGCGGCGAGCAAGCACGCGATCGACTACGAGCTGCTGCAGGCGTTGGTCGCCACCGAGTCGGGCTTCGACGCGCAGGCCGTCTCGCCCAAGGGCGCGATGGGCCTGATGCAGCTGATGCCCGCCACCGCGCAGCGCTATGGCGTGTCGGCGGACAAGCGCGCGACCATCGAGAAGAAGCTGTTCGACCCGCGCATCAACATCGCCGCCGGCTCGCGCTACCTGCGCGACCTGATCGCGATGTTCCCTGGGCAGATCGAGCTCGCGCTGGCCGCCTACAACGCCGGCGAGGGCGCGGTGCAGCGCGCGGGCAACAAGATCCCGAACTACAAGGAAACGCAGAACTATGTGCAGACCGTGCTGCAGCTGTATGCGTACCTCAAGCCCTCGGTTGCCTCGGGCAGTGGCAGCGGCGCCGTGCGAGGCGGCAAGACGCCGGGACGCATCCGCATGGAACTGACCGTGCCGCAGGGCGGCGCGCTCGGCCGCGGCAACATGCCGTCGGATGGCCCGCGCAACATGCCGGCCATGCCCGACATCCCCGAGCCATCGGCAGTGCCTACGGGCGCGGCCGATGCGCCACCGGGCACGCCGCTGTCCTGATCGGCAGGAGGAGGGAGGAGGCCATGGATCGTCGAAGCTTCGTTCTCGCGACCGCCGCCGGCATGGTGACGGGCGGCGCACGCGCGCAGCATCCAGCCACGCACGACACGCTGCCGCCCGTGCCTTCCTCGGCCGAGCCCTATGCGCGTCTGCAGGGCGGTGTGCCGCACCACATGACGCCCGAGCAGGAGGCCCAGCGCTTCACCGACAGCTCCGCACCGCCCGGTCCGCAGGGTCGATGGGAGCCGCGCGCCGCATTGCCGATTCCCCGCAGCGAGATGGCCTGGGCCACCGCGGCGATGGGCCGCATGCATGTGGTCGGCGGCTATGGCGAAGGCAAGGTCAACCGCGACTACCACCACATCTACGACCCCGAGGCCGACCGCTGGCTCGACGGCGCGCCGCTGCCCCGCGGTGCCAACCACGTCGCTGTGACCGCCGATGGCGGCCGCGTCTACGCGCTCGGCGGCTTCGTCGAGCAGAACCGGCGCTCGGACACCAACGCCTACGTCTACGACATCGCCGCCAATCGCTGGAGCGCGATCGCGCCGCTGCCGCGTCCGCGCGGCGCTGCCGCCGCCGTGATGCTCGACGGCGCGCTGCACCTGATCGGCGGCGCTTCCGAACCTGCCGCGGAGCGCGCTAGCGTGGGCTGGCACGAGGTCTACGACCCGAAGGCCGACCGCTGGTCCGCCCGCAAGCCGCTGCCGGGTGCGCGCGACCACGTGGGCTGCGTGTCGCACGGCGGCCGGATCCACGTGATCGGCGGGCGCTTCAACACCTTCGAATACAACACCGACCTGCACCACGTCTACCTTCCCGCACGCGACACCTGGGAGCTGCGCTCGCCGCTGCCCACCGCGCGCTCGGGCCATGGGCTCGTGGCGTATCGAGGCCGCTTCTTCGCCATGGGCGGGGAGGGCGGCATCCTCGTCGACGGCGTGCCGCGCCAGGCGAAGGTGTTCGGCCAGATGGAAAGCTACAACCCCGTCGACGACACCTGGCAGCGGCATGCCCCGATGACCACGCCGCGCCACGCGGTGGGCGCGGCCGTCATCGGCGACTGGATCTACGTGGCCGGCGGCGGCGCGGTGCTCGGCGGCGCCGTACAGTCCGCGGTCCACGAGGCTTTCACTCTTGGCTGAACGCCCAGCCAGCAACAACAAAAGTTTTTCTCACCAGCTCTTTCATGGATTCCCAACCTCCGCTCGATCTCCAGGGTCCCACCGACGGCGACACGACCCTGACCCTTGCCGACTACGCCCAGACTGCCTACCTCGAATACGCGCTGAGCGTGGTCAAGGGCCGTGCGCTGCCCGATGTGTCCGACGGCCAGAAGCCGGTGCAGCGCCGCATCCTGTATTCGATGTCGCGCATGGGCCTGGGCTTCGGTGGCACCAACGGCACCGTGGGCGCCAAGCCCGTGAAGAGCGCGCGCGTGGTCGGCGACGTGCTCGGCCGCTTCCACCCGCACAGCGACCAGGCCGCGTACGACGCGCTGGTGCGCATGGCGCAGGACTTCTCGCAGCGCTATCCGCTGGTCGACGGCCAGGGCAACTTCGGCAGCCGCGACGGCGACGGCGCAGCCGCCATGCGCTACACCGAAGCGCGCCTGGCGCGCATCACCAGCCTGCTGCTCGACGAGATCGACGAAGGCACGGTCGACTTCATTCCCAACTACGACGGCAGTACCGAAGAGCCGCGACTGCTGCCTGCGCGGCTGCCGTTCACGCTGCTCAATGGCGCGAGCGGCATCGCGGTCGGCCTGGCCACCGAGATCCCGAGCCACAACCTGCGCGAGATCGCCGATGCCTGCGTGGCGCTGATCAAGTCGAACGGCAAGCTCAGCGAGGAAGAACTCTTCGCCATCGTGCCCGGCCCCGACTATCCGGGCGGCGCGCAGATCATCAGCAGCGCGGCCGACATCGCCGACGCCTACCGCACCGGCCGCGGCTCGCTCAAGGTGCGCGCGCGCTGGAAGATCGAGGAACTGGCGCGCGGCCAGTGGCAGCTGGTGGTCAACGAGCTGCCGCCGGGCGTGAGCTCGCAGCGCGTGCTGGAAGAAATCGAGGAAATCACCAACCCCAAGGTCAAGGCCGGCAAGAAGGCGCTGAGTGCGGAGCAGACGCAGCTCAAGGCCTCGATGCTGTCGGTGCTCGACGTGGTGCGCGACGAATCGAGCAAGGACGCCCCGGTGCGCCTGGTGTTCGAGCCCAAGACCTCGCGCATCAGCCAGGAAGAGTTCATCACCACGCTGCTCGCGCAGACCTCGCTGGAAACCTCGTCGCCGGTCAACCTCACGATGGTCGGCATCGACGGCAAGCCCACGCAGAAGTCGCTGCGCCAGATGCTCAACGAGTGGATCGCCTTCCGCGAGATCACCGTCGAGAAGCGCTCGCGCTTCCGCCTGGGCAAGGTGCAGGACCGCATCCACATTCTCGAAGGCCGGCAGCTGGTGCTGTTGAACATCGATGAGGTGATCGCGATCATCCGTGCGGCAGAAGACCCGAAGGCCGCGCTCATCGCGCGCTTCAACCTCAGCGAACGCCAGGCCGAGGACATCCTTGAAATCCGGCTGCGCCAACTCGCGCGGCTCGAGGCCATCAAGATCGAACAGGAACTCTCCAGCCTGCGCGACGAGCAGAAGAAGCTCGAAGACATCCTCGCCAGCCCCGCCGCACTGCGCCGCCTGCTGGTGAAGGAAATCGAAGCCGATGCCAAGAGTTTCGAAGACCCGCGCCGCACGCTGATCCAGGCCGAGAAGCGCGCCGTGGCCGAGGTGAAGGTGGTCGACGAACCCGTCACCGTCATCGTGTCGCAGAAGGGCTGGGTACGCACGCAGAAGGGCTGGGCCAGCGAGAAGGCGGCAGGCGCCGCGAACGGCTCTGCGCCCGAGTACAGCTTCAAGTCGGGCGACTCGCTCTACGGCGCCTTCGAGTGCCGCAGCGTCGACACGCTGCTGGTGTTCGGCAGCGCCAAGGACAAGAGCGTGCGCGTCTACACGGTGCCCGTGGCCTCGCTGCCGGGCGGTCGCGGCGACGGCCAGCCCGTCACCACGCTCATCGACCTGGACGCCGGCACGCACGTCACGCACTTCTTCGCGGGCCCGGTCGGCGCCAGCCTGCTGCTGGCCAACACCGGCGGCTACGGCTTCATCGCCACGGTCGAGAACATGATGTCGCGCCAGCGCGGCGGCAAGGCCTTCGTCGACGTGGGCGAAGGAGAGCAGCTGTGCCGCCCCTCGCTGGTGGGCGGTGCGAGCGGTGCCGAGCCGATGCCGGCGGCCACGCACGTGGCCTGCGCCTCGACCGGCGGACGCATCCTGACCTTCGACATCGCCGAGCTCAAGAGCCTGCCCAAGGGCGGCCGCGGCCTCACGCTGATCGACCTGGAAGCCAAGGACACCCTGGCCGGCGCCGCCGCCTACACGCGCAGCGTGAAGATCGAGGGCATCGGCCGAGGCGGCAAGGAACGCGAGGAAACGCTGGAGATCCGCACGCTGAACAACGCCCGCGGCAGCCGCGCGCGCAAGGGCAAGGCGGCCGACCTGGGCTTCAAGCCCACCAGCATCGTCCGGGTGCAGTAGCCATGGGCGGCATCGACATCAGCGTCATCGGCGTCTTCATCGCCGTGGTCACCGGCATCGGCAGCTATGTGCTGGGCCGGCGCATGCGCGAGAAGCGGGCTCTGAAGAAGCGCGAGAAGGACCGCATCGCCTCGCAGGCCAACGAGACGCGCCAGGTGCGGCGCGCCCGGGAGCGCAAGGAGCGCGGCGAGTAAGTCCGCCCTGCCTGGGGGGAGAGGGGCGTCAGCGCAGGTCGACCCACCAGCGCGTGTTGGTCCGCGCTGCTCCCACCGTCACCACTTCGCCGATCACCGGCGTGGCCAGTTCGATCTTCCTGGCCTCCGTGAGGGCCGCGATGCGGTCCAGCGGATCGCGCCAGGCGTGGAAGGCGAGGTCGAAGGTGCTGTTGTGCACCGAGAAGAACACCTTGCCGCGCAGGTCCTCGAAGGCCTTCACGCTCTGCTCGGGCGTCATGTGCACGGCAGGCCACATGCTGTCGTAGGCGCCGTTCTCCATCAGCGCGATGTCGAAACCGCCGAAGCGCTCGCCGATCTGCTTGAAGCCCGGGAAGTAGCCCGAGTCGCCGCTGTAGAAGATGCGCTGGTCGCCGCTTTGCACCACCCATGAGGCCCACAGCGTGCGGTCGCGGTCGCCGAGCGTGCGGCCCGAGAAGTGCTGTGCGGGCGTGGCGGTGAGCTTCACTCCGTCGTGCTCGGCGGACTGCCACCAGTCGAGTTCGGTCACGCGGTCGGCCGGCACGCCCATCGCCAGCAGCCGCGAGCGCACGCCCAGCGGCACGAAGTAGCGCTTCACTTCCTTCGCGAGGTATTCGATGGTCGCCACGTCGAGGTGGTCGTAGTGGTCGTGCGAGAGGATCACGCCTTCGATGGGCGGCAGATCCTCCAGCGCGATCGGCGTCTTGTGGAAGCGCTTCGGCCCCGCCCACTGCACGGGCGATGCGCGGTCGCTGAACACGGGGTCGATGAGCCAGTACTTGTCGCGCAGCTTCAGCAGGTGCGACGAATGGCCCAGGCGCACCACGTGGTTGGTTCGGGTGTCGAGCGCGTCGAGGGTGGGCCTGTCCAGCGGCTTCACGGGAATGGGGTCGACCGGCACCGTGTCGATCTTGCTGCCCACGATGAAGCGCGACCAGATGCGCCATGCGCTGGCCTGCTGGGGCAGGTCGGGGTTGGCCATGTTGTGGAAGCCGCCGTCCTTGAACTGGGGCGAGTTCTCGTAGCGGGTCTCGCCGCCGCCTGCGGCGCTGCAGCCCGCGACGAAGGCGCAGCCGGCCGCGGCGAGCGCGGTGCCGCGGCGCAGGAGTTGCGGCAGGTAGGAGCCTTGCGAGTCCGGGTTTTCAGCCATGGGAAAGCCTTCTGGATTGTGTTTGTCGGATGGCCGGAGACTATCGAAGGCGCATGTTTCAATGGTTTCAGCGATAGAAACATTCAGGCAGGAGGGGCATTCCAGGCTCTATGCCATGCGCCGTATGGCGGGCGCGGGGCTGGCCCGGCACACTGCCGGACTTCATCGGTTCGACCGAAGCTGAGGAGGCTGAAGATCCATGAGCACCAACCGCTATCCCATCATCTACGTGCGCGGCTACGCCATGACCGAGTCGGAGCGCGACGAGACCGCGGCCGACCCGTTCTGCGGCTTCAACATCGGCTCCACGGTGTATCGCGCGACCGTGAAGAAGGAAGCGCCGGCGCAGAAATTCGTCTTCGAGTCGCCCATGGTGCGGCTGCTGGCCGACTTCCAGTACCAGAGCGTCTACCAGAACGGCCTGGACATCCTCGACCCCGACTGGAAGCCCTCGCCCGATGCGAACGGCAACGACGTCGACGGCATTCCCTCGGCCTCGGTCATCATCTACCGCTACTACGACTCGGGCTCCGAACTGCTGGGCGACGGCAAGGCGAAGGACGTCAAGGTGTACGCGCAGGGCCTGAGCCAGCTGATCCTTCGCGTGCGCGACCTCGTGGTGCAGCGCGAAGGGCCCTCGGGCTTCACGGCCGACGACTTCCGCTGTTACCTCGTCGCGCATTCGATGGGAGGCCTTGTGGTGCGCGCCTTCCTGCAGAACCCCGGGCTGGGCGACGCGGCCGCGCGCGCCTGCGTCGACAAGGTGTTCACCTACGCCACGCCGCACAACGGCATCGACATGGGCGGCATCAATGTGCCGGCTTGGCTCACGGTGAACGAGATGAACACCTTCAACCGCGAGAAGATGTCCGAGTTCCTGGCCACGCCCGCCGTCAACGGCCGCATGGACTACCTGCCGGCCGCCGCCTTCCCGCCCGAGCGCTTCTTCTGCATGGTCGGCACCAACCGCGGCGACTATGAAACCGCCAAGGGCCTCTCTCGCATGTTCGCGGGCCACGGCAGCGACGGGCTCGTGCGCATCGAGAACGCATCGCTCTGGGCCATGGACGACGCTGGCAAGACGCAGCCGGTGGCCACCGCGTACACCTATCGCTCGCATTCGGGCTACTTCGGCATCGTGAATTCCGAGGAGGCCTACCAGAACCTCACGCGCTTCCTGTTCGGCGACGTGCGCGTGGACCTGTGGTTCGACGTCGACGGCGTCACGCTGCCGCCCGACCTGCCCAAGGACGCCGACATCGACGCGCTCTACCAGGTCGAACTGCTGGCCGCGCCGCGCGGCAAGCGCTGGTACCTGAGCCGCCGCATCGCCGAGGAAGACTCGCCCGCCTGCCGCACGCACAAGGAACTCACAGACCCGGCCACGGCCGGCCGCCGCTCGATCTATCTGTCGACCGTTTTCCTCGCCAACAGGGCGCGGGTGAAGCAGGACCGGCCCACGCTGGCCTATGCCATGACGCTGGGCGTGCGCGTGCCCGACTACCAGGTCAACAACAAGTTCTGGCTCGACGGCCACTACGAAGGCAGCTCGCTGTTCCGCGACACGCTGATCATCGAGATCGCGCCGCCGCAGCCCGACGACGCGGCGCAGAACTGGAACGTCAAGTACGGCTGGCAGACCGACACCGCCGGGCGCGCCTCGCTGCCCATGAGCCCCAAGCAGCTCGCGAGCGGCAAGCTGCAGTTCGTGGTGCCGCTGTCGAGCCTGGGTGCCGCGCCGGCCGCGCCCGGCATCAGCGGCAAGGTGAGGCTGGAAGTGAGCGCCTGGCAATAGAGGCGCCTGGAAGCAGGGGGCAGCAGGGGAGGCAGTGAGGGCGGCAGTGAGGGCGGCAGTAGGGCGCCCGTCAGGAACGGTCGGGCACAATCGCGCCGGTCAAGAACCCGCCGATTCCGGACCCATGAAAACTGCCGTTCTCGTCATCGATGTCCAGCGTGGCCTTTGCGACGATCCGCCGCGCCCCCATGAGGCCCACGAGGTGATGCAGCGCATCAACGCGCTCACCGGGCGCGCCCGCGCTGCTGGCGCGCCGGTGGCCTTCATCCAGCATGAGAACGCGATCGACCTCGAATTCGACTCCGAGCGCTGGCAGCTTGCGGGCGCCCTCGACACCGACTCGCGCGACGCGCGCATCCGCAAGACCACGCCCGATTCCTTCCTGCGCACGCCGCTGGAAGCCTGGCTCTCGGAGCATGGCGTGAAGCGCGTGGTGGTCTGCGGCTATTCGTCGGAGTTCTGCGTCGACACGACTGTGCGCCGCGCCGCCGCACTGGGCTACCACGTGGTGCTCGCGGCCGATGCGCACACCTCGCACGACAAGCCGCACGCCACGGGCGCGAAGATCCGCGAGCATCACAACGCCACGCTCGCGGACATCACGAGCTTCGGCGTGCCGATCCGCGCAATCGCCAGTGCGGAAGTCGTCTTCGGCGACTGAGTGAGATCAGCCCTGGGGAAGGCGGCCGGTGGCGAGGGCACTGGCCCAGTCCGGCCTGCCGTTGGCCATCGCGAGCGCCGCCATGCTCGCATGGTCGTAGGGCACCGAGATCAACGTGGAGGCCCAGCCTCCAGCCAACCGCTCCACGATGGCATAGCGCGCATCAGGCGCCCCGGTCTCGACGACATGTGGATGGGGATGGATGTCGTCATAGGCCTGCAGCCCCACGCTGCCTGGATTGACGATCAATTGCCCGCTCGAGGCACGAACCACCCGCGGCACATGCGTGTGCCCGCATGCGACGAGCTGCACCTGCGCATCGATCCGGCCCAGCCGCGCATCGATCTCGGCCATCTCGGCCGGCCTGAGCAGCGACGGTTCGACCGTCTCCAGGAAGTAGTGCAGGTCGCTGTCCGGCGTTCCGTGGCACAGCAGCACTTCGGCATTCCAGCGCAGGCTGGGCCCTAGCGAGGCCATCCACGCGAACTCCTGCGGTCCAAGCCGGGCATGGGTGAATTCGTCCGATGCGCCGCGCCTGCCGGCGGGCAGTGTGAGCAGTTGGCGCTCGTGGTTGCCCGCGAGGTGAATCCAGTCCTGCGCCATCAGGAAGCGTGCCGTTTCCAGCGGCATCAACGGGCCCGAGAGGCTGTCACCGAGGTTGACGACGGTGCCCACACCACGGCGACCGATGTCCTCGACGACGGCTTCCAGTGCGGGAAGGTTCCCGTGGATGTCGGAGACGATGGCGATGCGCATCGTGCCTATTCTGGCGGAATCACGAGCACAGCCTGCACCCACCGCGCGGCACTCGCGCGTGTCCGCGGGCGAAAGGCCCTGCATAAGAGGGATGCCTGAACGCTCACACGCCGCGCGACACGGCAACCTTGTGCAGAAGCTCGACCAGGATCAATTGCTCGCCCTTGGAGAGGTTGCCGAGCGCGAGCTGCTCTCCTTCGATGACCGATCGCGTAGCGCTGCTCGCAAGAGTGGCGCCGGTCGGGGTGGTGCGTAGGTATTGCGCCCTTCGATCCGTTGCGTGCGGCGTGCGGCGGATCAACTCTCGCCTTTCCAGCCGCTCGAGCCATGCCGCGATGTTGGGCGCGGTGACCGCGAGTGCCTTCGCCAGGCGGGCGGCCGACACGTCGGGATTTTCGTGGATCAGGCACAGCACCGTGAACTCGACGGGGCGCAGGTCGAAAGGTGTGCCGACTCGCTCGGCGAACACCGCGTCGGTGACGATCGTCGCCTGTGCGAGCTGGTAGCCGAGCACGTGGTGCAGGGACGCTTCGACCAGCCGGCCGGCTGGTGTGGCATCTACCGGATTGCTTCTGTTCTTGGGCATTCCGGGCATTGTCGTTCGCCCTCCAACTGATTCACTGCCTGATCTAAATGGATTGCTTCGACATCGGAAGAGTGAAAACTGCTTAATGGAAAACCATAAATGGTTATCTTTGATAGTTAAGTAGATTAACCAATAGGCGCCGCATCCAGGCGTCGAAGGAGACACGCTTGAAGACCCCTGTATCCCTGTTCTTCGTCGCTTCACTGCTGGCCGCCTGCGGCGGAGGAAGCGGCGGTGGCGGCGGCTTCGTTGCCTCGCTTCCCACGACCGGCACTCCGTCGGGCACACCGCCGGCCGGCAACGGCAATCCCGTGACGCCTCCTCCCGACAATCCGGCGCCGCCCGTGGAGACACTGCCCGTGCTTGGCGCGGCCACTGGCGCGGCGCTCATCGATTGCGCCTCGCTTGCCGGCTTCACCTTTGCCAACACGACGATCACTGCAGCCAATTCGATCGCCGCCGGCACCCTGAGCGTCGCGGGCAAGCCGGTGGGGGCGCATTGCCAGGTGCGCGGATCGATGTATCAGCGCACGAGCCCGGTCGACGGGCAGAGCTATGCGATCGGCTTCGAGATGCGTTTGCCGGTGAACTGGAACGGGCGCTACTTCTACCAGGCCAACGGAGGCCTCGACGGCAGCATCGGTACTGCCACCGGGCCGGTGGGCGGAGGCGGCGTTCTGGACAACGCCCTGAACAAGGGCTTCGCCGTGATCAGTTCCGACGCGGGGCACCAGGCGCCCACGCCCTTCTTCGGCATCGATCCGCAGGCCCGCCTCGACTACGGCTACCAGGCCGTCGGCAAGCTCACGCCGATGGCCAAGGCGCTGATCGCGTCGGCCTACGGGAAGGGCCCGGACCGCTCCTATATCGGCGGCTGCTCCAACGGCGGGCGCCACACGATGGTTGCCATGTCGCGCTACGCGGACGACTACGACGGCTTCCTGGTGGGCGACCCCGGCTTCCGCCTCCCCCTCGCGGCTTCCGCAAACATCGTCGGCGCCCAGAACTACAACGCCCTGGCAACCACCCCCGGCGATCCGGGCACGGGCTTCACGCTCGCCGAACGTACCCTGGTCTCCAATGCAGTCCTTGCCAAGTGCGACGCCCTCGATGGCACGACCGACGGCATCGTGCAGGACACCGGCGCATGCCAGGCGGCCTTCTCGCTCGACCGCGACGTTCCCACCTGCAGCGGTTCGCGCGATGGCACATGCCTGTCGGCAGACCAGAAGCTTCGCATCGGGCAGCTCTTCGCGGGTGCGCTCGACGGCGGCGGGAAGAAGTTCTATGCGAGCTTCCCCTTCGATGCGGGCCTGAACACGACCGGCTGGTCGTCGTGGAAGTTCTCGAATTCATTGAACCTCGATTCGGGCGCGGTCGCCTTCGTCTGGCAGGTCCCGCCTGAAAACACGGCCGGCTTCAATGGGCCCAACTTCACGCTCACGGCCAACATCGATTCGATCCTCGCGAAGATCACCTCGACCAACGGGCTCTACACCGAGAACTCGCTTTCGTTCATGACGCCGCCCAACCCGACCAATCTGAGCCGCTTGAAGAAGCGTGGCGCCAAGGTCATGGCCTACCACGGGACGAGCGACCCCATCTTCTCGAGCGACGACACGCAGCACTGGTATGACCAACTGGCCGCAGCCAACGGCGGCGATGCCTCCAACTTCGCACGCTTCTATCGGGTGCCCGGAATGAATCACTGCTCCGGCGGGCCGACCACCGACCAGTTCGACATGCTCGCACCGCTCGTCAACTGGGTGGAGAAGGGCGAGGCCTCCGATGCCGTCGTCGCTTCGGCGCGCGGTGCAGGCAACGCAGGCGGCGTGAACGGGGATGTGCCCGCGGGCTGGTCACCCACCCGCACCCGGCCGCTCTGCGCCTACCCGAAGGTCGCGCGCTACAAGGGCACGGGCGATATCGAGAAGGCCGAGAATTTCAGCTGCCAATGAAAGGCTTTTGAGGCTGGCTTGAACTCCAGCCTGTCGTTCGACCGCGTGGCGATGCAGTGCGAATCTTGTAGATCGTTAGCCACGCCGTTGCGACAAACACCGGGCCGAACCACTCGGTCGTGAGCGAACTGCGTGGCTATACTGCGCCCGTCACGTCGAACAAGGCGTGATCGGGTTTGACAGCCTGAAGCAATCTCTGCGACGTGAGCCGCAGTTTCCCGCAGGATCTGCGGCTTTTTCGTTCGCGCCTCCAGTTTTGGCGGCTCGGATGGGAGGGCTCGCGCCCTGCCGGTTTCTCGCAAGAGGTTGCCCGGTCTGTCAACCCGTCCGAGCTGCCGCCCTTGTTTGACAGCGAGAGCAGCAGTTTTTGCAAATCGCAACCTCTGGAGGTCGTCCGTGACCAAGTCTGCTCGCGTGCCCAAGCACCCGCCGAAAACCGATACCGCTTCAACGCCGAAGCCGGTTCATCCCCATTCAGATGCAAACGCCGAGTCGGCTGCCCTGCAGGCAGGCGACGATGTCGAGGGCATTCGCCAGGTGCACAGCGCCTATGTGTGCCTCGAAAAGCTCGTCGTTCCGATGCAGGTGAACGAGCGCGAGGAGATCTACCCGACGCGATCCGAATTCGGCGCACTGTTCCGCCTGGTCAACGAGGAGATGCATCGGCGAATCGAAGCTGCGGACAGCACGATTGGTGCGTTGCGCGACGCTCTGAGCAAGCAAATTCTCTGAGCCTTATCGATGACGGGATCGGCGCAAGCGTCGGTCAATCCGCCCCAGGTCGCCACACCATCGTCAGCGCGAACGCGTCGGACGGTCCTCGCCGGTACGGGGCATTGTCAGCAGCTATCTCGATGCACGATTCGCTTTTAATTGTGAACAATGAATTGCATTCATAGAACATTCGGATGCACGCAATAAGGTCACAAGGATTGCGTTGACAGCGGCAATTGGATTGCATTTAATCCGTGTCGGCAAATAACCTCACTCACGATGAACTGACCCGAATCGGGCGTATGGCGGCGGTCCCGCATGCGAGTGCATGCAGGAGACCACTGCTGATGTCGAAATCGGATTTCTTCGGAGAGATGCAGGGAAGGATTTGCAATGGAGTTTCGCCAATGCAGCGCGGCAATCTTTGCTGCCGCCGTGGTGCTTGTGCCCGCCTCGAATGCCCGATCCATACAACGGGCCGAGTTGATGCTCGAAGTCGGAAGGTGGAAGGTATTCCGGGCGGATGCCAAAGAAGGCTCCGGATCAAGTTGTTTTGCCATCTACGGGCGTGAGGCGGATGTCCAGATGTGGCCCATCGGCCTCTTCCTGAAATTCCCCGAACCTGTGGATCAGGTCGATCTTGCTTTTGACCACGGCGCATTTCGCGGATTGCGGCATACGTCTGCGGTGGAGCGAAAATTCAATCTGGTTCGGCTCGCGGATGAGGAACTCAAAAGCCTCCTCGGAGCGACGGAAGTGCGGGTAAGGATATTGACCGAGAGCAAGCAAAAGCTCAGCCGCACGCTCGAGGTCTCGGGGGCCAACGAGGCGCACGCGTACCTTGTTTCCGGCTGTCCCGGCAAGTCGCCGCAGGCCACGCCCAAAGGATGTGAGGCGGGACTGGAGCAAACGCTGCGAGGTCAAGGCGTATCCGAAGACGATATCGCTGGACTTTGCGGCGAGCCGTCTGTGTAGGCGTCTCGAACCTTTCCGGACAAAAGCAGAGGATTCTTCTGGCGCGTGCGCTCTACAAGAAGCCGACCCTGTTGGTCATCGATGAAGGAACGGCACACCTGGACGCGAAGACCGAGGAAATCGTCTCGAACAATATCGCGAAGCTCGGCATCACGAGGGTCATCGTCGCGCATCGACTGGAAACGATCCGCGCAGCGAAAAACGTGCTCGAGTTCTCAGCCGGCAGATTGACGCCTCGTGAGTCCTGAAATGCATGGCTGGAATCGACAGCGCCTGTTCAGTCTTCCCCCGGCCGCCACACCTTCGCCAGCGCCGCCAGCTTGCCCCTGAACCCCAGCCTGTCGTTCGACAGTGCATCGATGAAGTCCGAAAGGCGCTGCGACTTCACCATCGTGTAGATGGTGAGCCAGGTCGTCGCGACGAACACCACGCCGAACCACGCGGCCTTTCGCCACAGCGGCGCCTCGGCCTCGGCCAGCAGGTTCATGCCGAGGAAGCCGGTGGTGATGGTGCCGATGAGACCGAAGAGGGTGACCACGGTGAGCCGCACCACGGTGGCGGCCTGGCGGCGAAGGCTGTCGGCGTCGAGGTACGTGTTCATGTCGGCGATGCGCGCCTTGACCTCATCGTAGAGCGGATCGAGCCCGAGGTGCGTGGCGCACATGTGGGAAAGGGCGCGCACCTGCGCCTGCTCCGAGATCTCGTGGAACCAGTAGCGGTGCGTGAAGCGCAGAAAGCGCTCGAAGCTCGCGCGGATGGCGCGCTTGAACTGCTTCACGCTCGGCGTGCTGCGGATGTCCAGCCGCTTGAGCGCCTCCACCAGCTGGTCGGAGAACATCAGCAGCGAGGCCTTCTGGAAGTGCGCGATGAGGAACAGCAGGAAGTGCTGGTGCCTGAACTGGGCGAGCACGCCGCGGTCGCGGCAGCAGAAGAACTCCGAGCGTGCGTCGCCCACCACGATGAGCGCATGGCCGTTGCACAGGTAGCGCGTGTTGGGCGCCGCGCCGGCGTTCACCCAGAAGCGGTCGTAGCAGTACTTGTGCTCGAAGTCGGCGAGGTGGTGCTCCGCATACGGAAGATGCGCCTCGCTGGTGCCCGAGCCCACGCCGGTGACGAGCGCGAGCCGAACGAAGTCGTCGCGCCTGAGGCGGCGCGGGTCGTCGAGCGACAGATAGGCCATGACCGGCATGCGGTAGTACTCGATCTGTCGGTAGCGCAGCACGCCTGCGTCTTCGGAATGGTCGCTCACCAGCGGCTGCATCAGATAGGCCCAGTGCGCGGCGATGCGCGGCGCGCGGTGCTGCGCCACGTGCGAGAGGAAGGCCTCGCGCTGCTGCGCGTCCGAGCTCGCGAGCACGCGGCCGTCGGCGCCCAGCCATTCGACGCTGGCCATGCAGTGCAGCGCCGAGCCGTCGGCCTCCCAGCCCGAGGGGTAGGCGCGGCCGAAGCGGTAGAGGATGTCCTGCGCCTGCGCGAGGCTCAGGTCGCTCGCGCCGACTTCGAGGTTGAGCATCACCACGTCGACGTCGAAGAAGAAGTACAGGTCGCAATGGATCACGTCGAGCGTGACCGGCGCATCGCCCGGCTTCGATACGAGGCGCACCGCGGCGACGTCGTGGCGGCGGAAGATGCGCATCGGCGAGTCGCCGTCGCTGTCGGTGCCGCCTTTGCGCGAACGCCCCTCGCCGTAGAGGAAGCGCTGCACGTACGGCAGGAAGCTCACGAACTCGTTGTAGTGGCGCTCGTGGAAGCGGCTGCTGTCGCCGGTGTATTCGTCGACTTCCTCCCGCCAGGGCGATGCGTCGCCCATCTCGCGCAGCACATGCCAGGGGCCGTGGTGGTGTCCGGGCTGCGCGCCCGGCGGGGGCATCAGGCGCAGCGGCCAGAGCAGCGCCTGCCTGAAATGCTGCACGGTGGGAGCGCTCGTGGAGAGCGCGTTCGCCTCTGAGGGGATGTCGGCCGCGGGTGGGTTCAGCATGACATTGAAGTAGGCAGAAGGTGGGACAAAACGACCACCTAGGGGAATCCCTATGAAATCCTGAAACCGGTTTCATATAAGCTGCAAGCATTGCTTTAAGGGTATGCGCGCGTCCGCGCCGCGCAGCTTCAGGGCCCGCCCACCATGAACTACCAGTTTCAATTCGACGCCGTCTTCGCCGCGTGGCCGCTGCTGCTCAAGGGCACGTGGATCACGATCCAGCTCTCGCTCGTTGCCACGGTGCTGGGGTTGGTGGTGGCCATCTTCTGCGCCTGGGGCAAGACCTCGGGGCCGGGCTGGCTGCGCTTCATCATCAATGCCTACATCGAGGTGATCCGCAACACGCCCTTCCTCGTGCAGCTGTTCTTTTTCTTCTTCGCGCTGCCGGCCATCGGGCTGCGCTGGTCGCCGCAGACGGCCGCGCTGGTGGCCATGGTGGTGAACCTGGGCGCCTACGCCACGGAAATCATCCGCGCGGGCATCGAGTCGATTCCCAAGGGGCAGATCGAGGCGGGCAGGGCGCTCAACCTCAAGCCCTGGGAGATCTTCCGCTTCGTCATCATCAAGCCGGCGCTCAAGGCCATCTACCCGGCGCTCACGAGCCAGTTCATCTTGCTGATGCTGAGCTCGGCGGTGGTGTCGGTCATCTCGGCCGACGACCTCACCTCGGTGGCCGCCAACCTGCAGTCGCAGACCTTCCGCAGCTTCGAGATCTACATCGTCGTGGCGGCCATCTACCTCGCGCTGGCACTGGCCTTCTCGGCCATGTTCAAGCTGATCTACAAGCGCACGCTCGACTATCCGGACCGCCGGTAATCCACCAGAGACAGAGACGACGGACGGAGCAACAACACCATGCGCACCTTCGGCTTTCCCGAATTCCTTTTCATCCTCGAAGCGGCCAAGTGGACGCTCGCGCTGTCGGCCATCGCCTTCGTGGGCGGCGCGATCCTGGGCCTCGCCATCGCGCTGATGCGCACGTCGGAATCGACGTGGGCGCGCGGCATCTCGACCACCTTCATCCAGATCTTCCAGGGCACGCCGCTGCTGCTGCAGCTGTTCCTGGTGTTCTTCGGCGCGCCTGTGCTGGGGCTGGACATCAACCCGTGGATCGCCGCCGGCGTCGCGCTCATCCTCAACAGCGGCGCCTTCCTCGGCGAGATCTGGCGCGGCTGCATCCAGGCCATTCCGCGCGGCCAGTGGGAGGCGGCGCAGGCGCTGAACCTCCGGTACTTCGACCGCATGCGCGACGTGGTGCTGCCGCAGGCCTTCAAGATCGCGCTCGCACCCACCGTGGGCTACCTGGTGCAGATCATCAAGGGCACCTCGCTGGCGGCCATCATCGGCTTCGTCGAGGTCACGCGCGCGGGTCAGATCGTCAACAACGCCACCTTCCAGCCGCTCATCGTGTTCTCGGTGGTGGCGGCGATCTACTTCGCGATCTGCTGGCCGCTGTCGCTGCTGGCCGCGAGCATGGAGCGCAAGCGCGCCCGGGCCCTGGCCCGCTGAACCCTTTCGGTTTTCTTCGTTTTTTCGTTCTTCGTTTCTCTTTCTTCATCAGGAGACATCCAATGACCCGTACCTCCACCCGTCGCGTCGCGCTCGCAGCTCTCGGCCTCGGCGCCGCCCTCACCGTGTTCGCTCCCTTCGCCTCGGCGCAGAGCGTGGCCGACATCAAGAAGAAGGGCGAGATCACCATCGGCATGCTGGTCGACTTCCCGCCCTACGGCACCACCGACGCGAAGAACCAGCCCGACGGCTACGACGCCGACGTGGCCAAGCTGCTGGCCAAGGACTGGGGCGTGAAGGCCAACATCGTCCCCGTGACCGGCCCCAACCGCATTCCCTTCCTGCTGACCAACAAGGTCGACCTGCTGGTCGCTTCGCTTGCCATCACGCCCGAGCGCGCCAAGCAGGTGCAGTTCTCGCAGCCCTACGCGGCCGCCACCATCGTGCTGTACGGCGCGACCAAGACCCCCATCAAGGCCGCGGGCGACTTGAAGGGCCTGCGCGTGGGCGTGGCCCGCGCCTCCACTCAGGACGTGGCCGTGACCAAGGCCGCCCCCGAAGGCACCGAGATCCGCCGCTTCGACGACGACGCCTCGGCCATGCAGGCGCTCATCTCGGGCCAGGTCGACGCCATCGGCTGCTCGGTGACCGTCGCGGCCCAGATCGCCAAGCGCGTGCCCGCCAACACCTTCGAGAACAAGTTCACGCTGGTGCAGCAATCGATGGGCATCGCGATGCGCCCCGGCCAGGAAGAGCTGCACAAGGCAGTGAACGACTTCGTCCAGAAGAACACCGCCAACGGCGAACTGAACAAGCTCTACCAGAAGTGGCTGCAGGCCGACCTGCCGAAAATGAACTGACCACCAGGCTTCGCGCACTTCGTGTCGCTACGCCAACCCCCTTGCAGGGGGCAACACCTGCGGACCGGCAAGGCCGGTTCCGCGGTGTTTCTTGAGAAGGCGCAGGGCGCCCCACAGTGAGTATCGGAACAACGAGCATGACGACGGAATCGATCATCCGCATGGAAGCGGTCAACAAGTGGTACGGCGAATTCCAGGTGCTGACCGGCATCGACCTGAGCGTGCGCCAGGGCGAGCGCATCGTGATCTGCGGGCCTTCGGGCTCGGGCAAGTCCACGCTGATCCGCTGCATCAACCGGCTCGAGACGGTGCAGAAGGGCCGCATCGTGGTCGACGGCATCGACCTCACGGCCGGCGGCAAGAACGTCGATGCGGTGCGTGCCGAGGTGGGCATGGTGTTCCAGCAGTTCAACCTGTTCCCGCACCTCACCATCCTCGAGAACTGCACGCTGGCGCCGATGCGCTCGCGCGGCATGACGAAGGCGCAGGCCGAGGAGGTGGCGATGAAGTACCTCAAGCGCGTGCGCATTCCGGAGCAGGCCAACAAGTACCCCAGCCAGCTCTCGGGCGGCCAGCAGCAGCGCGTGGCGATCGCGCGGGCGCTGTGCATGGCGCCCAAGATCATGCTGTTCGACGAGCCCACCTCCGCGCTGGACCCCGAGATGGTCAAGGAAGTGCTCGACACCATGATCACACTGGCCGAAGACGGCATGACCATGCTGTGCGTGACGCACGAGATGGGCTTCGCCCGCAGCGTGGCCGACCGCGTGATCTTCATGGCCGAAGGAAAGATCGTCGAGCAGGCGCCGCCGCAGGAGTTCTTCGGCAACCCGAAGGACGAGCGCACGCGCCAGTTCCTCGGCCAGATCCTGAGTTCGCACCAAAACCACTGACCTGCCCACTGATGTCCTTCGAGGTTCTCGTTTCCCTTTCGTCCTTCGGCGCGGCCGAGGTGGGGCGGCACGGCCAGCTCTGGTGCTCGCAGCTCTCTCGCGCGGCAGGCGCCGACTCGGTGGAAGTGCGCGGCGAGATGCTGCGCGACGCCGATGCGGAGCTGCCTGCGCTCAACGGTCTGGCTTCGGTCTACTCCAGCCCCGAGGGCTTGTGGGCCGAAGGCGGCTGGCTCGACAGCGCCGCGCTCAAGCGCGGCATCTCCGCGGCCACGCGCGTGGGCGCGAAGCGGCTGAAGATGTCGATCGGCGACTTCCGGCCTTCGTCGCACGGCTCCCTGTGGGGCCTCAAGGTGGAGCTGGCCGAAACCCGCGTCGAGCTCCTGATCGAGAACGACCAGACCGTGCGCGCCGGCACGCTGCCCGCGCTGCAGGCCTTCTTCGATGCGGCCGACCGCGCCGGCCTGACGCTGGGCATGACCTTCGACATGGGCAACTGGCACTGGCTCGGCGAGTGCCCGCTGCAGGCCGCGCAGGCGCTCGGCCATCGCGTGCGCTACGTGCATTGCAAGGGCGCGCAGCGGCTGCCGCACAAGTGGGTGGCGGTGCCGCTGGGCGATTCGGTCGCGCCGTGGCGCTCGGTGTTGCGCGCACTGCCGGCCGACGTGCCGCACGCCATCGAATACCCCCTGGTGGGCGACGACCTGCAGGCCGTCACCCGCGCACAGATCGACTTCATCCGCGCCGCGCGCGCATAAGCACACAAGAAAACACATGACGGAACCTGCTGCCTTCGACGTCGCGCTCTTCGGCGAGGCCATGCTGCTGCTGGTGGCCGACCGGCCCGGCCCGCTGGAAGACGCGCAATCGTTCTACAAGCGCACCGCCGGCGCCGAGACCAACGTGGCCATCGGCCTCTCGCGGCTCGGCCTCAAGGTGGGCTGGGCCAGCCGCCTCGGCACCGACTCGATGGGCCGCGCGCTGCTGGCCGCGATGCGCGCCGAGGGCATCGACTGCTCGCACGTGATCACCGATGCGACGCAGCGCACCGGCTTCCAGTTCAAGGGCCGCGTCACCGACGGCAGCGACCCGCCCATCGAATACCACCGCAAGGGCTCCGCCGCGAGCCACATGGGCCCGGCCGATGTCGACGAGGCATGGCTGCGCTCGGCGCGCCACCTGCACGCCACCGGCGTCTTCGCCGCCATCTCCGACACCAGCCTGCAGGCCGCGCTCAAGAGCATGGACGTGATGCGGGCCGCCGGCCGCACCATCTCCTTCGACACCAACCTGCGCCCGACCCTGTGGTCGTCCACCGAGACCATGCGCCACTGGGTCAACGAGCTCGCCGCGCGCGCCGACTGGGTGCTGCCCGGCATCGAGGAAGGCCTGCTGCTCACCGGCCACAGCAAGCCGGAAGACGTGGCGAAGTTCTACCGCGAGCGCGGCGCGAAGCTGGTGGTGGTCAAGCTCGGCGCCGAGGGTGCCTACTACGACAGCGACGTGGCCGGCACCGGCCGCATCGACGGGTTCCCGGTGAAGGAAGTGGTCGACACCGTGGGCGCCGGCGACGGCTTCGCGGCCGGCGTTGTGAGCGCATTGCTCGAGGGCCGCAGCGTGCCCGACGCCGTGCGCCGCGGCGCATGGATCGGCGCGCGCGCCGTGCAGGTGCTGGGCGACACCGAGGGCCTGCCGACGCGGGCGCAACTCGACGAAGCGGGGCTCTGAACGCCATGGCGAACGCATCGAAGAAAAACGTCCTCGTCTTCCGTCCGCTGCCGCCGGACCAGCTCGCGCGCCTGCAGGCCGTGCACCATGTGGTGGTGGCCGATCCGCGCAAGGAGCCCGAGGCCTTTGCCGCCGCGCTGCGCACCGCGCACGGGCTCATCGGCTCCAGCCACCCGGTCGATGCCGCGCTGCTCGACGCCGCGCCGCAGCTAGAAGTGATTTCGAGCGTGTCGGTCGGCGTCGACAACTACCCGCTGGCCGAACTGCACAGGCGCGGCATCGTGCTGTGCCACACGCCCGACGTGCTCACCGAGACGGTGGCCGACACGGTGTTCGCGATCCTCATGGCCACGCAGCGCCGAGTGGTCGAGCTCTCGACCATGGTGCGCGAAGGCCGCTGGACCAGGAACATCGGCGAGGAACTCTTCGGCACCGACGTGCACGGCAAGACGCTGGGCATCCTCGGCTTCGGCCGCATCGGCCAGGCCGTGGCGCGCCGTGCTGCGCTGGGCTTCGGCATGCCGGTGCTGTATCACTCGCGCCGGCCGGTCGACCTGGCAACGCAGGCGCCCGAGCTGCAGGGCCGCGCCACGCACACGCCGCTGGACGACCTGCTCGCGCGTTCCGACATCGTGCTCGCGATGCTGCCGCTGACCGATGCCACGCGCGGCATGATCGACGCCGCCTTCTTTGCGCGCATGAAGCCCGGCGCCGCCTTCATCAACGGCGGCCGCGGCGCCACGGTGAACGAAGGGGCGCTGTTGAATGCGCTGGACCATGGCACGCTGCGCGCCGCCGGCCTCGACGTGTTCGCGAAGGAGCCGCTGCCTTTCGATTCGCCGCTGCGCACGCACCCGCGCGTGACGCCGCTGCCGCACATCGGCTCGGCCACGCACGAGACTCGGCATGCGATGGCCGAGCTGGCGACAACCAATCTGCTGCAGGTGCTGGCCGGCGAGAAGCCCACGGCGCCGTACGACACGGCAAGCGCATGACCGGTGCCAGGCTTTTCTCCCTCCCCCGCTGGGGGAGGGCAGGGGTGGGGGCAAGCGGCGCATCCTCCGAGCGCTCTGCCTGCCCCCATCCCGACCTTTCCCCAGAGGGGGAAGGAGAAAGACCATGAAGCCCACCGGCCGCGCCACCATCGCCGACGTCGCCGAAGCGGCCGGCGTCTCCAAGGCCACCGTCTCGCGCTTCTTCAACCATCGCGAGCGCCTGCTGAGCCCCGACATCGCCGCGCGCGTCGAGGTCGCGATCGCCAAGCTGGGGTACTCGCCCAGCCCGATGGCGCAGGCGCTGAGCCACGGCCGCTCGCGGCTGGTCGGCCTGATCGTTGCCGACATCACCAATCCCTATTCCGTCGCGGTGCTGCGCGGTGCCGAGAAGGCCTGCCAGGACGCCGGCTACCTCGTGATGCTGTTCAACCTCGGCAACGAGAGCGAACGCGAGCGCGAGGCCATCGACGCGCTGGCGGGCTACCAGGTCGACGGCTTCATCCTCAACACGCTGGGGCGCGGCAGCAACGTGGTCGACGCGGTCACGCTGCACGGCAAGCCGGCGGTGCTGGTGGACCGTCGCCATGCGGGCATGCACACCGACTTCGTCTCGCTCGACAACGATGCCGCGATGGCTGCCACCTGCGGCCACCTGGTCGAAGGCGGCTATCGCGAGCTGCTCTACGTCACCGAGCCGCAGAAGGGTGTGAGCTCGCGGCGCGAACGCACGGCTGCCTTCGGTACCTGCGTGGCCGCACACGAGCCGCGCGTGGCGGGCGAGGTGTTCGAGAGCGTGGAAGGCGAGACCGACGCGCTCGACGAGGCCCTGCGAGCGTTGCGCCGGCGCGCCAGGCGCGGCCGCCGCGCGGCGGTGGTCGCGGGCAACGCGGTCGTCACGCTGCGCATTGCGCAGGCGATGGCGCGGCTGGGCTGGCAGTTCGGTGCCGACCTCGGCTTCGTGGGTTTCGACGATCCCGAATGGGCCTCGCTCATCGGCCCCGGCCTGAGCACCGTGGCGCAGCCCACCGATGCCATCGGCCGTGCGGCCGCCACATGCCTGATCGAACGGCTGCGGGGGCTGGATGCACCTGCGCGCCAGCTGCTGCTGCCTGGAGAACTGGTGGTGCGAGGATCTTCGCGGGTCGTCTAGCGTCGAGCTCCGCACGAAGGAAGGTGAGCGGGGCGCACTCCTGGCATCCGCCCGTGGGCTGCCGTTGCGCAGCCTGTGTCTGTGTGTTGGTCGAATGACGACAGAAGCGCTCGATCCAAGAGTCTTCTGGAGCAGCCGGTGGATCGACAGCCCACGATTGCGCGTCGTGCATGCACCGATGACGCTACCGAGCGGGCAAGAGTCACCGCTCGACACGCGCGGTGTCACGCCGCGCAGGCGTACCTGACAAGGACGTCGGCCTGTGGGAAGGGGCAGTCTCTATCGAGTTCGCACCGGCTCCTCTACTAGGTGTTGAGCTCGGGCATCGCATGCATGGCCGATACGCCGTCGATACGCGGCGCCCGGGCGGGCGCTGGCATTCTCAGTTCGCCGATGAGGGATATCTGGTTGTCGGCGTGATGTGCTCGCGAGGACGCATTCCCCAGTTGAAAGAACTCGACAAGCGAAAAGAGCCGGTCCGCCTGGCCCTTGAGGCTCGCCGCGGCGGCCGCCGATTCCTCGACGAGCGCTGAGTTTTCCTGGGTCATCCGC
Organism: Variovorax sp. 22077; assembly: GCF_052044195.1. Classification (NCBI taxonomy): domain Bacteria; kingdom Pseudomonadati; phylum Pseudomonadota; class Betaproteobacteria; order Burkholderiales; family Comamonadaceae; genus Variovorax; species Variovorax sp. 22077. The sequence continues at coordinate 55,041 of NZ_JBQEQC010000021.1, forward strand.
TCCAGTTGTGCCACCACCGAATTGATCTGGTCGATTCCGGCCGCCTGTTCGATCGCGCCTGCGCTGATCTCTCCGACCGTGCTGGAGACGCGTTGAACGCTCTCGACGATTTTGCTCATTGTGGCGCCTGCGTCGTTGACCAGCTGGGAGCCCGATCCCACCTTGTCGACCGATGCTTCGATGAGGATCTTGATCTCCTTCGCCGCGACCGCGCTGCGTTGCGCGAGATTGCGAACCTCGCTGGCCACCACCGCGAACCCGCGGCCCTGTTCACCCGCCCTGGCCGCCTCCACGGCGGCGTTCAGCGCCAGGATGTTGGTCTGGAATGCGATGCCGTCGATCGTGCCGATGATGGCTGCAATCTTCTGCGAGCTGCCGTGGATGTCGCGCATGGTCTCGACCACTTCGGAGATGACCTCGCCGCCGCGTACCGCGATCTTCGATGCGGACAACGCCAGCTGGTTCGCCTGAGAGGCGGCCTCTGATGCCGTCTTGACGGTGGAAGTGAGTTCCTCCATCGACGCCGCGGTCCGCTGCAGGCTGCTCGCCGTCTGCTCCGTGCGGCTGGAAAGGTCGGAGTTGCCCGAGGCGATCTGGGCGCTCGCAGTGGCAACGGAGTCACTGCTCTCCCGCATGCCGGTCAGCGTCTTGACGAGGTTGCCGCGCATCGCTGCGAGTGCCCTGAGCAAGTCGCCAACCTCGTCCTTGCTGTCGGAATTCAGGCGCTGGGTGAGGTCTCCGCCCGCCACGGCCTCCGCCAGGCGAACCGCGTCTTTCAGCGGCACCACTATTCCCCGGGCGACGCCCCACGAGAGCAGCACGGCCAGCAGGAAGGCAAGGCCGGTGCCCGAGGCGATCAGCATCGACCCGGTGGTGAACGTCGCGTTGCTCTCTTCTGCCTCGATCTGGGCGCGGTCCTCATTGTGTTTGACCAGCTGGGCCAGCGGCTCCTTCAATGCCAGGAAGGCCTCGCGGGCTTCGCCGTTCAACAGGTTCACGGCGTCGGTACGGCGGTCTTCCTCGACCAGCTTCAGGATCTTGGCATGCGCCGCAGTCCATGCCGGATGCCGCGCCTTCACCCGGTCGTAGATGGATTGCTCGGTCGGATCGCCGATCGAAGCGGGATAAGCCTTGTCGACGGCGTCGTATGCCTTCAGGGTGTCTGCGATGGCACGCTGGGTTTCTGCGGCTTCGCTTGCCGGACTGGTGGCCATGCGGAACTCGAGCATGCGCACCCGGTTGACGGACTCGCTCATCTGGCCCGCATCGCGAACGCTCGCCATGCGCGCGGTCACCATGAAATTGGTCTGGTCATTCAGGCGATTCAAGCGATGGACCGAGAAGACGGCCATCGCGATCATCAGCAGCACGATGCTGAGAAAGGCGATCGCCAGCTTGGTGGAGATTCTGAGATTTCTGAAAGATGGCATGACGATTGAGTCCAGGTTTCGAAGGGAGGTCGGCACGGCATCTGGCGACGCGCCCGTGTCCATTGCTTCTCATCTATCGGCGGCGGAACTCCGCAGCGCACCTGACATATGTCATGGCTGGTGAGGGATTCGAGTGGGATGCCCTGATAACTGTCATCCGGCCCCTGGTGCCCTGCTAGAGTCTTCGCGGTTCGCGCGTTCGCCGCGACAGAGGTGCCCCGCGTGGCCAGGCGGGGGTAATCGGTGGCTCAGGTGGCGACGGCGATGGCGCCGAGGAAGATGGAAAACGGAAACTTCGACCGGCAGACGATGGCCGACGTGCTGATCGTCGAGGACCAGGCGCTCGTGAGTGCCGGTATGCGGGCCCTTCTGCAGAAGGCGGCACCGCATTACCGGGTCCATGAGGAACCCTCCAGCCAGGGGGCGATTGCACGGCTGGCGGCAGGTTCGTTCCAGTTCGTCTTCATCGACATCCACCTTGGATCGGGAGCTTCCGGTCTGGACGTCTTGCGCTTCGTGCGGGAACGCGAAATGCCTTGCCACGTCATCATGCTGTCGGGTGACGATGACCTTGCGACGGTGCGTGCCTGCATCTCTCAGGGCGCGTCGGGCTACATCACGAAGGCGGCGGGGGATGGGAGCGTCTTCTCTGCCGCCATCGAGACCGTTCTCGACAACCGGGTCTATCTGCCAGCGTCGATCCTCGAACGCGCTCCCCGCAACGACGCCGCCGCAGGCGCCTACGGCCGTAGCGCCGCCTCCCTGGGGCTGACGCCAAGGCAGTGCGAGGTTCTCTACTACCTGTGCCAGGGCCTGCCCAACAAGGCCATCGCCAACCGCATGGGCATCAGCGAGGGCACCGTCAGAAAAGGCTATGTGTCCGAACTGCTGCGATTCTTCGGCGTGGCCCGGCGCACGGAACTGCTGATCGAGGTGTCTCGCCGAGGGATACGGATTGCCGCAGCGGGCTCGGAGGGGCCGTGACCGCAGCGATCGCGAGACTCCTGCTTCTGCATTGCTTCGGTGCGGGTCTTCTTAGGGCTCTGTGCTGCGCCGTGCTGGCGCTTGTCTGCGGCGCCGCATCGGCGCAGGGCGATCGGGGCACCCTGCCGCTGGTGCCGGAGGTGGGCGTCGAGGGGCACAGATTGCTGCAGGGGGACTACCTGGTCGAAGACGGCGTTCCGCTGTCGTTGTCCGACGTCACCGCGCTCCCCGGGAGTGCCTGGAAGCGCAGGCCCGTGTCTTCCGCCAGCTACGGCTTCGCGACGGCTCCCCATTGGTTCAGAAGCGACCCCTTGACCGCGAGTCCCGACGGATCTGGAACCCTGCTGATCGAGGTGGGCGACCCCTTGCTCGATCACCTCGATCTGTATGTCCGGATCAACGCGGCCGCCTCCTGGACCCGGTGGAAGCTCGGAGACAAGCAGGTCTTCGAGCGACGCCCCTACGCCGCACGTAGCTTCGTGGTCCCCGTTGCCGTGCAGCCCGGCGACAAGGTCGAGATTCTCGCGAGGGTCCGGACCGGAGGCGCGATGCGCTTTCCCTTGAGCATGTGGGAGCCGCAGCAATTCGAGAAGGCCGAACGCCAGTCGCTGCTGGCCAACGGTATCTGCATCGGGCTGATGGGTGGCATCTTCCTCTATCACCTCATCGTCTTGCTGCTCGTTCGCGAGCGCATCTATCTGTACTACATCGGCTGGGTCCTTGCGACCGCGGGATTCTTCCTGAGCTACAGCGGCATCGCATTCCAATACGTCTGGCCTCGGGCGACGGCATGGAACGACTGGTCCCAGATCGCTTTTCTCTTTCTCGCGGCCGGGCTGTTCACGTCCTTCGCCATCCAGTTCAATCCCGCGCCCGCCCCGAGGCGATGGCACGCAGCGCCCGTGCTGCTGGCGGTCGCCTTGGCCGTGGGATCGAGCTGGCTGACCTTTCCGCAAGCCATGCGCGTGGCGCTTCTGTTCCAGTTCGCGGGCGCCCTGGTCGGTTTCGGTCTCGCCATCGGTTCCGTCCGGGCCGGCCATCCTTTCGCCCGCATTTTTCTTCTGGCGTTCTCTGGCGTCCTGATCGGCGTTGCCCTGCAGGCGCTGGACATGCTGGGCGTCACGGCGTACTTCGGGGCTTCGATCGATTTCGGGGCGGCAGCCCAGGCGGACTTGGCCGTCTCGGTCCTGCTGCTCTCGCCGGCGCTGGCTCGCGGCGTCCTCGATGCGCGCCGCCAACGCGCCATTGCGACGGAACTCGCGCAGGCCAACGTCGAACTGGCGGCCTCCACGCGCCTGGCGCAGGAGCGAGCCGAGTTCCAGCTGAAGATCAACGAACGTTTGCGCACGGATGCCGAGCGCCGGGACCGGGACAAGTCCCGATTCCTGGCCAATGCCGTCCACGACTTGCGCCAGCCGCTGCAAGTGATCGGGAATGCACTCGATCTCACCGGCGAAGCGATTCAGGCAGGTCGCACCGACAACGCCCTGGGCCTGGTGCGGATGGCGACCCGTGCAACCGGCAACATGCGGTCCCAGCTGACTGCCATCCTGGATCTCTCGAGGCTGGAGTCGGGCTTCGTGCGGGCGCAACTGTCCGACTTCGACCTGGTGCCGCTGATCAGGGATGCGGTCGAGCAGACCAGAGGCATCGCCCACGCAAGCGGCACCTCCGTCGAATTCGAACCGCTCCTCGACAAGCCGGTCTTCGTGAGAAGCGACCGTCACTTTCTTCAGCGCATTCTTCTGAATCTGATCAGCAACGGCGTGAAGTATCGGTCTGCGCAAGGAGGGCGCCGCAGCCACGTGCGGCTTCTGCTGACGGGGCATGGCAGTCTCACGCGCCTGGCCGTCGAGGACAATGGCCTTGGAATCTCCGAGGAAGCTCTGCGCAGCGCCACTATCTTCAAGCCCTTCTTCCAGTTGAACAGTCGGCATGCGGAGGCGGACGCGGGAATGGAGACGGAGAAGGGCGTGGGTCTGGGGCTGTCCATCGTCTCGGCGATGCTCGGCCTGCTCGACGGCCACAAGCTTTCCATCCAGTCCGAGGTGGGCGTGGGAAGCACCTTCACGCTGGAGATCCCGGCATCCGTCGTCGCGCCGGTCTTCGAAGCCATTCCGGCCGTTGACTTCAAGGCAGCCGGCATCGAGGCGGTACGCGGAAAGTACGTCGTGCTGCTCGAGGACGACGAGCTGGTGAGGGCGACGCTCGCCGCGGTCTTCGACGTGCACGGCGTCCTGTACGAAGCGTGGGGATCGATCGAGGAGATGCGGCAACAGTTGCCTTTCACCGAGAGGGCGCCCGACGTCCTGCTGAGCGACTATCGCTTGCCGGATGGAAAGACCGCGCTGGATGCGATCGAACTGATGCGTGCGCACTGGAGCGACGTGCCCACGCTCATCCTGACCGGGGAATCGCTGAATTCGTATGCGGTCGCGTCATTGCGAGGCGCTGCGATCTGCTACAAGCCCGTCGCCCCACTCGACCTGCTCCAGCGCATTGCCGCGAGTGCGATGCGAACGGCTGCGCCGTCGAGCTTCGGGGTGTTCTAGCACCGCGCACGCGGCGTTCGTTCACCAACGCGAGGCGCATGAGACCGCTTCCGCGCGGCATCGGCCCCCTTGCTGGTGCATCGTTCTTCGAGGCCGTCGGGCGCGCGGCGCATGAGGACGGCCGCGCCGCTGCTGCTCCAGCTGCATGAGGCCGCATCGCTCGCTGCAGGACGCCTGAGCGTCACTTCGCGTTCCTGTTCCTTCCTATCGTTTTCCCGAAGATGGTGCGCGCCGCAATGGCGCATGCACCGCGATGTCACGGGAACGCGCGTGGAGGACTATTTTTTAGTTCGCCCGTTGCGAAAAACGGTGCTTGGTGCGCTCGCACCCCGCTTCTAGCATTCGCTCGCCAGCCTCATCGACGCCCGCTGCATCGCAGGCCGGCACACAAGCACAGCCGAATGCCTTCACCTCATCGCATCGAAGAAAAGGAATCCGCCATGGCCCATCTCCGCGATCCCGGTCGCCGAAGCCTGCTCAAGACATCTCTCATCGCCGGCGGGCTCTCCGCCGGTGGCCTGCTCTCGGTCGACGCCTTCGCGCAGGGCAAGGCGCGCATCAACATGCAGCTGGGATGGATCGTCGGCGGCAACCAGATCGGGGAGGTGGTCGCCAAGCGCATGGGCTTCTATGAGCAGGAAGGCATCGACTTCGCGATCCAGCCGGGCGGGCCGAACATCGACGGCGTGGCCATCATCGCCTCGGGCCGCTACGAGATCGGGCAGGTGTCGTCGAGCCCTTCGATCATGCTGGCCGTGTCGCAGGGCCTGCCGATCAAGTGCTTCGCGGTCGGCGCGCAGAAGCATCCGTACACCTACTTCTCGCTCGCGAAGAACCCGGTGCGCAAGCCGGCCGACCTGGTGGGCAAGCGCGTGGGCATTCCGTCGACGGCGGCCATCCTGCTGCGCGCGCTGCTCGCGAAGAACAAGATCGCCGAGAAGGACGTGAAGGTGGTCACCATCGGTGCCGACATGTCGCCGCTGCTCACGGGGCAGGTCGACGTGGTGACGGGCTGGCTCACCAACACCACCGCCATCAAGGTGCTGGGCCCCGACATCGCCACGCTCACGCAGTGGGACGCGGGCGTGCGCCTCTATGCGCTGCCTTACTACGCATCGACGAAGACGCTGGAGACCCAGCCCAAGGTGATCGAGGCCTTCCTGCGCGCCACCGCCAAGGGCTGGCACCACGTGCGCGCCAACCGCGACCAGGCGGTGGACATGCTGGTCAAGGAGTACCCGAACCTCAAGCGCGACGACGAGCGCGTGGCGCTCGATGCGATGCTCGAATACGCCTTCGGCGGCGCGGCGCAGACCCAGGGATGGGGCGCGATGGACACGGCCGTGTGGCAGGAGCAGATCAACACCTACGCGGAGCTGGGCCAGTTCACCGCGCGCACGCCGAAGGTGGAGGACCTGATCTCGCTCGACGCGCTGAAGGCCACCGCCGCAGTGCGGGCCATGAAGGGCTGACGCGCGATGTCCGCCGTTCTCTCCGCTGCGCCGGCCATCGCCTGCCGCGACATCGGCGTGCGCTTCTTCACCGAGCGCCGCGACGTCACCGCCATCAAGAGCCTCGACCTCGAGGTGGCGCAGGGCGAGTTCCTCACCTTGCTCGGGCCCTCGGGCTGCGGCAAGTCGACCTTCCTGCGCGTGGTGGCCGACCTGCTGCCGCCCAGTCGTGGCAGCATCGAGGTGCTTTCCTCGACGCCGCAGGCCGCGCGCAAGAACCGCGACATCGGCTTCGTGTTCCAGGACGCGGCGCTCCTGCCCTGGCGCACCGCGCTGCAGAACGTCGAACTGCCGCTGCGGGTGGGCGGCGGAGCGGGGCGCAAGGGCCGCCGCTCGCCGCAGGAGCTGCTGGAGCTCGTGGGGCTGAAGGACCGCATCAACGCCTTTCCGCATGAGATGTCGGGCGGGCAGCGCCAGCGCGTGTCGATCGCACGCGCACTGGCGAGCGACCCGAAGATCCTGCTGATGGACGAGCCCTTCGGCGCGCTCGACGAGATCACGCGCGACCGGCTCAACGAGGAGATCCTGCGCGTGTGGCGCGAGACGGGCGTGACCATCCTCTTCGTCACCCACAGCATCCACGAGGCGGCCTTCCTCGGCCAGCGCGTGCTGATGCTCGCGGCCAACCCGGGGCGCGTTCGCGAGATCGTGCCGGTGGATCTGCCCGCGCAGCGCACGCTCGACGTGCGCGAGACACCCGAGTTCGTCCGGCTCACGAGCCATCTGCGGCGCGTGCTGGAAACCTGCTGAGGCCGAGGTCATGAATACACGTTCCATCGATACGGCAGTGCCTGGCACAACGGGCGCGCTCGGTGCGCCGGCTGCATCGGCCGATCCCGAGTACGTCGCCTGGGCCGCCGCGCGGCAGAAGCGCATCTGGCGCAGGCGCATCCTTCCGGCGCTGGGCATCGTCGGCCTCATCGCGCTCTGGTGGCTGGTGATCGTCGCCTTCGGGGTCAAGCCCTTCATCGCGCCCACGCCATGGGCGGTGCTGGAGACGCTCTACGCCAAGCGCGACGTGCTGCTCGACAACCTGCTGCCCACGGCCTTCGAGGCGGCCGGCGGCTTCGTGCTGGGCAACCTCGCGGCCATCGTCGTCGCGACCATCTTCGTGCACAACAAGACGCTGCAGGACATCTTCTTCCCCGTGGTGCTGATGTTCAATGCCGTGCCGCTGGTGGCGAAGGCGCCCGTGCTGGTGCTCATCATGGGCAACGGCGTGGAGCCCAAGATCACCATCGCCGCCCTGGTGTGCTTCTTCCCCACGCTGGTGAACATGGTGCGCGGGCTGGAGTCGGTGAACCCGCAGGCGATGGAGCTGATGCGGGTGCTCTCGGCCAGCAGGACAGAGATCTTCTTCCGCCTGCGGCTGCTCAACGCGCTGCCCTACCTGTTCTCGGCACTGCGCATCGCGGCGTCGATGTGCGTGATCGGCGCGGTGGTGGGCGAGTGGGTGGGCGCTACGGTCGGCATCGGCGCAATGATCCTGCAGGCTACCTTCAACTTCGACTCGCCGCTGCTCTACGCCGCGATCGTGATGAGCGCGACGCTCTCCGGCCTGTTCTTCCTGCTGGTGACGCTGGCGGAGCGCTGGGTCATCCGCTGGCAGCCGGAAGAGGGCGCGCACTGAGTTCGCAGTGAACACGACAGGCGACCGGCGGGCGACGGACCCGGCCGGCGCATTCCAGACACATCCAAACATTTCAAACAGGAGATTTCTATGAGCCGTATTGGCGACTGGATGCAGGAGCCCGCGCACGACGTGCGCGTGGCAGCCGAATCGGACGTGGTGGTGGTCGGCGGCGGCCCCGCCGGGCAGGCGGCGGCGCTGGCCGCGGCGCGCAACGGCGCGAGCGTGACGCTGCTGGAGCGCTACAACCACCTGGGCGGCCTGGCCTCCGGCGGCATGGTGCTGGTGCTGGACGACATGTGGGACAGCCACCAGCAGGAAATCTCGGTGCGCGGCATCTGCCTGGAGATGATCGAGCGCATGTCGGCGCTGGGCCTGGCCGAGTACCCGCGACAGCACGAATGGGGCACGCTGCCCGAGTCGGTGCGGCGCTGGAAGCGCTGGGGCACCTACGACTTCCACAGCAAGACGAAGCCGCACCCCATCTGCTTCGCCGCCGCCTTCGACCCCGACGCATGGAAGCGCACCTCGCTCGAGATGGTGCTGCAGGCCGGCATCGAACTGCGGCTGCACTCCTGGTTCTCGCGCACGCTGGTGGAGGACGGCAAGGTCAAGGGCGTGGTCTGCGAGACCAAGGGCGGGCGCGAGGCCATCCTGGGCAAGGTGGTGATCGACACGACCGGCGACCTCGACGTGGCCGCCTCGGCTGGAGCGCCGCACATCAGCGGCAGCTACATCGTGACCACCGTGTTCCGCCTCGGCGGCGTCGACACCGAGGAGGCCGAGCGCTTCGAGCGCGAGGAGCCCGAGGCCTGGCAGGCACTCGACCGCGAGATCAAGCACATGCTCGGCGGTGCCTGGGAAGCCTGGTGGCTCAAGACGCCGCTGCCGGGCGTGGTGTGGTGCAACTGCCCGCACATGCCGGGCCTCGACGGCCTGAAGGTGAGCGACCTCACACGCGCCGAGGTGCTGGGCCGCGCCACCATCCAGAAGGTGATCGACTTCGTGCGCGCGAAGCTGCCGGGCTTCTCGAAGTGCACGCTGATCGACATGGCGCCGCAGACCGGCATCCGCCAGACCCGCCTGCTCGAAGGCGCGTACGTGATGACCAAGGAGGACGTGGCCCAGCGCACCCGCTTCGAAGACAGCGTGGCGCGAGGGCGCGACTACTACTACCCCTACCGCACGCTGCTGCCGCGCAGCGTCGAGAACCTGCTGGTGGCCGGCCGCCACTACTCGGCCACCTCCGCAGCGCAGAAGATCTCGCGCGAGATCCCGCCGTGCATGGCGATGGGCGAGGCCACGGGCACCGCCGCCGCGCTGGCGCTGGATGCCGGCGTGACGGTGCGCGAGGTCGACATCGCGAAGCTGCAGAAGACACTGCGTGCGCAGGGCGCCGACCCCGGCGACCAGAAGGGGCCGAACGCCGATGTGCCGACCATCGCCCGTTCTTTCACGAAGGAGGCCGCATGAGCACCGGCACCGACGCACTGCCGCTGGACGGCATCCGCATCATCGACTTCACGCAGGTGATGATGGGTCCGGTCTGCACGCAGATGCTGGCCGACCATGGCGCCGACGTCGTCAAGATCGAGCGCAAGGGCGCGGGCGACCTCAGCCGATCGACCTTCGCGCCGGTGGCCGGCGAGGACAACCCCATCTTCTGCAGCCTCAACCGCAACAAGCGCAGCGTGGAGATCGACCTGCGCGACGCCGCGCAGATGGACTTGGTGAAGGCGCTCATCGCCGGTGCCGACGTGGTCACCAACAACTTCCGCGCCGGCGTGATGGAGCGGCTGGGCCTGGGCTACGAAGACTGCAGGCGACTGAACCCGCGCATCATCTACGCGGTGGGCACCGGCTACGGCGAGACCGGCCCCTACGCCCACAAGGGCGGGCAGGACGTGCTGGCGCAGGCGCTCACCGGCGTGATGGCGCGGCGTGCCGATGCCTCGGTGCCGGTGTCGATCTACCCGACTGCGCTGGCCGACTACACCGCCGGCATGCACATGGTGCAGGGCATCCTGCTGGCGCTGCTGCAGCGCGAGCGCACGGGCGAGGGGCAGAAGATCTCGGTGTCGCTCTACAACTCCATGCTGGCCATGCAGATGCAGGAGGCGGCCATGGTGATGATGGAGGACTCCGAGGTGAACTGGGCCGCCATGCCGCTGTCTGGCGTGTTCGACACGCGGACCGGGCCGCTGGTGCTGGTGGGCGCCTTCAAGGCCAACCCGCTGCGCGACATCTGCACCGCGCTGGGCATCGACGACCTCTCGCTCGACGCGCGCTACGCCACGCTCTCGGCGCAGTTCGAGAACAAGGCCGCGCTGCACGCCATCTTCCGCGAGCGCTTCGCAAGCGATACCCGCGAGCACTGGCTTGCGAAGCTGGAAGAGCAGGACCTGCTCTCGGCCCCGGTGCGCGACATGCGCGAGGCGCTGGTCGATCCGCAGACGCTGCACAACGCAATGATCCTGGAAGGCGGCACACCCTCGGGCCGTGCGCTGAAGTTCATCGGGAGCCCCATCCACATGTCGGGCGCCAGGGCCGGCCTGCGCCGGGCACCGCCACGGCTCGGGCAGCACACGGCCGAGGTTCTCGCCGAGGCGCGCGCGCTGATCGAGGAGGCCGGCGCATGAGCGTTTTCCTCGAAGTCGCGGGCCATGTCGCGACGGTCACCATCGACCGGCCCGAGGTGCTCAATGCCGTCGACCTGCCCACCGAGGCAGAGCTGCAGCGCATCTGGAGCGAGATCGAGTCGCGCGACGACATCCGCGCCGTGGTGCTCACCGGCGCCGGCGAGCGCGCCTTCTGCGCCGGCGCCGACCTGAAGAACACCTCCAGCCTCAAGGGCGTGGAGTACTGGGCGGCGGCGCGTCCGGGCGGTTTCGGCGGCATCGCGCTGCGCGAGACGCTGGACGTGCCGGTGATCGCCCGCGTCAATGGCCTTGCCCTGGGTGGCGGCTTCGAGATGGTGCTGGGCTGCGACATCGTGGTGGCCTGCGAGGAGGCCAGCTTCGGCCTGCCCGAACCGCTGGTGGGGCGGCTGCCGCTGGACGGCGGCATGCTGCTGCTGCAGCGGCAGATTCCCTACCGCCAGGCCATGGGCATGATGCTCACCGGCCAGCGCGTGAAGGCGCAGCGCGCGCTGGAGATGGGCCTGGTCAACGAGGTGGTGCCCCGCACGGAGCTCGATGCGGCCGTCGACCGCTGGGTGCAGCAGATGCTGGCCTGCGCGCCGCTGTCGCTCAAGGCCATCAAGCAGGTGGTGCGGCGCACCGGCACCCTGGCGCCGGCCGAGGCGCATCGCATGCGGCTGCCGGCGCTGGTGGCGGCGCTGCAGTCGCAGGACGCCGACGAGGGTGTGCTGGCCTTCCAGCAGAAGCGCAAGCCGCAGTGGCTGGGCCGCTAGACCGGCCCGCCAGCGAAGGTGCATGCCATGCCCCACGTCATCACCGGTGCCTGCATCGACATCAAGGACGGCGCCTGCGTCAAGTGCTGTCCTGTCGATTGCATCTACGAAGGCGCGCGCACTCTGTACATTCACCCGGATGAATGCATCGACTGCGGCATTTGCGTGTCGGCCTGCCCCACGCAGGCGATCTACGAAGACCTTCGGCTGCCGCCCGAAATGGCACATTTCGCGGCCATCAACCGCGACTTCTTCGCCGCCGAGGTCAGCGGGCTGGGCTCGCCCGGCGGCGCGGCGGACGCCGGCCCCGTGGCCTGCGACCACCCCGCCATCGCAAAGGAGGGCGCGCGGCTGGCCGGATGAGCCCCGGGCCACGCGCATGCGTATGCGCATGCGCATGCGTGGGAGGACCGGCTGATGCACGCCAGCATCCTCAAGTACTTCATCGAGGTGGCGAGCTGCGGTTCGGTGCGCAAGGCTTCGGAACGGCTCTACGTGGCCGCCAGCGCGGTCAACCGGCAGATCCACAAGCTGGAGGACGAGCTCGGCGTCGAGCTGTTCGACCGCATGCCCAACGGCCTGCGGCTGAATGCGGCCGGCGAGCGCCTGCTCAAGCACGCGCAGGAGACGCTGCACCAGTACCAGGTGATGCGCACCGAGCTCGATGCGCTCAAGGGCGAGCGCACCGGCCACGTGAAGGTGGCGGCGATGGATTCGTTCTTCGAGGAGCTGCTGCCCTCGGCGGTGGAAGACTTCCTGCAGGTGTTCCCCGCCGTCACATACACCATCACCGCGGTGCAGCCCATGGACGTGCCGCAGATGGTGATGTCGGGCCAGGTGGACGTGGGCATGACCTTCGTGAGCCGGCTGCCGGGCGGCGTGGCGGCGGTGGCGCTGGCGAAGCTGCCCATCGGGCTGGTGATGGCCCCGGGCCACCCGCTGGCCAAACACGCGAGCGTTTCGCTCAAGGAATGCGCGCGCTATCCGTTCCTGCGCTCCAGTTCGCACCCGGTGATCAGCGCCGCGCTGTCGCCCGAGTTCGCATCGTTCTGGGACGACATGGAGCCGGCCGCCACCTGCAACTCGACGCCGATGCTCAAGCGGCTCATCATGGCCGGCAAGGGCATCTCGTGCTTCTCGAAGATCGCCTTCATCGAGGACTTGAAGCGCGGCGACCTGATCTGGCGGCCCTTCGAGCTGCCGGCGCTCGACCAGCTGCAGGTCGGCATCGTGGTGCCGTCGCAGCGCGTGCTGCCGCATGTGACGCAGAACTTCGTCGGCCGCATGGCGCGGCGGCTCGCCCAGCTCGAAGTCGCAGCCGCCGCCGTGTGAGCGCGGCTGGAACGACCTGAAGGACGAGGCGTTGCCGGGCGCGGGCATCGGCGCGGTGGTGGGCGACGCGCATGCCGGCCTGCGTCCCGTCGTCGAGACGCATCGCCGTGGCGAGACAGGCGCGGCGTTCTTGCGCTGACAGAGCTGGCAGCGCTGGCTGCGTCAGCTGTGGTCGACGTAGCCGCCGAGCTTGCCGCAGTGCAGGCAGCCGAAGACGAACACCGCGAAGCTGCGCTCACCCGAGGGCGTGTCCAGCAGCGACTGCCAGCCTTCGCCGGGTTCCAGGCGAACCGCCTCGCATGTCTCGCGCACGAAGTCGGCGGCATTTTCCGATGCGAGCAGCGTCCGGTCGACATGCTCGATCTCGCCGAGGAAGCGGGCCGCGTCGTTGCAGTGCGCCCACCATTGCTCCTGCTGCCAGCTGAAGAAGCTGGGCGTGCGCTGCGACACCTCCTCGATGATGGGCGAGGGCAGCTCGACCTCGCCCATGCCCACGCCGGCTGCGTCGTTGAATTCGCCGTCGAACTTCGCCGCCGCCGAGCCGTCGGCGATGCACCATGGGCAGAAGTGCGATTCGCTGCCGACGGCGTAGAAGCTGCCGCCGTAGATGTAGCCGGTGGCCTTGCCGCAGCACTCGCAGGTTTCGCTCGAAACGCGCATCACGCCCGATTCGAACGGGTCGGCGTAGTAGCGGAACACGGGCAGCGCTCGTGCGGGGTCGGGCTGCACGGCTTCGGGAATGCGGTCCTGGTCGATGGCCGCCTGCAGGTCGGCGGCGTAGGGCGCACACCACTGGCCGGTGAAGGCGTCGAACAGGAAGACCTGGTCGGAGATGGCACCGCTTGCCTCGTCGCGCAGCACCAGCAGCTGGCGCGCCAGCGTGTAGTCGTGCGCGATGCTGATGCCATGGCGCGGAAAGCGCTCGTCCTTCAGCGCCAGCTTCGTGTAGTGGACGATGTCCTCGCCGGTGCGCTTCATCTGCTTGCGGTCGGTGGCGTCGAACACGGGGTGGAGCTGCCATTCGCAGTCGCGATTGCGCGGATCGCCGAACCTGCCGCCGTTGCTCGTCGCAAAGCAGGCCCTGAGAACCGGCGGCAAGGCAGCGCCGAGCTTGGCTTCGAGCGCGCGCAGGGCGCTCTCTGGGGCGGGCGGTGGCGGAACGTGTCTGGACATGCGTGAGGGCCCGGAAGAGAAAAGGCCCGACGGCCATCGCCGTCAGGCCTCTTGCATGGGGTGCCGCGGATGCGGCCGGTTGCGGGTGCGCGCGTGGATGTGCGCGGATGTGCGAGCTTCAGCCGATCTCGGCGATCAGCTCGATCTCCACGCAGGCGCCCAGCGGAATCTGTGCCACGCCGAAGGCGCTGCGCGCATGCGCGCCCTTCTCGGGGCCGAAGACTTCGGCGAAGAACTCGCTTGCGCCGTTGGTCACGAGGTGCTGCTCGGTGAAGGTGCCGACCGAGTTGACCAGGCTCATCACCTTGACGATGCGCTTGACCTTGTTCAGGTCGCCCACGGCCGCGTGCAGCGTGCCCAGCAGGTCGATGGCGATGGCGCGTGCGGCCTGCTTGCCTTCCTCGGTGCTGATGTTGGCGCCGAGCTGGCCGGTCCAGACCTTGCCGTCCTTCTTGGCGATGTGGCCCGAGAGGAACACGAGGTTGCCGGTCTGCACGAAGGGCACGTATGCGGCGGCGGGTGCGGCGACGGGCGGAAGGGTGATGCCGAGGCTGGAAAGTTTGTCGTAGACGCTCATTGGGACTCCTTGTCTTGGGAAGGCGATTGTGTCTGTGTTTGCGGCAGGCCCTCGACCACTTCCCCCACCGGCTGCACGGTCACGCCGACGCTCAGCGTGTGCCTTGCGCCGCCATGCAGTACGCCGCGCATCGGCGAGACGTCGGAGTAGTCGCGGCCGATGGCCAGCGTGACGTAGTCCTCGCCGGGCTGTCGGCCGTTGGTGGGGTCGAAGTCGACCCAGTCGCCGGGGCTGCCGCCGGTGCCGTCGTCCTCGCCGGGCAGGTACACCGACACCCAGGCATGCGAGGCGTCGGCGCCCACCAGTCGGGGCTGGCCGGGCGGCGGCTGCGTCAGCAGGTAGCCGCTGACGTAGCGTGCGGGCAGGCCCATGGTGCGGAAGCACGCGATCATGATGTGGGCGAAGTCCTGGCACACGCCCTTGCGCTGCGCGAGGGCCTCGACGGCGGGGGTGTTGATCTCGGTGCTGTCGGCGTCGTAGATGAAGTCTTCGTAGATGCGCGTGGTGAGGTCCATCGCCACGTCGAAGGCGGCGCGCCCGGGCACGAAGCTGGCGCGGGCATAGGCGGCGAAGTCGTCGTGGCGCGGCACGTAGGGCGAGGGAAAGACGAACTCCGACGCCGCGTCGAAGGTGGCGTCCTTGCGGAAGCGGAAGCGCTCTCGCACGGCCTCCCAGGGCAGGTCGCGCGCCACGGCGGGCGAGAGCACGGGCTGCGAGGTCTCGACCACGCTCTCGGCCGTGACCACCAGCCGGTCGTGCGTGGCCTCGAGCGCGAAGAAGGCACGCGCGTTGCCGTACAGGTCGGCCTGCTCGCTGCGCTGTGCCGGCGCGGGCTCGATGGAGAGCTTGTGGCTCACGAGCTTCTGCGAGCCTGTGACCAGCGGCTTCAGGTGCGCGAGATGCTGCGCCGTCTCGACCGGCGGCGAGTATTCGTAGCGTGTTTCGTGGGTGACGTGCAGCAGCATGGCGAAGCCAGTCGGGTGAGTGCGTCGCTCTGGCCGCCTACTTCGACTCTGCGCCGAAGTACGAGGCGTAGATCTTCGCGTAGGTGCCGTCGGCGCGGATCGCCTCCAGGCCCTGGTTGATCTTGGCGAGCAACTCGGCGTTGCCCTTCTTCACGGCGATGCCGTACTTCTCGACCGGGAAGCTGGTGTCGCTCACCGTCTTGAAGCCGCCGGCGGTGTTGTTGGCGAGGTAGTGCACCACCACGCCGTTGTCGGCCACCACGGCCTGCACGCCGCCGGCTTCCAGTTCCTTGAGCGCCAGCGGCGTCGACTCGAAGCGCTTGATGGCGGTGCTCGATTTGCCCAGCAGCTTGCCCACCACCTCGTCGCCGGTGGTGCCGTTCTGCACGCCGACCTTCAGGGGCTTGAGGTCCTCGAAGCTGTTGATGGGCGCGTCGTTGCGCACGGCGATGAGCTGGCGCGCGTCGAAGTAGGGCTGCGAGAAGTCCATCGTCTGGCGGCGCTCGTCGGTGATGGTGATGGCCGACACCAGCAGGTCGCGGTCGCCCTGGGCGAGCGAGTTGAAGATGCCTTCCCATGGCGTGTTGACGAACTTCACCTCGAAGCCGGCTTTCTGCGCGACCGCCTTCACCACCTCGATGTCGAAGCCCACGATCTCTCCCCGGTCGTTCTGCGACTCGAAGGGCGTGTAGGCGGCGTCGGTGCCCACCACCAGCACGCGCGCTGCTGCCGGCGGTGCCGCGGCAGCGGCCGGCGCCGATGCGGGCTCCTGCTTGCCGCAGCCGGCGATGGCCAGGGCCGCGAAGACGCTCGCGGTGGCGAGTGCGAAGCGGCGGTTGATGGTGATATGGCGAGGCATGGCGGTGGTTCTCCTTGAACTTATTGTGGAACGCCGCGGAACCGGCTTTGCCGGGCCGCAGGCGTTGCCCCCGGCGAGGGGGTGTGCGTAGCGACACGAAGTGCGCGAAGCATGGGGGAGTACCTGTTCAGGCGCCGACCGAGCGCAGCGACTCGGAGGTCAGCGTGAAGTAGCGCGTGCCGATGGCGTCGGACACGTGGTAGGCCGCCGTCTCGCAGCCGGCGAGCAGCTTCACGAGCTCCGGGTAGTCGGCGTCGGGCCCGGCGGCGCAGAGGTGCTCGAGCGTCCAGCCGGACGGATCGGGCAGCTCGTACGAAAGGGCCGTCAGCTTGCCCGGCGCGCTGCCGGCCAGCCGCGCGATGCGCCCGCGCAGGGTCTGCGTGACCCAGGCCAGCGAGCGCGGGTTCTCGGCGTCGAGCACCAGCAGGTCGACCATGGTGGCGACGTCGCGGCGCTGCTGGTAGCGGGCGTGGAAGGTGATGGTGCTGTCGAAGAGGGCCACCATGGCCTCGAAGCCGCTCACCTCGTGCACCGCGCCGTTGTCGAAGCCGGCCTCCAGCGCATTCGCGAGGAAGCCCAGCCGCTCGATGTGGCGGCCGATGGACAGGAGTCGCCAGGCGTCGTCGCGCGTCATGCGGTCGGTCTGCGCGCCGGTCATGGCGGCGAGGGCGTTGCTGGCGGATTCGAGGGCGCGCAGCGCAGCGCTGGCGGCGAAGCTGCCTTCGTCGGCCTGCTCGGCGCAGCGGCGCAGGAAGTCGGCCTCGGTGCGCACGATCTGGTTCCAGGTGTCCTGCGAGAGCCGCTCGCGCACCGCGGCCGCGGCCTGTCGGATGCAGCGCAGGCTGAAGCCCACGCTGCCGCCGCGCGCCACGTCGCCCAATTCGGCGATGAGCGCGCGCTCGAACACGCGTCGCGACTGCGGCGCGCTCGGCACGCCGGCGGGCACCAGCGCATTGCGCAGCGCCATGCGGTGCAGCCATTCGAGCAGCGGGCGTGAGGACTGGTCTTCGCTGCCCAGCAGGCTCAGCGTGAGGCGGGCCAGGCGCACCGCGTTCTCGGCACGCTCGGTGTAGCGGCCCAGCCAGAACATGTTCTCGGCCGCGCGGCTGGTGACCGGCGCGCGATGCCGCGCGAGCGACGCCGGCGTGCTGTGCGGCTGCAGCAGCGTGGTTCGGTCGACCTCGCCGTGCGTCTGCACCCACACGTCGGCACTGCTGCCGCCGCGCTGCATCGAGGCGAACTGCGCGTCGGGCTCGGTGAGCCGCGCCAGGCCGCCGGGCAGCACGCGCCACGACTGCGCGCCATCGCTCACCGCGAACACGCGCAGCATCACCGCGCGCGGCGCGATGTGGCCCGGGCCGAGGTCGTTGGCCCAGGTGGGCATCTGCGACAGCGGCATGTAGCCCTGCACGGTGTGGACGTCGCCCTCGCGCACGATGCGGCCGGCCCATTCGTCGAGCTCGCGCCGGCCGAGGTGGCTGCCGAGCACGGCGTCGAAGCTCGCGCGGCCGTCGAAGCCGGGGTAGGTGGGCTTGATGGCGCAGTCGCCCAGCTGCGGCAGCACCGATTCGAGCGCGGCGCGCTCGCCGCACCACCAGGTGGGCAGGGCGGGGAGCATGAGCTTCTCGCCGATCAGCCGGCGCGCCAGCCCGGGCAGGAAGCCCAGCAGCGCGGGCGATTCGAGGAAGGCCGAGCCCGGCATGTTGGCCACCAGCACGTTGCCGGCGCGGATGGCCTGCAGCAGGCCGGGCACGCCGAGCGTGGAGTCGGGGCGCAGCTCCAGCGGGTCGAGGAACTGGTCGTCCAGCCGCTTGATGAGGCCGTGCACCGGGCGCAGGCCCTGCAGCGTCTTCAGGTAGAGCCGCTGGTCGCGCACCGTGAGGTCGCTGCCCTCGACCAGCGTGACGCCGAGGTAGCGCGCGAGGTAGGCGTGCTCGAAGTAGGTCTCGTTGTACGGGCCCGGCGTGAGCAGCGCGATGTGCGGCGGCACGCCGGCCGGGCACATGCGCTGCAGGCCTTCCATCATGGCGCTGTAGGTGGCGGCCAGCCGCTGCACGTGCAGCGCCTCGAAGGCCTGCGGAAACTGCCGCGTGATGGCGAGGCGGTTCTCCAGCAGGTAGCCCAGGCCCGAGGGCGCCTGCGTGCGCTGGGAGACGACCCACCAGTTGCCGTCGGGGCCGCGCGCCAGGTCGAAGGCGGCGATGTGCAGCCAGGTGTCGCCCGGCGGCTTCACGCCGTGCAGCGCGCGCAGGTAGCCGGGGTGGCCGCGTACCAGCGCGGGGGGAATGAGGCCCTCGGCCAGCAGCTGCTGCGGGCCGTAGGCGTCGGCCATCACGCGGTCGAGCACGCGCACGCGCTGCAGCACGCCGGCCTCGATCCGGCTCCAGCTCTCCGGCGAGACGATCAGCGGGAACAGGTCGAGCGACCAGGGCCGCTGCGGGCCGTTGGCGTCTGCGTACACGTTGTAGGTGACGCCGTTGTCGCGGATCTGCCGCTCCAGGCTGGCCGCGCGACGGGGCAGGTCGTTGAAGCCGCCCGGGCCCAGCTGCTCGAAGAAGGCGTTCCAGGCCGGGGTGAGCGGCGGTGGCTCGCCGGAGACCTGTGTCTGCGCCTGGGATTGCGACTGGGTGGTCGGCTGGGAGGGCGACTGCGTGGGTGACTGCGTGGGTGACTGCGAAGGGGGCTGGGGATTGGGCTGTGCCTGGGATTGGGACTGCGACTGGCCCGCCGCGGCATCGTAGAGCTGCGGGGCGGCCGGGGCTGGGGCCGTTGTCGAAGGCCCGGGCGCCGGCCGGAGCGGCGCCGCCGGCGTGGCCAGCCCGCGCATTTCGTCGAAATGGCCGGGCAGGGCGGGCGGGGCGAGCGCCGACGCCAGGGCCGCCGGAAACTCCAGTGCCTGGGCGTCGAACAGGGATTCGTTCAAAGGTTCCACAGGGGGGTAATTGTCACACTGCCGTCACGGGGGGCCGTTCGGGCAGTGTGACGGATGTCCCCTCAGCGCCGCAGATCGAGCGTGAACGGGAATTCGCGGCTGCCCGGCAGCTCGATGGTGGCCGGCGGCGTGCGCAGCAGGCCGGGAGTGTGGCCGGTGCGGGTGAAGCGCGAATGGCGGCGGCTTTCGGCCTCGTAGGCATTGACCGGGAAGGTCTCGTAGTTGCGCCCGCCCGGGTGGGCCACGAAGTACTGGCAGCCGCCCAGCGAGCGCTTCATCCAGGTGTCGACCAGGTCGAAGGTCAGCGGTGCATGGGCCTTGATGCTCGGGTGCAGCGACGAAGGCGGGTTCCAGGCCTTGTAGCGCACGCCGGCAACGAATTCGCCGGTCACGCCCGTGGGCTGCAGCGGCAGCACCTTGCCGTTGACGGTGACGACGTGGCGGCTCTCGTTGAGGCCGGTCACGCGCACTTCGATGCGCTCCAGCGACGAATCCACATAGCGCACCGTGCCGCCGACCGCGCCTTCCTCGCCCATCACGTGCCAGGGCTCGAGCGCATTGCGCAGCGACAGCTCCACGCCCATCGCCTGAACCTGGCCCACCAGCGGGAAGCGGAACTCGAAGTGCGGCGCGAACCAGTCGGGATCGAAGGCGAAGCCGGCCTGGCGCATCTCGCTGATGACGTCGTCGAAGTCCATCTTCACGAAGGTCGGCAGCAGGAAGCGGTCGTGCAGCTCGGTGCCCCAGCGGGTGACGGGCGCCTTGTAGGGCTCGTCCCAGAAGCGGGCCACCAGCGCGCGGATCAGCAGCTGCTGCGCGATGCTCATGCGCGCGTGCGGCGGCATCTCGAAGGCGCGCAGTTCCAGAAGGCCGAGGCGGCCGGTGCTGGAGTCGGGCGAGTAGAGCTTGTCGATGCAGAACTCGCTGCGGTGCGTGTTGCCCGTGACGTCGATCAGGATGTTGCGCAGCGTGCGGTCGACCAGCCAGGCCGGCATGTTCTGGCCGTAGATCTCGCGGTTCTTCGCGATCTCCTTCAGCGCGATCTCCAGCTCGTAGACCTGGTCGTTGCGCGCCTCGTCCACGCGCGGCGCCTGGCTCGTCGGGCCGATGAACATGCCCGAGAACAGGTAGCTCAGCGATGGATGGTTGTGCCAGTACAGCAGCAGGCTGGCCAGCAGCTCGGGCCGGCGCAGGAAGGGGCTGTCGGCCGGCGTCGCGCCGCCCAGCACGAAGTGGTTGCCGCCGCCGGTGCCGGTGTGGCGGCCGTCGGTCATGAACTTCTCGGCCGACAGGCGGGTTTCGAAGGCGGCGTTGTAGAGGAACTCGGTGTGGTCGACCAGTTCCTTCCAGTTGTGGGCCGGATGGATGTTGACCTCGATCACGCCCGGGTCGGGCGTGACCTGCAGCAGCTTCAGGCGCGGATCGCGCGGCGGCGGATAGCCTTCCATCACGATGCGCACGCCCAGGTCGCGCGCGGTGGCTTCCACGGCGGCGACGAGGTCGAGGTAGTCCTCCAGGCGCGCAAGCGGCGGCATGAAGACGTAGAGCACGCCCGAGGCGCTGCCCTTCTTCTCGGCGGCGGGGCCGTTCGCGCGGCGCGGGTCGCGCACTTCGACGCACAGCGCGGTGCGGGTGATCCAGTGGGCGGATTCGCCGCGCCGTGGCTGGCGGTTGACCGTCGGATCGACGGAGTTGGCGGTGTCGTTGTCGTCCACGCCATGGCCTTCGCCGTCGCTCGCGGCGCCCGGCGTCTGCATGCGCAGCGAAGAGGGCACGGCGGGCGGAGCGCCGAAGGTATAGGGAACGGCACCCAGCCCCGTCGCGGCGCCGCCGGCATCGCCCGCGGCCATGGCGTAGCGCGCCTGGTAGTCGGCCCCGCTCGGCAGCGCGCCGCGCTGCGCGTTCGGGTCGCGCTCGATCATGTAGGGGTAGTCGCCCTTGCTGGCCCACGGTTGCGAGTCGAGCGGCAGGCGGTAGCCCATGGGCGAGTCGCCCGGAATGAGGTAGAGCCGGTCGTCGCGCAGGAACCACGGGCCGGTCTTCCAGGCCGGGCCTTCGAGCGCGGGGGCGTCGCGGTTCGCGTTGCCGGGTTCCAGCGGCAGCATGTAGCCGATCACCGCGTCGAGCTTCTGCGTGAACACGCGGCGCAGGCGCATGCGCTCCAGCTCGTCGTCGAGCTTGGAGTCGAAGGGGTCGACGTTCACCGGCAGGCGGCGTTCGCGCCAGAGGTAGTAGTAGATGTCCTCGTAGCCTGGCTGGATGTAGCGCTCGGTCAGGCCGAGCTTCTGCGCGAGCAGGTTGGTGAAGCGGCGCGCGTCCTCGCTCGTGTAGTGCGTGGGAAAGCGCTCGTCGGCGAACAGGTCGGGGTCGTGCCAAAGCGGCTGGCCGTCGGCGCGCCAGAAGATCGACAGCGCCCAGCGCGGCAGCTGTTCGCCCGGGTACCACTTGCCCTGGCCGAAGTGCAGGAAGCCGCCCTTGCCGTATTCGGCGCGCAGCTTGTGCACGAGCTCGGTGGCGTAGCCGCGCTTGGTGGGGCCGAGCGCGTCGGTGTTCCATTCGGGCGCGTCGCGGTCGGTGGTGGCCACGTAGGTGGGCTCGCCGCCCATGGTCAGGCGCACGTCGCCGGCCTTCAGGCGGGCATCCACTGCCTCGCCCAGCGCGAGCACGTCGGCCCACTGGTCTTCGGTGTAGGGCTTGGTGACGCGCGGCGATTCGTAGATGCGCGTGACCTTCATGTCATGGCTGAACTCGACCTCGGATTCGTCGACGCCGCCCTCGATGGGCGCGGCGCTCGAGGGCGTGGGCGTGCAGGCCAGGGGGATGTGGCCCTCGCCGGCCAGCAGGCCCGAGGTGGCGTCGAGGCCGATCCATCCCGCGCCGGGCAGGAACACCTCGCACCAGGCGTGCAGGTCGGTGAAGTCGACCGTGGTGCCGCTCGGGCCGTCGAGCGCCTTCACGTCGGGCGTGAGCTGGATCAGGTAGCCCGAGACGAAGCGTGCGGCCAGCCCGCAGTGGCGCAGCAGCTGCACCAGCAGCCAGCCCGAGTCGCGGCAGGAGCCGCTGCCGTTGGTGAGCGTTTCTTCCGGCGTCTGCACGCCGGGCTCCATGCGGATGAGGTAGTTGACGTCCTTCTGGACCTGCTGGTTCAGCCCGACCAGGAAGTCGATGGTGCGCTGCTCCTTGCGGTCGATCTTGTCGAGGTAGGCCTGCAGCAGCGGCGTGACCGGGTCGGCCACGAGGTAGGGAGCCAGTTCCTCGGCCTGCGAGGGCGTGTACTTGAAGGGAAAGTTCTCGGCCTGCGGCTCGAGGAAGAAGTCGAAGGGGTTGTAGACCGCCATCTCGACCACGAGGTCGACGGTGACCTTGAACTCGCGCGTCTTCTCTGGAAACACGAGCCGCGCCTGGTAGTTGGCGAACGGGTCCTGCATCCAGTTGACGAAGTGTTCGGCCGGCTCGACCCGCAGCGAATACGAGATGACGTTGCTGCGGCAATGCGGCGCGGGCCGCAAGCGCACGACCTGCGGGCCCAGCTGCACCAGGCGGTCGTACTTGTAGTGGGTGACGTGGTGTAGAGCGGCGTGAATGGACATGCGTTTTTTTGTGCTGTGCTGGCAGATTGCATCGAGAAGATGTCTCTGGTGAGACGCATACTAGCCGAGATGCTTAGCAATTAACGCGCCATTGAGCGCGGGTTCGGGGAGGGTTTGCATCATGGGTTCGGGAGTTGTCTGATGACGCGGAATCGCGCGTCACGCCGGGCCGTGGGCGCTGCCGGCGCATTCGCGGCGCTGGGCGGTTCGCTGTTGGGAGCGGCCTTGCAACTGCAGCAACCGGTGCTGTGGCCGGCATGGGTCTATGCCGGTTTGCTATGGGCCGCAACGGCCGGAATGTGTTGGCGGCTGCTGCCGGGAAGGGCGCTTCTGCTCATCGCCCTGGCCTGCGGGGCGATGGCCGGCGCGGGGCTCGCGGGGTGGCGTGCCGTGGCCTACGCCGCAGGCGCACTGGCCCCTGCGCTCGAAGGGCAGGACCTGCGCGTCACGGGGGTCGTGTCCGAGATGCCCCAGCGCAACGAGGCCGGCACGCGCTTCACGCTGGATGTCGAATCCGCCCGTTGGGCCGATGCCGGCATGCGGGGCCTGCCCGTCGTCCCCGATCGCATCGCGCTCGGCTGGTATGCCGAGGGCTCCAGCCTCTGGAGCCGCGCACCCCGGGCCGTCGCCGACGTCGCCTTGCTCCATGCGGGCGAGCGCTGGAGCCTGACGGTGCGCCTGAAGGCGCCGCACGGCAACCGCAACCCGCATGGCTTCGACGGCGAACTCTGGATGTGGGAGCAGGGCCTGCATGCCAGCGGCCATGTGCGCAGCGGCACGCGCGACGTGGCGCCGGTGCTGGTCGACTCCACCTGGCGCCACCCCATCGAGCGGGCCCGCGAGGCCGTGCGCGATGCGATCTTCGAGCGCGTGCCCGACCGCGCCCGCGCAGGCGTGATCGCGGCCCTCGTCACCGGCGACCAGAACGCCATCGACCGCGCCGGCTGGGACGTGTTCCGTGCCACGGGCGTGGCGCACCTGATGTCGATCTCGGGCCTGCACGTCACGATGTTCGCCTGGCTCGCTGCGCACGTGGTCGGCCTGCTCTGGCGCCGCAGCGCAAGGCTGATGCTGAGGCTGCCCGCCCAGCAGGCGGCGCTGGTCGGCGGCGTGCTGCTGGCCGCACTCTATGCGCTCTTCAGCGGCTGGGGTGTGCCGTCGCAGCGCACGGTCTGGATGCTCGCGACGGTCGCGCTGCTGCGTCTCACCGGTCGGCGCTGGCCATGGCCTAACGTTTGGCTGCTGACCGCCGCCGTGGTGGTCGCGCTCGATCCGTGGGCCCTGATGCAGGCTGGCTTCTGGCTGAGCTTCGTCGCGGTGGGCGTGCTCTTCGCGACGGACGCCGGAATGCCGGGCGAGCAGCAGGCCGCCGGGGCCGCTCGGCTGCTGCGCTTCTTCCGCGAGCAATGGACCATCACGCTGGCCATCACGCCGCTGAGCCTGCTGCTGTTCCAGCAGGTGTCGCTGATCGGGTTGGTGGCCAATGCGGTGGCGATTCCCTGGGTCACGCTCGTGATCACGCCGCTGGCGATGCTCGGCGTGGCGGTGCCGCACCTGTGGGACGCTGCTGCCTGGGCCGTGCATGCGCTCGCACTCCTGCTGCAATGGCTGGCCGGCCTGCCGCATGCCACGCTGTCGATGGCAGCGCCTCCGCTGTGGATGGCTGCCTGCGGCGTGGGCGGCGGCGTGTTGCTGGCGATGCGGCTGCCGTGGTCGCTGCGCAGCCTTGGCGTTCCTCTGCTCCTGCCGGTGCTGCTGTGGCAGGCGCCCCGGCCTGCTGTGGGCGAGTTCGAGCTGCTCGCCGCAGACATCGGCCAGGGCAACGCGGTGCTCGTGCGCACCGCCACACACAGCCTGCTCTACGACGCCGGCCCGCGCTACAGCCTCGAAAGCGACGCGGGCCACCGCGTGCTGGTGCCGCTGCTGCGGGCCTACGGCGAGCGGCTCGACACGCTGGTGGTGAGCCATCGCGATGCCGACCACATCGGCGGCGCGCCCGCGGTGCTCGCGATGCAGCCCGAGGCCGAGCTGCTGAGCTCCATCGAGGCCACGCACCCGCTGCAGGCGATGCGTGCGTCGAAGCGCTGCGAGGCAGGGCAGTCGTGGAGCTGGGACGGCGTGCGCTTCGAGGTGCTGCATCCCTTCGAGAGCGATTACCGCAGCTTCGGCAAGCCCAATGCGGTTTCGTGCGTGCTGCGCGTCGACAACGGACGCGCGGCGGCACTGCTGGCCGGCGATATCGAGCGGCTGCAGGAAGCGGCGCTGGTCGTGCGCACGCCCCAGCTGCTGCATGCCGACGTGCTGCTGGCGCCGCATCACGGGAGCAAGACTTCCTCGGGGGAGGCTTTCCTCGACCAGGTCAGGCCGCGCATCGTGCTCGTGCAGGCGGGGTACCGCAACCGTTTCGGCCATCCGGCCCGGGAGGTGGTCGCGCGCTACCTCGACCGGGGCGTGCGGCTGATCGAGAACACCCGTTGCGGCGCCGCGCATTGGAGCAGCCTGCATCCTGCCGACGTCGCCTGCGAACGGGAGCGGCGTGCCCGGTACTGGCAGCACCGCCTGCCCCCTTCGGAGCTCCCGGGCTCTTGAAACTGTGAATTAATTGTCAAAAGTAGCTTAAAGGTATTCATTTTCACGAATCCAAGCCGAAGAATCCTGCGTTTTACTGGGTAGCTACAACTCGGCAACAAGGGGGCAACATGTACAAACGTCCACGCTCGCAGCGGGGCGTGACCGCAGGGCGGGTTTCATGACGACAGCGGTTGCGGCCATCACCAGCGCGAGCGCCGCGCCCGCGTCGGGCGCCAGGCTCGACATGCACCGCGAAGGCCCGGTGCTCATCCTGACGCTCAGTAACCCGGAGGCGCGCAACGCCATCAATCCCTCGGTCTACCGTGCGGCGGCCAAGGCGATACGCGCCACCGCGGGCTTCCGCACGGTGCGCGCCATCGTGCTGCGCGGCGAGGGCGATCACTTCAGCGGAGGCGGCGACCTGCGGCGGCTGGCCCGCCAGCGAAAGCTGCCGGCCGCCGAGCAGCGCGGCCACATCGACGCGCTGCACGAATGGCTCATGGCGATCGAGGAGGCGCCGCAGCCCGTGATCGCCGCGGTCGAGGGGGCGGCGATGGGCGGCGGCTTCTCGCTGAGCCTGGCCTGCGACCTCATCGTGGCCGCCGAGGACGCGAAGTTCGCGATGTCGTACATCAACGTCGGCCTCTCGCCCGACGGCGGCGGCACCGATTCGCTGGCCCGCGCTCTGCCGCCTCAGGCCGCGCTGGAAATGCTGCTCGACGGCACGCCGTGCACTGCCCGGCGGTTGCATGAGCTGGGCGTGGTCAACAAGGTGGTGCCGCACGGGGAAGCCGGTGCCGCCGCGCTCGCCTGGGCGCAGCAGCTTGCGCGCGGGCCGTTCGAGGTGCAGGCGCGCATCAAGCAGCTCGTGTATGCGGCGCGCGGACGCAGCCGGCGCGAGCAGCTGGAGGCCGAACGGGAGTCCTTCCTGACGAGCCTCTACAGCGACGAGAGCGGGGAGCGCATCAAGGGATTCCTGTCGCCCCGCAAGAAGCAGGAAGCGAGCGAGGCGGGGAGCGAGGAGGGCTCCGCCGGCTGAGCGAGGAAAGATCATCCGGCCCGTCTCCGGCCTTGGCATCAGGGGTTCTACTGGCCCTGAACTTGCTAAGCTACGAGCTCAAGGAGATTGGTCGTTCCATGCACAAATTTGACGAGATGTACGAGCAGCTTCCCTACGCTGGAGCTGCGATTCGACAGCATTACAAGCGCTACGACCAATGGCTCGCGAAGCAACCCGGTGAGGTGATGCGTTCGCGACGCGAAGAGGCGGAAATGATCTTCCGCCGGGTCGGCATCACCTTCGCGGTGTACGGCGCCAAGGACGAGGACGGCTCCGGCACCGAGCGGCTCATACCGTTCGACCTGCTGCCTCGCATCATTCCCGCCCACGAGTGGGACAGCATGGAAAAAGGGCTGGTGCAGCGCGTGACGGCGCTCAACCGCTTTCTTCACGATGTCTACCATGACCAGGAAATCATCAAGGCCGGCATCATCCCGGCCGAGCAGATCCTGAACAACGCCCAGTTCCGCCCCGAGATGATGGGCGTGAACGTGCCGCACAACGTCTACTCGAACATCTCGGGCATCGACATCGTGCGGGCGCCCGACGCCTCGGGCAACGGCGAGTACTACGTGCTCGAAGACAACCTGCGCGTGCCCAGCGGCGTGAGCTACATGCTCGAGAACCGCAAGATGATGATGCGGCTCTTCCCCGAGCTCTTCAACCAGAACCGCATCGCGCCGGTCGCGCACTACCCCGACCTGCTGCTCGAAACGCTTCGCGCCAGCGCGCCGCCGGCCACGGCCGAGCCCACGGTGGTGGTGCTCACGCCGGGCATGTACAACAGCGCCTACTTCGAGCACGCCTTCCTCGCGCAGCAGATGGGCGTGGAGCTGGTCGAGGGGCAGGACCTTTTCGTGAAGGACAACTTCGTCTACATGCGCACCACGCGCGGGCCGAAGCGCGTCGACGTCATCTACCGCCGCGTGGACGACGACTTCCTCGACCCCGAGGTGTTCCGCCCGACTTCGACCCTGGGCTGCGCGGGCCTGATGCGCGCCTACCGCGAAGGCAACGTCGTCATCTGCAATGCGGTGGGCACCGGCGTGGCCGACGACAAGTCGATCTACCCCTACGTGCCGAAGATGGTGGAGTTCTACCTCGGCGAGAAGCCGATCCTGAAGAACGTGCCCACCTACATGTGCCGCAACAAGGACGAGCTGCAGTACACGCTCGACAACATGAAGGACCTGGTCGTCAAGGAAGTGCACGGCGCCGGCGGCTACGGCATGCTGATCGGCCCCGCCGCGACGCAGGCGGAGATCGAGGACTTCAAGAAGGCCGTGATCGCCAAGCCCGACGGCTACATCGCCCAGCCCACGCTGAGCCTGTCGACCTCACCCACCTTCGTCGACGCCGGCATCGCGCCGCGCCACATCGACCTGCGCCCCTTCGTCCTCTCGGGCAGCGAAGTGCAGATGGTGCCCGGCGGCCTCACGCGCGTGGCGCTCAAGGAAGGCTCGCTGGTGGTGAATTCGTCGCAGGGCGGCGGCACCAAGGACACCTGGATTCTCGAAGCCGA
Source organism: Variovorax sp. 22077 (assembly GCF_052044195.1). Taxonomy (NCBI): domain Bacteria; kingdom Pseudomonadati; phylum Pseudomonadota; class Betaproteobacteria; order Burkholderiales; family Comamonadaceae; genus Variovorax; species Variovorax sp. 22077. Next base: position 83,141 of record NZ_JBQEQC010000021.1, read on the forward strand.
CCGTGTGCCCAAGTCCAAGGCTCCCGCACAGTCGCAAAGCCAATCGCAGTAGGAGCACGAACGATGCTGTCCCGCACCGCAGACCACCTCTATTGGATGTCCCGCTACACCGAGCGCGCCGAGAACACGGCGCGCATGCTGGACGTCAACTACCAGACCTCGCTCCTGCCGCAGTCCGCCGAAGTCGCCAAGTACGGCTGGCAGGGCGTGCTCTCCATCAGCGAGCTGCTGCCCTGGTACAACCAGAAGTACGACCAGATCGCGCCCAAGGAGGTGATGGAATTCATGGTCAAGGACGAGAGCAACGCCTCGTCCATCGTCTCCTGCCTCAAGGCCGCTCGCGAGAACGCACGTGCCGTGCGCGGCGCGCTCACCACCGAAGCCTGGGAAACGCAGAACACCACCTGGCTCGAAGTCAACCGCATGCTGCGCTCGGGCGACTTCGAGCGCGACCCCGGCCAGTTCTTCGAGTGGGTCAAGTTCCGCTCGCACCTGTCGCGCGGTGTCACGCTGGGCACCATGCTGCAGGACGAGGCCTTCTACTTCTCGCGCCTGGGCACCTTCCTGGAACGTGCCGACAACACAGCGCGCCTGGTGGACGTGAAGTTCCACGCCCTCAACAGCGAGTTCTTCGGCGCCGCCACCGAGGAAGATCAGGAATACGACTTCTATCACTGGAGCGCCATCCTGCGCAGCGTCTCGGCCTTCGAGGTCTATCGCAAGGTTTACCGCGATGTGATCAAGCCCGAGCGCGTGGCGGAGCTGCTCATTCTTCGCGCCGACATGCCGCGCTCGCTGCACGCCAGCCTGGTCGAAGTGGTCAACAACCTTGCGAAGGTGCAGAACGAGCAGAGCGCTGAAACCCAGCGCCGTGCCGGGAAGCTCCTGGCCGATCTGCAATACGCGCGCGTCGACGAAATCCTGGCGACGGGTCTGCATGCGTATCTCACGCAATTCCTCGATCGGGTGAATGAGCTGGGGGTGCGGATCAGCCAGGATTTTCTGGTTCCGGCGCATTGATCTTCTAGCGAAATGAGGGAGCATCGCCCTTCTGGCAAAGGCGATGCTTTGCCTGTTTCGCATCAATTTTTGACAATTGTTGACGTTGTGAAATATCAACAATATTTAATCCATAAGAATTAATCTTTCTGATAAGGCTAACCTAAGTCGTTGAAAAGCATGTATTAATTCCTTGAACGCAAGCGCCGCTCTTTCATAATCGCGCCCCGTAGCTTTCATTTCGTCACAGATTTGAATGTGACGTGACAACTATCAGGGAGCGTCAGAACAATGAATCGGCACTTGCACCGCGTGGTCTTCAACGCGGCCAGAGGGATGCGCATGGTGGTCCAGGAAACGGCCGCCAGCACTGGAAAGGGCGCCAGCAGGGCGACGACCGCCGCAGGCGCTGCCGCCCTCGCAGGTGTGCTAATCGCAGGAGCCGCACACGCCCAGATCGTCGGTGCCCCGAACGTCCCCGGCAACCTTCGCCCGACCGTACTGATGGCACCCAATGGCGTGCCGCTGGTCAACATCCAGACGCCTTCCGCCGCGGGCGTCTCGCGCAACGTCTACAACCAGTTCAGCGTCGGTTCGAACGGCGCCATCCTGAACAACAGCCGGGTGAACGTGCAGACCCAACTGGGTGGGTTCGTTCAGGGCAACCCCAATCTGGCCACGGGCACGGCGCGCATCATCCTCAACGAGGTCAACGGCGGAACGCCCAGCCAGCTTCGCGGCTACATCGAAGTGGGCGGCCAGCGCGCGGAAGTGATCATCGCGAACCCGGCGGGCATCAGCGTCGACGGCGGTGGCTTCATCAATGCCAGCCGCGCCACGCTCACCACCGGCACGCCGCAGTTCAACGCCGTCGGGGGGCTCGACAGTTTCCTGGTTCGTGGCGGAACCATCACCATCGACGGCGCGGGCCTCGATGCAAGCAAGACCGACTACGCTGCCATTCTTGCGCGTGCTGTGCAGGCCAACGCGAGCATCTGGGCGAGCGAACTCAAGGTGGTGACCGGCGCGAATCAGATCAGCGCCGACCATAGCCAGGTCACACCGACGACGGGCACGGGTACCGCCCCGACCTTTGCGCTCGACGTTGCTGCCTTGGGTGGCATGTACGCAAACAAGATCGTCCTGATCGGAAGCGAAGCCGGGCTGGGCGTGCGCAACGCGGGCAGCATCGGTGCTGGTGCGGGGGGGCTTGTCGTTACGGCAGCAGGCCGCCTCGAGAACATCGGCACGCTGGAAGGGCAGCGCGTTGAACTGACCACGCCTGGCGATATATCGAACCGCGGCGGCACGATCCGCCAGGGTAGTTCGGCGGGCCTGACGATTGCCTCGCCGGTGCTGAGCAATACCAATGGCGGGGTAATCGGTGCCGAGCCTGTGAGTGCTGGTGCAAGCGGTGGGGGAACAGCAAGTCCTGGGACTTCGACGCCGAGCAGCGGTGGAGGCACGGCCACGGCCCCGACAACGGATTTGGGGGGCACCAGTACCGGGGGTAGCTCCACCCCCGCGACCTACACACCTCCCGCACCAGGCTTCATCACTGCTGGTGGCACCATCTCGAACGACGGGGGCAAGATCTACGCGGGCGGTCCTATCACGCTCAATACACCGCAGGTCAACAACGCGGGTGGCTCGCTCAATGTGGCGACGATGGCTGTCGCAGGACCGAGCTTCAGCAATGCGGGCGGTACGTTGAATGTCAGCCAGAGCTTCGGCGCGAACGTCGGCTCGTTCGACAACACTGGCGGCAAGCTCAATGCGGGCAGTTTGAGCATTACCACCACTGGCGATCTGCTCAACGTCGACGGTGCGCTCACGAGCGCGTCCGATACCAATCTGGCGGTTGGTGGCATTGCCGATAACACACGCGGTGCCATCTCGGCCACGGGTGCTCTGACCGCCAACGTTGCTGGCGCGATCCAGAACACCTCCGGCACGCTGGCCTCGAACCAGAACCTCAATGTCACCGGTCAGTCCCTGAACAATAGCCAAGGCAACACCTCTTCAGCAGGCAGCAATCTTCAGCTCAACGTCGGCCAACAGTTGCTGAACACTAGCGGCCATATCTCCAGCGGCGGGACGCTTGCGATCCAGACCGGCAGCCTCGACGGCAGCGGCGGCAACCTGCAAAGCACCGGCGACATGACCATCACGGCCAGCCAGGCGCTGACCTCCACCGGCACCAACGTCGCGGGCGGCAACGCCACATTCAAAGGGGCCTCCGTCGACCTCTCCGGCAGCCAGACCGGTGCAACCAACATTGCGATCACAGCCGCTCAGGGCAACGTGACCACCAGCGGTGCCACTGTCGCGACGCCGGGCACGCTCGCCATCTCGGCCAATGCACAGCCCGGCCAGACGCTGGTCAACAGCGCAGGCAAGCTCAATGCGGCCCAGTTGCAGATCGACGCCTCGAACATCGCCAATACCAACGGCGGCCAGATCGTGCAGACCGGCACCGGCGCGACCGTCCTTGCCGTCAGCGGCAGCATCGACAACTCGAACAGCCAGATCGCAACCAACGGCCAGAACCTCACCTTGCAGGCCGCGTCCATCACGAATATTGCCGGCAAGATCGACCATGCCGGCACCGGTACGTTGACCATCGCCGGTGGCAGCTTCAACGGTGCGCGCGGCGCGATCACCGGCAACGGCGCATTGGCCGTCAATCTGTCCGGCGCGTTCAATCAGGACGGCGGCACCACCTACGCCAAACAGATTGACATCACGGCGGGTTCGTTGAGTAACCAAAGTGGCGGCAGCATCGTGCAGGACGGCACCGGCACCACGACGCTCAATGTCGGCGGCGCTCTTTCCAACAACGCGGGAACCATCGCCAGCAATGGCGCCATCACCGCCGGTGCGGGCTCGATGGCCAACCAGGGTGGCAAGCTGCAGGCAGCAGGCGAGTCAGACCTGAACCTCACCGTTGCCGGTCAACTCGACAACTCCGCAGCCGGACAGATTCTGGTGGGCGGCAATGCCACCGTCGCGGCCAGCAGCCTCAAGAACGACGCGGGTAACCTGACCGCCGTCGGCAATCTCAATGCAACCGTCTCGGGTGCAGCCACGAACGCAGGCGGCACACTGGCCGCGAACGGCAACACCACGGTCACCTCCGCCAGCCTGGACAACAGTGCAGGTACGACCGCGGCCGTCAATGGCAGTCTGGCCGTCACGACCACGGGCACCACGACCAACACTGGTGGCACGCTGCAAGCCGGTGGCGCCACGACGCTGAGCACTGGCGGTCTGAGCAGCGCCGGCGGCAAGGTCTTCGGCAGCAGCCTGAGCATCGACACCCACGGGGGAGCACTGGACAACAGCGCCAAGGGGACCATCGCCGCAACCACCACCGTCGACGTGAAGTCTGGTGCGCTGAACAACGACACCGGTCTCATCCAGTCGGGCGCAGCGATGGTCATCGACACGAATGGCCAGGCACTCACCAACACGAACGCCGCCGGGTACATCAATGGCCAGGGCGGTATCACTAGCGCCGACACCCTGACGCTCAACGCTGGCGCTGTGAGCAGCAGCGCGGGCTTCATAGGCGCAAAGGGAGTCCTCACAGCCAACACGCAAGGTGTCTCAAACACCGCCGGCGGACAAGTCATCGGACAGGCCGCGGTCACGATCAATACCAACGGCGCGACCTACGACAACAGTGGCGGCAAGACGCAGGCGGTCGGTGCTCTGACGATCAATGCTGGTGCAGTCAAGAACGTCGGCGGCCTGCTGCGCTCCAGCGACACGACGACCCTGAATGCGGCGAGTGTCGACAACGCCAACACCAGCGGCACGAATCAGGGCATCGAGGGCACGAACGTCACGATCAGTTCCGGGGGGCTCGGGAACCAGACCGGAGCCATTCGCGCCACCCAGAACCTCACTGTGACCAGCGGCGGGACAGTGGACAACTCTGCGGGTGGTCTTCTGTCGGTGGGCGATGCCCTCAAGATTGTCGATCCGAACGCAGGGAACCCAGGCGCCAAGACGCTCAACGTCGTGAACACCGGGGGTACGCTCACAGCCAGCAACAGCCTCCAGATCGACGCCGCCAAGTTCAGCAACGACGGCACCTTCACGACGGGCAAGGACATGTCCGTGGCGCTGACGCAGGACATCGTCAATAACCGCGACGTTAGCGTCAGCGGCAATCTCACCTACGGCACGACCGGCAACCTGACCAACAACGCGAAACTGCTCGCAGGCCAGACGCTCACGGTCAACGGCAATGTGGTCGGCAACACAGCTACGGGCGAGATGTCGGGCACGAACACCGTCGTTAACGCGGGTACGCTGAACAACCGTGGCCTGATCGACAGCCAAGGCAACACGCAGGTCAATACGGGCACGCTGAACAACATCGGCACAGGGCGCATCTACGGCAACGCCATCTCGATCAGCACTGGCACCCTGCTCAACGACACCGAGACAGTCGGTGGCACGACAACCGCCGCGACCATCGCTTCGCGTGGTGACCTCGACATCGGCGCGACCAACATCACGAACCGCGAGCATGCGCTGATCTTCGGCAGCAACAACATGGCCATTGGTGGTGCGCTTGATGCGAACCGCAAGGCCACCGGCCAGGGCGGCACGCTCGACAATCTGAGCGCGGACATCCAGTCGCTGGGCAACATGTCCATCTCGATGGCCAACGTCAACAATCGCGACGTGCACATCCAGTTGGGCACGCCCACTTCGGTCTCGAGCGTCATGGTCGGCGTGGCCCCTGTCACCCCGATGGGCAGTGGCATTGGTCGGACCACCCAGTACACGCTCGCCGAAGTCAACCTCGATCCGGCCAACGGTTTTGTCTACCGCAAGGACACCGGCGAGTTGGTAGGCACGGGCGGCTACGGTCTCTGGACCAACAACATCACGACGGTCACAGACACCGCCATCAATGCCGATCCCGCACACCTGATAGCAGGCGGCAACATGACGGTCAATGGCCGTCTGTACAACCAGGACAGCCAAGTGCTGGCTGGAGGCACGATCACCGCCAGCGACTACCAATCCAGCCAGCTCACCGGTTCGGTGAACGTGTCGGGGCTGGCGAGCGTGATCAACAACCAGGGCCAGGTGCAGGGCACCAACATTCCCATCGTGCTCGCTCCGGTGAGCATCCCGCTGGGCGCCTACAAATACCAGCCGAACCTCAATGCGACCACCGGCTACAACGCTGGTACTGCGGCCACAGGGTCCGGTAGTGCGACCGGTGGCGGCGCCAGTGGTGCAGCCGGCGGTCCTGGCGCGGGCGTCATCGTGGAGGTGGCGGCCAACGTAGGCACGGTCGTCGGCGCGGGCGGTAACGGGGCCGGCGCATCGGGCGGCACGAATGCCGGAAGTACCCGGACCGTCCCGACGGTGGTGCGCACCAGCACGCCGAACCTGAACGTACCGCAGGCAAGCCTGTTCCGCACGCAGGCCGGCGGCCACTACCTGATCGAGACGGACCCGAGGTTTGCGAATTACCGCAACTGGCTGTCCAGCGACTACCTCCTGAGCAACCTCGGGCTCGATCCGAACAACATCCTCAAGCGCCTGGGCGACGGCTTCTACGAGCAGAAGCTCATTCGTGAGCAAGTCGCTCAGCTCACGGGCTATCGGTATCTGGACGGATTCAACAATGACGAGGACCAGTACGCCGCATTGATGAATGCGGGGGTGACCTTCGCGAAGCAGTATGGCCTGCGTCCGGGCGTGGCCTTGAGTGCAGCCCAAATGGCACAACTCACCAGCGACATCGTGTGGCTGGTCGAGCAGACCGTCACGCTGCCGGATGGCTCTACGCAGCGAGTGCTCGTTCCGCAGGTCTATGTGCGGGTGCTGCCGGGTGATATTGATGGGTCGGGGTCGCTGCTTAGCGCAGACGCTACGGTCATCAAGAGCGCGGGTGATGTGATGAACAAGGGAACCATCGCTGGGCGCACGATGGTGTCGATCAGTGCCGACAACGTCAATAATCTCGACGGCGGTCGGATTGCGGGCGGCGGCATCGGTATCAATGCCCAAAATGACCTAAACAACATCGGAGGAAGCATCACCGCGCGAGACGCGATGACCCTCAAGGCCGGGCGAGATCTCAACATCCGGACGACGGTACAAACAGCCGCCGGCAACACGGCAATTGATCGTGTTGCTGGGGTATATGTCACCAATCCGGGCGGTGAATTGATCGCTTCGGCCGGACGTGATGCCAATCTTATCGGCGCGGCAATGGTCAGCGCCGGAAGCGTGTCGATGGGGGTGGGCCGCAACATCAATCTCGGCACCGCCACCGAGGGATACACCATTTCGTTCGCCAACAAGAACGTTGCAGGTATTTCGTCGCAGAGCCGGGAGGTGGGTTCGGTCATCCAAGGTCAAGACAATGTACGACTTGCGGCTGGCAATGACCTGAACATCCGGGCGGGCGCGGTCGCCAGCGTGGACGGCGCCTTGGTCGCTACAGCCAAGAACGACATCAACATCACCGCAGGCCAGGCGACGAGCAGCGTGGCCGCGGTCGCACAGAAGTCTTCCCATGGCCTGTTCAGGAAGAGCAGTTCCAGCACCATGGCCAGCACCAGCACCGTGGACGTGCTGTCCAGCAGCCTGAATGGCAAGACCGTGGCTCTGGTCGCGGGCAACGACATCAACGCCCAGGCTGCGCAACTGAGTTCGCAAGACGCGATGAGCTTGTCGGCCGGACGAGACATCAACCTCACCACCGCCGATCGGACCACTCAGGAACTGCACGCAAGTCAGCAGCGCAGCAGCAGCACAGGGTTGTCCAGGGCTTGGGCACTGGCCTCCGATGCCGGAGGACCGGTCGGCGGCTACGGCAATCGCCAGTTCTCGGGGAACAGCGCCAGCGCCGACATCAAGACCCAAGCCGTCGGCACCACCATCTCGGCGGGCAGCCTGCAAGCCGTCAGCGGTCGTGACACGACTCTACAAGCGGCCACCGTCGTGGCCGACAAGGACATCACTATGATGGCCGGGCGCAATCTCACCATCGAGAGCGCTCAGAACACTGAACTCAGCAGCAGTTCCTCGGCCAACGGCAAGAGCGGCTTCATTGGCTCTTGGTCGCAACCTGGATTGGGCAACATCAAGGACTTCGGTGCCCAGGCGACCATCAGCACTACCCAACAGGCCAGCCAGGTGGCCAGCCTCACAGGTGATGTGACTCTGGTGGCCGGCAACGAATACCGCCAGACGGCCAGCAGTGTGATGGCTGCGGGACAGGCCGGTCCGCTCGCGGGCGGCGATGTGAACATCTTCGCGAAGAACGTCACCATCAACGAGGCCTACAACACCGAGCAGAGCGTGAGCATGCAGCGCAGCTCCAGCACCAAGTTGGGCGGCAGCGCGAGCTTCATGGGCGTAAGCACTGACAGCCTTCGCAACGCCCAAAGCACCGTGCGGGCGATGGGAGACACCGGTGGCGATGGCCGCATGCAGGCCCTGGGCGCAATCAATCTTGCTATGAGCGGCAAGCAGGCGTATGACGCTGTGCAGGCCATCGGTGGCACGGGTCCACTGAGCTATGGCGTCAGCGTGAGCCTGAGCCGCAACACCAGCCAGGGCACCAGCTTCACCAACAGTTCCACGGCTGTGGGTTCCAGCGTCACGGGGGCCAACAACGTCAACATCGTGGCCACCGGCGCTGGCGCTGGCTCCAACATTCATGCTGTGGGCTCCACCATCGCGGCGGGCAATACCGTCAACATGGCGGCGGACAACGACATCACGCTGGAGGCCAGCAAGAACACAAGCGTGACCGTAGGTCAGAACACCAGCCATGGTGCCAATGTAGGGGTGACCTTCGGCGCCGGCGCGCAGAACGGCTTTAGCATCCAGTTGGGCGTGCAAAACGGCAAGGGCAGTGATAACCAGAACGAGACGAGCTACAACGCCACCCAGGTTTCTGGCGGCAACGCAGTGAACGTCTCCAGCGGCCGCAATCTCACGCTCAACGGGGCGACGATCGAAGGCAACCGGGTGACGGCGGATGTCGGTGGCGACCTGAACATCACCACCTTGCAGGACGTGAGCGTGGGCCAGAGCCGTCAGTCCAGCAGCGGCTTCGGGGTGAGCCTGTGCATCCCGCCAATCTGTTATGGGGCAGTGGCTACCGTCAGCGCCAGCGCCGCAGGAGCCAAGGCCGATGGCGTCTTTATCAGTCCGAGCACTCAGGCAGGCATCAAGGCGGGGGATGGCGGCTTCGATGTGAAGGTCGCGGGCAACACGAATCTGACTGGTGCGGTGATCGAGAGCACCCAGGCGGCCATCGACAACAACAAGAACCGCTTCTCTGCCGGTGGCACGCTCACGATGCGCGATTTGCAGAACGTGAGCCAATCAAGCGGTAGCAGCTATTCAGCCAGCGGAAGTGTGGGCATCGGGTACACCGTGGCGCCAAACGCTGCCACCGGTGCTACCACGCAGGTGGCATGGAGCGGGCCTAACAATACGCCAGGTGGAAGTGCTGGGGTCGGCAGCTACTCAGGCAACAATCAAGCGAGCACGACCAAGTCTGGCATCAGCGGAATCGCGGGTGATCAAAGCGTAAGAACTGGAGACAACTCCAGCGCAGGCACCTTGATTAAGGACTGGAACACCCAGAGCGTCATTAAGAATGTACAAGCGCAAGCGCAGCTCACGCAGCAGTTCAATCAAGATGCCGCCCGCGAGATCGGGACTTACGCAAACAAGAAATACAACGAGCTGAAAAATAGTGACCCGATCGAAGCCGCGAAATGGGCAGAGGGTGGCGAATACAGAGTGGCCGCACATGCTGCCGCGGGCCTATTGAGCGGCGGCATCACAGGGGCGATTGGCGCTGGTGCGAGTGCGGCACTCATGCCCCGGATCGGTGAGGCTATTGACGGAATGGGGCTACCGGTGCCTGTAGCTCAAGCGGTTGGAGCCGCGACGGCTGCGGCTGTGGGAGGCCTCGTCGGCGGACCAGCTGGAGCAGCAAGTGCATACAGCGTCGACATCAACAATCGGCAATCAACGCCGGCTGAACAACGTCGGCTCCAAGCCCTAAAGGAAGGCAAATCCGCCGCTGACCAGCAGCGCCTTGATGACGCCGCCTGCGCGTTGACCCATTGTGCATACGGAAAGAGCCCCGACGATCCAGATTATGGCGCTGCAATTTCATCGCAAAATCGGGGCGCCGACTACCTCGCTGAACAGACAGCTTTGAAAGCCACTGGACTGTTTAAGTACAGTTTATGGGATACGCTTACTGATAGTACAGACGCAATAGGACGTGCGACGTCACTTACTCTCGGCAAGGAATTGAGCTCAGCTGGACGAGGCGCGGTTAATCTAGCTGAAACAATTGCTCAAAACGGCCCCTATGCCCCGAATCTCCCGTCTAATGACGAAGGAAGCGGTCCTAGTACGGGTGGAGGGGCCGTAGCCACAGTCGTGCCCGTGGCGGTCTGTTTACCGCCCATCTGCGTTCCAGTGGGCGTACCAGTCGTTAGTGTTACGCCGGGCAATGTAATGATGTCGACCGGCAGTGGATCCGACGACTCTAATGGTGAACCAGCGACGCCCGCAGCGCCGCCCGCAAAAGGTCCGAAGCCGGACTTCACTCCGCGAAATGAGAAGTTGACAGTTCAGGTGGCTCGAGACGGGACAGGTGTGCCTCGGATCGATCCAGCTACAGGGAGGCAAACTGTGTGGGAAGGAAGAACCTATCCCGAGTGGACGGGGGCCGTGGAATATTCGATACCTGGGTTGGATAACAATTTTCGATATCTTGAGCTGACTAAACCTGATGGCACGATTGTGCGGGGGTATAGCTTCAATCATTACAAGAAAATAATTACTTTAAAATGATGCAAATAGGTCAATTATCCATTCGCGACGAAACGGCAGAAGATGGTGCTCTTTTGGGGCTCGATCTAGTTCAAGGACTTCCAGAATTCGCGGGAGACGGCGATTTTGACGGAGGGGGTTTTATTGTTTCACTTCACGGACTCAAACTGCCTTATGTCGGATTCACGCTTCCTGATGGCCGTGTATTTTCGTTGCTCATTGATATAAACGGTCGACCTATTCAGATCGCCAACTTCTATTGTGTCAAACTTCTCTCTATCAAAAATGATGTTCATCGATATTTGATGCAAATAGGTCGAACAAGTCTGCCGAAATTGAGAATTTTTGAAGCATGGGCCGATGGAGATGCCTTAAGTTGGCAGGACCTCGACGTTCGATATTCCGATTTTTGGATTGATGCATGCATGGACTTGGCAAATCCTAGCGATTGGGTGCAAGAATGCGTTGTCAGTGGTGAAATCCATTTAAATTCTGATGGCTTGCGCTCCGAATCGGATTTTTACTGCCTTCTTGGAGAAAAGATTTTTGGATATCGAGGATACGCGGGCAGCAACCTGGCAGCACTATTCGACGTGCTAATGGTTAACAAAGTCAAGAAGAAATTTTTATTTGAAGATGAAGGGAAATTTTCGAATTTTTTGAGCATGATTTCTGGCGAAGCAGATTATTTTTCGAGGTTTAAATCCGTCTTGCTGGATTCAGGTTCCAGTTTTGCTGAAGGTGCTTAATCAAATTCATTTGGATTGAATATCAATGAAAAGATCGCACATTTCAACGTGCCGCATCACGGTCATTGCAACGATTGCCGCCACAGCCGCGAGTTTGATGGGCTGTGCCACCAAGCTTCCCCAGCCGATCACCGGCTACACCTGTTGCAACCTGCGCCCGGACTACGGCTGGGTTTCTAGCGCCAACATGTTGGGCGGTGCCATCGTGCCCGCCGGCGAGCCCGTGGTGATCGACACCATGAAGCGCGATAAATACGCTTACGGCACGATTGGCGGCGACTACGTCTCTCTGCGAGATGACACAGCTCGCAGCAAGGAAGACATGCAGCGTTGGATGCGCCAGATCGTTGTTCCGACAGACCCCAAGCAGACGCTTGCAAGCTGGAGTTCCGACGTACAGAAGGCTATCTACTCGGCCAAGGTCGTGGTCGGCATGACCCGACCTCAGGTGCTGATGTCGCTGAGCTACCCATCGCGCAACGACACCAAGGACCTGAACGCCAACGCATGGCGGTACTGGACGACCCAGGAAGATGAGCCGGTGGACATCCTCTTTGGCGCCGATGGCGCCGTGAGCGGCTTCTCCGGCAAGCCGTCTGCTGTCCGCACGGTCGAGTTCAAGCGCTGATCATGATTCGTCCCGCTGGCGTGCCTCGACGCACGCGCTTGGCTATGGCCGCGGCCGCAGCCCTTGTCGTCTCCCCGCTGATGGCGCTGGCCCAGCAGTCACCCACCACACCGCAACCCTTCGTCGAGCAGCAGCGCCAGCAAGAGCGCGAGCGAGCCCTGCGCGAACAGAACGAGCGCACTGTCGACCAGCGTCCGCAGGCCGCGCCTCCGGCGCCGGCGGCTCGCATCCCCAATTCCGAGTCTCCGTGCTTTCGCATCGAGCGTGTGCTGCTCGTTGGCGAACAGTCTGAGTCTTTCCAATGGGCTGTTGCCGATCTGTCCGGCCCCCAGGGCAACGATTCCCCGGTTGACCGCTGCCTTGGTACTGTCGGCGTCAATGTCGTGTTGGCGCGTGCGCAGCAGGCCGTCATTGCTCGTGGGTTTGTCACCACCCGGGTGCTGGCCGCCCCGCAGGACTTGTCGACTGGCACGCTGACACTCTCCCTGGTGCCCGGCCGCATCGCAGCCATCCGCACGACGCCTGATTCTTCCTCCACGCTGCTTGGCAACTCCGCCTTGCTGGCCACATCCATTCCTGCGCGCCCAGGCGATCTCCTGAACTTACGCGACGTTGAGCAAGGCTTGGAGAACCTCAAGCGCACCCCCACCGCCGAAGCCGACATCCAGATCGAACCCTCGACCGCCCCCAACGCCAAGCCCGGCGACAGCGACCTCGTCGTCAAGTACGTCCAATCCAAGAAGTGGCGCGTCACTCTCAGCCTCGACGACAGCGGCACCGAAGCCACCGGCCGCTATCAGGCCGGCGCCACCCTGTCCCTCGACAACCCCTTCGGCCTGAACGACCTGTTCTACGTCAGCGCCAACCACAACATCAACAACCACCTCTTCGGCGACCCGGCCAAGGGCACCGAAGGCCAGACTGTTCACTATTCGCTGCCGTACGGCTACTGGCTGCTGGGCCTCACGGCTTCCAACAGCCAGTATCACCAGAGCGTGGCCGGCCTGAACCAGAACTACGTCTACGCCGGTAAGACCAACAACGCCGAGGTCAAGCTCTCGCGCCTCATCTACCGCGACCAGAGCCGCAAGACAACGGTGGCGATCAAGGGCTGGCGCCGGGAATCGCGCAACTTCGTCGACGACACCGAGGTCGAGGTGCAGCACCGTGTGGTTGGCGGCTGGGAGCTCAGCCTCAATCACAAGGAGTACATCGGCGAGGCGACGCTCGAAGGCACGCTGGCCTACAAGCGTGGCACCGGCGGCCTCGGTTCGCGCACCGCGCCGGAAGAGGAGTTCGGCGAAGGCACGTCGCGGTTGAAGCTCTACACCGCCGACATCAGCTTCAACGCACCGTTCAAGCTCGGCGAGCAGAAGATGCGCTACTCCGGCCTGATCCGAGCCCAATGGAACCGCACGCCGCTGACGCCGCAGGACCGCTTCGCCATCGGCGGGCGCTACACGGTGCGCGGCTTCGACGGCGAGACGAGCCTGATGGGCGAGCGCGGCTGGCTCATCCGCAACGACATCGGATGGGCTGTTGGGCAAAGCGGGGCAGAGTTGTACGTCGGCGCAGACTACGGTCGTGTCGGTGGTCGTTCCACAGTCGACCTGCTTGGCCGCAGCCTGGCCGGCGCCGTCATCGGCGTGCGCGGCCAGTGGACCAAGCTGAGCTACGACTTCTTCGTCGGCGCGCCGATCAGCAAGCCCGAGGGCTATCGCACTGCGAAGGTCACGCTCGGGTTCAACTTGAATGCGAGTTTCTAAGCAACTGGAAGTCCATTGCGCTGTACTGCATCGAGAAAAAGAACTCTGCCGTCGATATCGACAACCTGTTACGCCAAGAATTCCCGCATCTTGATAGGACGCGAATACCCATGAAAAAAAGAACCTTATGCCTGCTCCTCAGCACGCTGCTGACCGCGTGTGCGAATCAACGGGAGGTCGTGCCCTCCGCAGACACTGAAAACTTGGCAAGCAAGCTCGTCGGGATTTGGCAGATGGCTCCGTTGCGCAACGGCATTGCCAATGTCGTCGAGTTCACCCAAGGAGGTGAGAGCAAGCTCTACTCATTCAACTGCATAACCTCGTCCTCGGAGGTGCCAGAGGTCAGTCGCTACACGGTAGATGGCGCAAAGAAGCAGATCAACCTTTCCACCGACGGCACTGAGCAGTCGCTCAAGATAGTGAATATCACGCCAACCAGCATGATGCTCAGTCAAAAGGTCGGTGAGGAAAACCTTCGATTCTTGTATCGGCGCAGCGATCGAGTTGCGCCGCTGTGTGGCTCGGAGAACAAATGGGCAACGGAGAAATCGAGAAGAACACCGTTCTCGCCTTCAGATTTCGACACTAACCCCTACATACCTGCCAACCCAAACATCGAAAGATATGCGGGCAAGTGGGCGAACGAGCGTGGGGTTATTCAGATCGAGGTTCTACAAGACGCCGCTGGCGGGAAATACAAGCTGAATCACGACCCCAGTGAGAACTGGCGATATCTCTACGGGTCAGTGACATGGCGAGGTGACGAGCTTCACTTCAGGAGCTTTGCATACTCTGAGAAGAAGGAGTTGTTTGATCATCCATATCACAAGTCGGAGTCACCAGCTTTCCTCACTCCACTCGCAGACCCAAATAGGATCAAGTGGACGTTTTTCACCAATGGTAAGCCGTCCGAGTACACGTTGACTAAAAAATAAGTCTTGCTGAAAGTTCTACACGAGTGGCGGAATGTGAAACCTCCGTTGGGGCAGTCATCTACAACTTCGGCTGGGCAATCTCCTAGCTGCGGGGCCGAGTTCTACGCAAATATGGGCTGCGGATAGGTCGGTGGCGCTTCATCATCGACCTGCTCGGTCGCAGCCTGGCCGGCGCAGTCATCGGCTTGCGGGGCCAGTGGAGCAAGCTGAGCTACGACTTCTTCGTCGGTGCGCCGATCAGGAAGCCCGAGGGCTATCGCACTGCGAAGGTCACGCTGGGCTTCAATCTCAACGCAAGCTTCTGAGGCGGCAGGGGATCGTGCGGCTTGCCAACTATCGCAAGAACGACTCAACCTTCACCGGAATCCCCGGCTCCTCCCACCGATAGGCATCCCCCAGCACATCCCGCTCCGGCTTCTGCCCAGTCCATCGAATATTGAGCAGATCCATCAAGGTCCACCCCGTCCAGTCCGCGCGAAACGGCTGCATTGCGGCAGCCTGCGAAAGCGGCTGCCCGTTGCGCCACACCACTGCCGGAATGCGGTAGCCCGAGGCCGTCGACGGGCTATGCCCCGCGCGGTCGCTCACATGACCGACCTCCTGCCCGTGGTCCGACAAATACATCCACGCCCGGTACTCGCCCGGCTTGCCCGGGGCACGCGTCTGCTGCAGCAACTCCGACACCACGAAGTCGTGATACAGCAGCGCTGCGTCGTACTCCTGCCGAAAGCGCCGCACCCAGGCCGAGCGACCGTCCTTCACCAGGCCGTTCTCCACCGCATCGACGTTGTCGTCGAACGGATTGGCGTTTGCGGGAAAGCGCAGGCTGTAGTGCGGGTGCGCGCCCATCAGGTGGACGACGATGAGCTTGCGGTCCGTGCTTGTGTCGGCCAGTGCTTCCTGCACGCAGTCGAGGATCTCGCCGTCGAGTGAAGCACTCGCGCGGCCCGGCGTGCGGTTGACCATGTCGACGACGTCGGCGAGGCGTGCGTGCTGCTGTTCGATGGCGAGGTCGTCGTGGTTGCTGATCCACCAGACCTTGTAGCCGGCGGCGCGTGCGAGTGCCAGCACGTGGGGCGGGTTCTCGGCCTCGGGCAGGCCGAAGTGGAACATGTTGCGCAGCGCGGGCAGGGTGCTGGCGTCCACCGACCATGCGTTCTTCAGCACCGCCATCTGGTCGCCGGTCTGCGCCTTGTGCGCGAGCAGGCGCGGCGTGGTCGGGCGGCCGTAGCCGTAGAGGGCCATGTTGTCGCGGTTGATGCTGTCGGTGATGACGAGCACCACGGTGGAGGGGCCGGACTGCGTGATGACGGGCGCGATGGCCTTGGCCTGCGCCATCAGGCGGTCACGCTGCTTCTGCTGGTCGGCCCAGGCGGAGCGCAGCGTGTGGAGGGAATCGAACCATTGGGTCCAGAAGATCGCCGGGTGCAGCCTGCGCCAGGGCTTGCTGGCGTAGGCCACGCAAGAGAGCAGGAGCAGCAGCGCGATCAGCGCCACCATCCATCGCGAAGGCCGGGCCGACGGGGGCGCGCCTGCCGCAGCACCGCGCCGCGCGAACATGCCCACGAGCACGCCCGTCACCACCAGCACCGCGCCCCACACGGCGGCCGAGCGCCAGTGCATCCACAGGTATTCGGTGCCTTCGCGCGCGTTGGTGTTGGCCGCTGCGCCCAGGACCATCGCGCCGTCTGGCGCGGCCTGGTAGGTGTCGAGCAGGTAGGCGCGCACCGTCCCGTCGATCGCGAAGCCCATCGCCCAGAGCCACACGAGCATCGTGCGCACGCGACGCATGCGGGCGCTGCGCAATGGCCACGCGAGCCACAGCACCATCGGCAGGGCGAGCACCGCGAGCTGCGCGATGCGACGGCCGTCATGGCCCAGCGCGATGAGCGCCAGCAGCGTCGCGCCGACCACGCCGCAGGCGAGCAGCGCGTTGCGCGACGGAGAAGCTTGTGGGGTCAGAGTGGTCAAGCAGGCGGCGCAGCGAGGCGAATCGGGGGAACGGGGGAGGGGAGGGCGCGCGCATTCTGCCCCGGGCCCTGCGCTGAGGCCTCCAGTGCCCCGATGGCGACGAGGCCCTTTGGCCGGCCGGTGCGCTCAGGGATATCCCCGCGGAACTTATCGGGCCTCTGGTGCCCAGACGGGCTTTTCCATCAATCCACAGAAAGGAATTTCCGCTCCATGCTCAGATTCAGCCGGCTGCCCGCGCTTTTGCTCGCTTTCGTTCTTTCCTGGGTGGCTTTGCTGCCGTCCGCGACTGCCGCCCAGACACAGATGGTCAGCGCGGCGGTCAAGACGCTGAACATGCGAACCGGTCCCGGCCAGCGCTACGAGACGCACTGGACGGTCAGCAGGGGCTATCCGTTTCGCGTGATCGGCAGGAAGGGCGCCTGGCTGCACGTCAGCGACTTCGAGGGGGACAAGGCCTGGGTCTTCCGTTCGATGACCGACAAGACGCCGCACTACGTGGTGAAGGCGCAATCGGCCAACCTGCGCCGCGCGCCCGGCGCGCGCAGCCCGGTGGTGAAGCGGGCGGGCTATGGCGACGTGCTGCGCACCATCGAACGGCGCGGCAACTGGGTCAAGGTGCGGCACGAAGGCGGCGCCACCGGGTGGGTGCAGCGCAGCCTGGTCTGGGGCTGGTAGGGCGAGGGCGGCCCTGCGAGCGGTTCAGGTCGCCGTGGCCTGGCGCACGGCGCGCTCCCAGCGCGCCATCGATTCCTCGGCCTGCGCGCGGCCCATGGTCGGCATGAAGCGCCGCTCGATCTTCCACAGCTTCGACAGCTGTCGTGCGTCGGTGTAGACGCCGGTCGAAAGGCCGGCGAGGTACGCGGCGCCCAGCGCGGTGGTCTCGATCACTTCGGGCCGCACTACCGGAATGCCCAGCAGGTCGGCCTGGAACTGCATCAGCAGATCGTTCACGCTGGCGCCGCCGTCCACGCGCAGCTCGGCCACGGGCTTGCCGCCGGCGGCCACCGCGTCGCGGCTCATGGCCTGCAGCAGCGCGGCGCTCTGGTAGGCGATGCTTTCCAGCGCGGCGCGCGCGATGTGCGCCACGGTGGTTCCGCGCGTGAGGCCGGTGATCGTGCCGCGAGCTTCGGCATCCCAGTAGGGCGCGCCGAGGCCGGTGAAGGCCGGCACCATCATCACGCCGCCCGCGTCGGGCACGCTCTCGGCGAGGGACTGCACCTCGGCGCTGCCCTTGATGGCCTTGAGGCCGTCGCGCAGCCACTGCACCACGGCGCCGCCGACGAACACGCTGCCTTCCATGGCGTACTGGGGCTTCGCGTCGGTCTGCGCCGCGCTGGTCACGAGCAGGCCGTTGTGCGAGGGCTGGAACTCGCCGCCGGTGTGCATCAGCAGGAAGCAGCCGGTGCCATAAGTGTTCTTGGCCATGCCGGCCTCGAAGCAGGCCTGGCCGAAGAGGGCGCTCTGCTGGTCGCCGGCCACGCCGCCGATGGGCAGCGCGTGGCCCAGCAGCGCTGCGTCGGTATCCGCGAAGTGCGAGCTCGAGGGCTGCACCTTCGGCATCAGCGAGGCGGGAATGTCGAGCGCCTTCAGCAGGTCGGCGTCCCACTCGTTGGCGTGCACGTTGAAGAGCATGGTGCGCGAGGCGTTGCTCACGTCGGTCACATGCACCTTGCCGCCGGTGAGCTGCCACATGAGCCAGCTGTCGACGGTGCCGAAGGCGAGTTCGCCGCGCGCGGCCTGCGCGCGCGCGCCGGGCACGTTGTCGAGCAGCCATCGCAGCTTGGTGCCGGAGAAGTAGGCGTCGATGACGAGGCCGGTCTTTTCGCGGATGGTGTCGGTCATGCCTTCTTCGCGCAGCTGCGCGCACAGCGGCTCGGCGCGGCGGTCCTGCCAGACGATGGCGTGGTGCACCGGCTGGCCCGTCCTGCGGTTCCACAGCACGGTGGTCTCGCGCTGGTTGGTGATGCCGATGGCGTGGATGTCGGTGGGCTTGAGCTTGGCCTTCACGAGCACTTCGCGCGCGGTGGCGAGCTGGCTGCGCCAGATTTCCATCGGGTCGTGCTCGACCCAGCCCGGCTGCGGATAGATCTGCGTCAGCTCCTTCTGAGCAATGGCGACGATGTGCCCCTCGCGGTCGAAAACGATGCTGCGCGAGCTGGAGGTGCCCTGGTCGAGGGCGAGCAGGTAGGTGGTCGTCATTCGTTCTTGTTCCTTCTGTTCGTCTTCAGTTGTCGCGCGCGATCTCCAGGCGCACCTGGGCGGCGTTCAGCAGGTCGCTGAAGGGCGCGGGCGGCTCGGCGTCGGTGAAGAGCCGGTCGATCTGCGAGAGGGTGCCCAGCTGGATCATCGCCGGCCGGTTGAACTTGCTCGCGTCGGCGGCCAGCCACACTTCGCGCGCCTGCGCGATGATGGTCTGCGCCACCTTCACCTCGCGCAGGTCGAAGTCGCGCAGCGAGCCGTCGGCCTCGATGCTCGACACGCCGATGAGGGCGATGTCGACCTTGAACTGGCGGATGAAGTCGATGGTGGCTTCGCCCACCACGGCGCGGTCGCGCGGGCGCACCGAGCCGCCCGCCACGATCACCTCGCAGGATGCGTTGCCGCTGAGGATGGTGGCCACATTCAGGTTGTTGGTGATCACGCGCAGCCCCGTGTGGCGCAACAGCGCCTTGGCGATGGCCTCCGTGGTGGTGCCGATGTTCAGGATCAGCGAGCAGTCGTTGGGCACCAGCTGCGCCACGCGGCGGGCGATGCGCGCCTTGCCTTCGGCGTGCAGCGTCTCGCGCTGCTGGTAGCCGATGTTCTCCGTGGTCGAGCTGGGCACGCGCACGCCGCCGTGGAACCGGGTGAGCAGCCCCTCGTCGGCCAGCCGCTGCACGTCGCGCCGCACGGTCTGCAGGGTCACGCCGAGCATGTCGGCCAGTTGCTCGACGGTGACGGAACCGCGCGCGCGCACGGTGTCCAGGAGGTTGATCTGTCGGGGGTTGGAGTTCACGGAGGCGTCGTGGAAAGCGGGAAGACTGAGGCCAAGAGTACTCGGCGCGCCACTTTAAAGCGAACAAAAACGAATCGACCTAAGGGAAAACTCGGAGGAAAATCGCGCCAAAAGGAATCCAAATGAAAAAACTCGAAAATACAATGGCCGCCGTCAGTGACCAAAGTCACGCATCAACGGACCCAATTCCTGTGAGCGCTTCTTCTTCCGCATCGCCCGCGCCTGCCACCGACTGCGACGTTCTGATCGTCGGCGGCGGCATCAACGGCTGCGGCATCGCGCGTGACCTTGCCGGCCGCGGCTGGCGGGTGGTGCTGTGCGAAAAGGACGATCTCGCCTCGCACACGTCGTCTTCGTCCACCAAGCTGATCCACGGCGGCCTGCGCTATCTCGAGTACTACGAGTTCTCGCTGGTGCGTAAGGCGCTGCAGGAGCGCGAGGTGCTGCTCAAGAGCGCGCCGCACATCATGTGGCCGCTGCGCTTCGTGATGCCGCACGACCCGTCGATGCGCCCGGCCTGGATGATCCGCATCGGCCTGTTCATGTACGACCACCTCGCCCGCCGCGAGGTATTGCCGGGTTCGCGCAGCGTCGACCTGCGCGCGCATGCGGCCGGCAAGCCGCTGAAGGCGCAGTACAAGCGCGGCTTCATCTATTCCGATGGCTGGGTCGACGACGCCCGCCTGGTGGTGCTCAACGCCCTCGACGCGAAGGCGCGCGGCGCCGAAGTGCTGACGCGCACCCGCTGCGTGCATGCCCAGCGCGACGCCGACGGCTGGACCGCCACCCTGCTGGGCGCCGACGGCACCAAGCGCACGCTGCGTGCCCGCGCGGTGGTCAATGCCGCAGGGCCGTGGGCCGAATCCTTCCTGCGCGGCGTGGCCCGGTCGGCCAAGGGCGAGGCGCTCGCCACCAAGAGCCTGCGCCTGGTGAAGGGCAGCCACATCGTGGTGCCGCGCCTCTTCGAGCACGACCACGCCTACATCTTCCAGAACCCCGACAAGCGGATCATCTTCGCCATTCCCTACCAGGACGAGTTCACGCTGATCGGCACCACCGACATCGAACTCACCGGCGACGACCCCGGCGCCGCGCGCATCGCCGAGGAGGAGGTCGAGTACCTCTGCACCCAGGCCAGCCGCTATTTCGAGAAGCCCATCGCGCCTTCGGACGTGGTGTGGACCTATTCGGGCGTGCGCCCGCTGCTGGACGACGACTCGGGCGACCCTTCCGCCGTCACGCGCGACTACATGCTGGAGTCGAACACCGCGGCCGCGCCGCTGCTGTCTGTGTGGGGCGGAAAGATCACCACCTTCCGCAAGCTGGCCGAGGACGCCGCCGACGAGGTAGGGCGGATGCTGGGACAGTCTGCGCAACAGCGCCCGGCCTGGACCGACGGCGCGTTCCTCGCAGGCGGGGACCTGTCGTCCTGGATCGGCCCCGCCAGGCGCCCCGACGAGGATTTCGAGCGCTTCGTCGAAGCCGTGCAGGCAAGGTATCCGTGGCTCGGCAGCCAACTCGCGCGCCGCCTCGCGCGGGCCTACGGTGCGCGCATTGCCGATCTGCTGGGCGACGCGAAGGCCATGGCAGACCTGGGCCTCGAGGTTGCGCCCGGCCTGCACGAGCGCGAGCTGCGCTTCCTGCAGGACAACGAATGGGCCGTGAGCGCCGACGACGTGCTCTGGCGCCGCTCCAAGCTGGGGCTGCACTACACGCCGGAGCAGCGCGAGCAGGTCGCGCGCTGGCTGCAGCAACAGCAACATTGACAACAAGCCCGTGCCGGCGACAGCCGGGCCGGACGCAGGGACGAGAGAAGGGGAAGAGCGCCAATGCAATTGACACTCGAGCGCGTCACCAAGAAGGTGGGTGCGCAGACATGGCTCTACGAGCAGAGCATCGCGCCGAAGAGCGGCGCGGTCACCGTGCTCCTGGGCGCCACGCAGGCCGGCAAGACCAGCCTGATGCGGCTGATGGCCGGGCTCGACACGCCCACCACCGGCAAGGTGCTGGTCGACGGCAAGGACGTGACCGGCATGCCCGTGCGCGAACGCAACGTCGCGATGGTCTACCAGCAGTTCATCAACTACCCGTCGCTCAAGGTGGCGGACAACATCGCCTCGCCGCTCAAGCTGCGCGGTGAATCGAACATCGATGCGCGGGTGAAGGCGCTGGCCGACAAGCTGCACATCGGCATGTTCCTCGACCGCTATCCGCAGGAGCTGTCGGGCGGCCAGCAGCAGCGCGTGGCCCTGGCGCGCGCGCTCGCCAAGAACGCGCCGCTGATGCTGCTCGACGAGCCGCTGGTCAACCTCGACTACAAGCTGCGCGAAGGCCTGCGCGAGGAGCTCACGCAGCTCTTCGCCACCGGCGATTCGACCGTGATCTACGCGACCACCGAGCCCGGCGAAGCATTGCTGCTGGGCGGCTACACCGCGGTGATGGATGCCGGCGAACTGCTGCAGTACGGCCCCACGGCCGAGGTCTTCCACGCGCCGCAATCGCTGCGGGTGGCGCGCGCCTTCAGCGATCCGCCGATGAACCTGCTGGCCGGTACGGCCAGCGCCGGCCGCGTGCAGATGGCTGGAGGGCCCGCGCTTTCGCTGGCGTTGCCCGAAAGCGTCTCGGGCCCCGTCACCGTGGGCCTGCGTGCGAGCGCGCTGAACGTCGATGCGGGGGAGGGCGACATCGCCCTGACCGGCAAGGTGGAGCTGGCCGAGATATCGGGCTCCGACACCTTCGTGCACGTGGAGACGGCCGTCGGCGAGCTGGTGGCGCAGCTCACCGGCGTGCACCGCTTCGAGCTAGGGGCCTCGCTCACGCTGTATTTCAGCGCGTCGCAAGCCTATGTGTTCGATGCCAGTGAAAAGCTGGCGCTGGCGCCCGCGTGGCGCAAGGGAGACTAGCCATGGCACGCATCGACCTCGACCTCGCCCACGCCTACCGCCCGAACCCCACGCAGGACAGCGACTACGCGCTGCTGCCGCTGAAGATGAGCTTCCGCGACGGCGGCGCGTACGCCTTGCTCGGCCCCTCGGGCTGCGGCAAGACGACCATGCTCAACATCATCTCGGGCCTGCTCGTGCCTTCGCAGGGCA
Source organism: Variovorax sp. 22077 (assembly GCF_052044195.1). Classification (NCBI taxonomy): domain Bacteria; kingdom Pseudomonadati; phylum Pseudomonadota; class Betaproteobacteria; order Burkholderiales; family Comamonadaceae; genus Variovorax; species Variovorax sp. 22077. The sequence goes on from NZ_JBQEQC010000021.1 coordinate 106,128, forward strand.
CCGTGACCTTCGACGGCCGCGACGTGACGCGCGCCACGCCGCAGGAACGCAACATCGCGCAGGTGTTCCAGTTCCCGGTGATCTACGACACCATGACCGTGGCCGAGAATCTCGCGTTCCCCTTGCGCAACCGCAAGATGCCGGCCGACCAGATCAGGAAGCGCGTCGGCGAGATCGCCGAGATGCTCGACATGAGCGGGCAGCTCAACCAGCGTGCGGCGGGCCTCGCTGCCGACGCCAAGCAGAAGATCTCGCTCGGTCGCGGGCTGGTGCGCAGCGACGTGTCGGCGGTGCTCTTCGACGAGCCGCTCACCGTGATCGATCCGCACCTGAAATGGCAGCTGCGCCGCAAGCTCAAGCAGATCCACCGCGAGCTGAAGCTCACGCTGATCTACGTGACGCACGACCAGGTCGAGGCGCTCACCTTCGCCGAAGAGGTGGTGGTGATGACGCGCGGCAAGGCCGTGCAGGTGGGCAGCGCCGACGCGCTTTTCGAGCGGCCGGCCCACACCTTCGTCGGGCATTTCATCGGCTCGCCGGGCATGAACTTCCTGTCGGCGCAAAGCGACAACGGCACCATCGAAGTGGCGGGAACGCCGCTGGTGCCCACGCGCGAACTGCCGCACGGTCCGCTGAAGATCGGCATCCGCCCCGAGTACCTGCGCCTGTCGAACGCGGGCGCGGCCGGCGCCGTGCCTGCCGTGGTGAAGCAGGTGCAGGACGTGGGTACGCACGTGATGCTGACGGTGGAGGCCGGTGGCAGCCTGCTGAAGGTGCGGCTGCATTCGGACGACCGCCCTCCGGCGGTGGGAGACACGGTGTGGGTGCGGGTGCTCGACACGCACACCTGCTATTACAAGGATGAGGAGCTGGTCGCATGAGCGCAGTGCCGGGCCGCCCCAAGCAAGCTCGCACCGGAGTGCGAAGCACGGAGGTATTGCAGTGAACGCTACCAACAAGCCGATCAACCAGAAGGCATGGTGGCTGGTGCTGCCGGTGCTGGTCTGCGTGGCCTTCTCGGCCATCGTGCCGCTCATGACGGTGGTCAACTACTCGGTGCAGGACATCATCTCGCCCGAGCGGCGCGTGTTCGTGGGAACCGAATGGTTCGCCGCGGTGATGCGCGACGACGAGCTGCACCAGGCGCTGTGGCGCCAGCTGGGCTTCTCGCTGTCGGTGCTGCTGGTGGAGATTCCGCTGGGCATCGGCCTGGCGCTGTCGATGCCGGCCAAGGGCTGGAAGTCTTCCGCCGTGCTGGTGGTGGTTGCCCTGTCGCTGCTGATTCCCTGGAACGTGGTCGGCACCATCTGGCAGATCTACGGCCGCGCCGACATCGGCCTGCTGGGCCACGCGCTGCAGAAGCTGGGCATCGACTACAACTACACCGGCAGCGCCGCCGACGCGTGGCTCACGGTGCTGGTGATGGACGTGTGGCACTGGACGCCGCTGGTGGCGCTGCTTTGCTATGCGGGCCTGCGCTCCATTCCCGACGCCTACTACCAGGCCGCGCGCATCGACGGCGCGAGCAAGTTCGCGGTGTTCCGCTACATCCAGCTGCCCAAGATGCGCGGCGTACTCATGATCGCGGTGCTGCTGCGCTTCATGGACAGCTTCATGATCTACACCGAGCCCTTCGTGCTGACCGGCGGCGGGCCGGGCAACGCCACCACCTTCCTGAGCCAGTACCTCACGCAGAAGGCCGTGGGCCAGTTCGACCTGGGGCCGGCGGCGGCGTTCTCGCTGATCTACTTCCTCATCATCCTGCTGCTGTGCTTCGTGCTCTACAACTGGATGCAGCGGGTCGGCACGCAGGAAGCGGAGGTGGAGAAATGAACGAGAAGAGATTTCACAAGCGCAGCATCTTCCTGGTGCTGTACATCCTGTTCGCGCTGTTGCCCATCTACTGGATGATCAACATGAGCTTCAAGACGAACGAGGAGATCCTGTCGAGCTTCTCGTTCTTCCCGCAGCAGCTCACCTGGGCGAACTACGCGCGCATCTTCACCGACGAGTCGTGGTACTCGGGCTACATCAACAGCCTGATCTACGTGGCGATCAACACGGTGATCTCGCTCACCGTGGCGCTGCCGGCGGCGTACGCCTTCTCGCGCTATTCGTTCCTGGGCGACAAGCACGTCTTCTTCTGGCTGCTGACCAACCGCATGACGCCGCCCGCGGTGTTCCTGCTGCCGTTCTTCCAGCTCTACAGCACGGTCGGGCTGATGGACACGCACCTGGGCGTGGCGCTTGCGCACCTGCTGTTCAACGTGCCGCTGGCGGTGTGGATCCTCGAAGGCTTCATGAGCGGCATTCCGCGCGAGATCGACGAGACGGCCTACATCGACGGCTACTCGTTCCCGCGCTTCTTCCTCACGATCTTCCTGCCGCTCATCAAGGCCGGCGTGGGCGTGGCGGCGTTCTTCTGCTTCATGTTCAGCTGGGTCGAGCTGCTGCTGGCGCGCACGCTCACCAGCGTGAACGCCAAGCCCATCGTGGCGACGATGACGCGCACCGTGAGCGCATCGGGCATGGACTGGGCGACGCTGGCCGCGGCCGGTGTGCTCACCATCGTGCCGGGAGCCATCGTGATCTGGTTCGTGCGTCACTACATCGCGAAGGGTTTCGCGATGGGTCGTGTTTGAGGAGGCACGGATATGTTCGATTGGATGGTCTGGACCACTCCGGTGGCCGTGTTCTTCATCTGCATCGCGCTGATGCTGGTCGGCATGACGATCTGGGAGTTCAAGTCGCCCACCACGCTGCGGCGCGGCTGGCTGCCGATGGCCACCACGCGCGGCGACCGGCTCTTCATCGGGCTGCTGTCGGCGGCCTACGTGAACCTGATCTTCGTCGGCCTGGCGGGCAAGTTCCAGGAGTGGTTCAGCCTCGAGGCCGAGCCCTCGGTGTGGATCAGCTTCGTGCTGTCGATGGGCCTGCTCGCGCTCATCATGCGCAAGGGCTGAGGGGCCCGTTCCGCTTCTTTCCTGATTCCAAAAGCGTTCCGGCTCTCCGCCTCCCCGGAGCCGTGATCGGACAAAACACCGGGGAAGCAACAACCGAGGAGACAGTTCCATGAAGATGCGCTACACGGCATTGGCACTTGCGGCGGCGATGTTCGCCGCGCATGGTGCGGCAACGGCCGGCGAGGCCGAAGCCAAGAAGTGGATCGACAGCGAGTTCCAGCCATCGACCTTGTCCAAGGACAAGCAGATGGACGAGATGAAGTGGTTCATCGAGGCAGCCAAGAAGCTGCAGGCCAAGGGCGTGAAGGAGATCTCCGTCGTCTCCGAGACCCTGACCACCCACGAGTACGAATCGAAGACGCTGGCCAAGGCCTTCGAGGAAATCACCGGCATCAAGGTCAAGCACGACCTGATCCAGGAAGGCGACGTCGTCGAGAAGCTGCAGACCTCGATGCAGTCGGGCAAGTCGATCTATGACGGCTGGGTCTCCGACTCCGACCTGATCGGCACGCACTACCGCTACGGCAAGATCATGTCGCTGACCGAGTACATGGGCGGCGCCGGCAAGGAGTTCACCAACCCCGGCCTCGACCTGAAGGACTTCATCGGCACCAGCTTCACCACCGCGCCCGACGGCCAGCTCTACCAGCTGCCCGACCAGCAGTTCGCCAACCTGTACTGGTTCCGCGCCGACCTGTTCGCGCGCAAGGACCTGCAGGACAAGTTCAAGGCCAAGTACGGCTACGACCTGGGCGTGCCGCTGAACTGGAGCGCGTACGAGGACATCGCCGAGTTCTTCAGCACCGACGTGAAGACCATCGACGGAAAGCCGATCTACGGCCACATGGACTACGGCAAGAAGGACCCGTCGCTGGGCTGGCGCTTCACCGACGCATGGCTGTCGATGGCCGGCGCGGCCGACAAGGGCATCCCCAACGGCATGCCGATCGACGAATGGGGCATCCGCGTGGCGGCCGACAAGTGCACGCCCACCGGCGCCTCGGTGGCCCGTGGCGGCGCGACCAACTCGCCGGCCGCCGTGTATGCGCTGACCAAGTACATCGACTGGATGAAGAAGTACGCGCCCAAGGAAGCCATGGGCATGACCTTCGGCGAATCCGGCCCGGTGCCCGCGCAGGGCCAGATCGCCCAGCAGATCTTCTGGTACACGGCCTTCACCGCCGACATGACCAAGAAGGGCCTGCCAGTGGTGAACGACGACGGCTCGCCCAAGTGGCGCATGGCCCCCGGCCCGAACGGCCCGTACTGGAAGCAGGGCATGCAGAACGGCTACCAGGACGTGGGCTCGTGGACCTTCTTCAAGGGCCACGACGCCAACAAGACGGCCGCCGCATGGCTCTACGCGCAGTTCATCACCGCCAAGACCACCTCGCTGAAGAAGTCGATCACCGGCCTGACCTTCATCCGCGACAGCGACATCCGCTCGGATTACTTCACGCAGAACGCCAACAAGTACGGCGGCCTGATCGAGTTCTACCGCAGCCCCGCGCGCGTGGCCTGGACCCCGACCGGCACCAACGTGCCCGACTACCCCAAGCTGGCCCAGCTGTGGTGGAAGAACGTGGCAGAGGCCGTGACGGGCGAGAAGACGCCCCAGAAGGCCATGGACAACCTGGCCGACGAGATGGACAACGTGATGGCCCGCCTGGAACGCGCCGGCATGGCCAAGTGCGCGCCCAAGCTCAATCCGAAGGGCGATCCGGCCAAGTACCTGAGCGACGACCACGCTCCGTGGAAGAAGCTGGCCAACGAGAAGCCGAAGGGCGAGACCATCGACTACAACAAGCTGCTGACCGCCTGGAAGGAAGGCAAGGTGCGCTGAGCGCCCGGCGACTTGCTCGTCCGGCAGCAACAGCCGGCAGCAACCCGGCAGACAGGGCCGTGCCGCGAGGCGCGGCCCTTTTTTTGCCTGTTTTCCGCATTGCCGGCCTTTCCGGTGCAATTTGGCCGCTTCGAGCGTCTGATTGCCGCGACGCCATGACCATTGGCAGATGCGCTAGCCCAAGGCTTCGCTTACATTCGACGGCCCCCGAAATGCCCGAGCCAGTGAATTCCAGTCTTTCCAGCCCTTCCAGCGTGCCTGCGAGCGTCAAGCGCGTCCTGGTCCTGCGCTATTCGCAGTCCGGCCAGCTCGACGAGGTGGCCGACCGGATCGTCGCGCCGCTGAAGGCGGACCCGGCCATCCAGGTGCACGAGGAGGTGCTGCGGCCCCTGAAGCCGTACCCCTTTCCCTGGCCCTTCCTGACCTTCTTCGACGCCTTCCCCGAATCGGCTCACATGAAGCCGCAGCCGCTGGCGCCGCTCTCGCTTACGGGCGACGAAGACTTCGACCTCGTCGTGCTGCCCTACCAGGTGTGGTTCCTGGCGCCTTCGCAGCCGGTGGCGGCCTTCCTCAAGCATCCGGTTGCGGCCCGGCTGCTCAAGGGCAAGCCGGTGGTCACGGTCATCGCCTGCCGCAACATGTGGCTGCTGGCCCAGGAAAAGCTCAAGGGCATGCTCGACGACGTGGGCGCGCGGCTCATCGACAACGTGGTGCTCACCGACCCCGGCCCCACGCTCGCCACCTTCTTCACCACCCCCGCCTGGCTGATCTGGGGCCGCAAGCGCGGCTTCTGGGGCATGCCCGACGCCGGGCTCAGTACCGACCAGATCGCGGGTACGGCCCGTTTCGGCCGGGCCCTGCGCGACGCGCTGCACCAGGGCCTGGAGCGCGGCACGCAGCCGCTGCTGGCCGGCCTCGGGGCGGTGCAGGCCGATGCCCGCCTCCTCATCAGCGAGAAGGCCGGCACCCGCAGCTTCTACCTCTGGGGCAAGCTCATCATGGCCGCGGGCGGCCCCGGCGCCTGGCAGCGCAAGCCGCTGCTGCTGCTGTACGTGCTGTTTCTGCTGGTACTGATCATTACGGTGGTGCCCGTGAGCCTGAGCCTGCAGGCGCTTCTGCGACCGCTGTTCAGGGGGTGGCTGACTAGAATGACGGCCAAATTCGAGTGCCCGTCGGGCTCAGCCACGGACCGCACCCCTCTCTATGACGACTGATGTCTTCCTGACCCGTACTGCCGCTTTCCTGCCCTTTTCCCCGGTCAGCAATGAAGACATCGAAGACGTCCTCGGTCGCATCGGCGGCAAGGCGTCCCGTGCGCGGCGGCTGATCCTGCGCAGCAACGGCATCCAGTCGCGCCACTACGCCATCGACCGCGCCATCGGCGAGCTGGCGATGACCAATGCGCAGCTCACGGCCAGCGCCATCCGCGCGCTGGGCGACGTGGGGCAGGTCGACTGCCTCGTCACCGGCACCTCGCTGCCCGACCAGCTCATGCCCAACCACGCGGTGATGGTGCATGGCGAGCTCGGCTGGCCGCGGCTCGAAGTGGTGGCCTGCGCGGGCATCTGCCTGGCCGGTGCCGCGGCGCTGAAGCATGCATGGCTGTCGGTGCGCGCGGGCGACGCACGCCGCGCGGTGGCCACCGGCTCCGAGCTGGCCTCGGCCGTGATGCGCGGCTCGCGCTTCGAGGCCGAGTTCGAGCACAAGATCGAGGCGCTGGAGGCGCGGCCCGAGCTCGCCTTCGAGAAGGACTTCCTACGCTGGATGCTCTCCGACGGTGCAGGCGCCGTGCTGCTGGAGAACGCGCCACGCGGGCCGCTGTCGCTGCGCATCGACTGGATCGATCTTTCCTCGGCCGCGCACGAACTGCCGGCCTGCATGTACGCCGGCGCCGAGAAGAACGCCGAAGGCGGCCTCGACGGCTGGGCGCGCAAGTCGCCCGACGAGTGGCGCAGCGAGTCGACCTTCGCCGTGAAGCAGGACGTGCGCCTGCTCAACGAGAACATCGTGCGCGCCACGCTGTCCGAGCCGCTGGCGCAGGTCATCGAGCGCAGGGGCCTCAAGCCGGCCGACGTCGACTGGTTCCTGCCGCACCTCTCGTCGCAATACTTCGTGGAGCCGGTGAGCCGGGCGCTCGAGGCGCTGGGCTTCCCGATCCCCCGCGAGCGCTGGTTCAGCAACCTCGCGACCAAGGGCAACACGGGCTCGGCGTCGCCTTACATCATGCTCGACGAGCTGTTCCGCTCAGGCCGCATCAAGCCCGGCCAGAAGCTGCTGATGTTCGTGCCGGAAAGCGGTCGTTTCTCCAGCGGCTTCATCCACATGGAGGCGGTGGCATGAAGTACTCCCCCGGGCTTGCCCACTTCGTGTGGCCTCCCACTCCCTCGCCGTGGGCAACGCCGGCGGCCCGGCAGAGGCGGTTCCGCGGTGCTCCCGGACCAAGGCCTGCATTGACGAATTCGGACGGGTGAGATGGATCTGGATGCAGTACCGCAGGAGGGCAACGCGACCCTCGACGGCCATTCGAAGCTGATGTACGCACGCGATGCGCAGGGCCGCGTGGTCACGACCACCTCGCGTGGCTGGGAGGCGGAGGAGATCGTCACCAGCCACGCGGTCGAAGTGCTCGTGGAACAGGCGCAGGCCGCCAGGGAGCGCGTTGAGGCCGGGCTGGCCTCGCCGCTCGAATACTGGATGTACGAGCGCCGCATGGACGTGGCGCTGCTCTCGCAGACCAGCGGCTTCTGGCAATGGCGGGTGCGCCGCCACCTGCAGCCGCGCCACTTCGCCGCGCTATCGCCGGCGCAGCTCGCCCGCTATGGCGAGGCGCTGGGCCTGCCCGTTTCCACCTTGCAGAGGCTGCCGTGAACTTCCAGCACCAACAGGCGGCGCATTGCGAAAGCGGCGTCATCTCCAGCCTCATGCGCCACCACGGCGCGCCGATGAGCGAGAGCATGGCGCTGGGGCTGTCGTCGGCTCTTTCGTTCGCGTACCTGCCGTTCATCAAGCTGTCGGGCCTGCCGCTCATCTCTTACCGCATGCCGCCCAAGGCCATCATCAAGGGCCTGCTGGCGCCGATGGCCGCGCGGTTCCGCTTCGAGACCTTCGGCAGCGCCGAGGCCGGACAGAAGCGGCTCGACGCCTTGCTGGCCGACGGCAAGCTGGTGGGGCTGCAGACCTCGGTGTACTGGCTGCCGTACTTCCCGCCGAACATGCGCTTCCACTTCAACGCGCACAACCTGCTGGTGTACGGCAAGGACGGCGACGACTACCTCATCAGCGACCCGGTGTTCGAGGAGCCCGTGCGCTGCCCGAGCAGCGACCTTGCGCGCGCCCGCTTCGCCAAGGGCGTGCTCGCGCCCAAGGGCCTCATGTACTACCCGCAGGCCATCGAGCGCAAGGCGGTGGACGCGGCCTCTGTGGTCAAGGCCATCCGCAAGACGGTGCGCACCATGCTCGCGCCCATTCCCATCGTCGGCGTGCGCGGCATGCGCACGCTGGCCGCGCGCATGCAGAAGCTGTCGCCGGCCGATCCGCGCAGCGTCGACTTCATCGGCCACGTGGTGCGCATGCAGGAAGAGATCGGCACCGGCGGGGCGGGCTTCCGCTTCATCTATGCGGGCTTCCTGCAGGAGGCCGCGCAGCTGCTCGACAAGCCGCAGCTGCAGCAGATGTCCGAGCGGCTCATCGCCATCGGCGACGGCTGGCGCGCCTTCGCGCTCAAGGCCGCACGCATGGTGAAGGGGCGCGAGGCCGTCGATCCGGCCGCGCTGGCTGCGAAGCTGCGCGAGCAGGCCGAGCAGGAGGAACGCTTCTTCCGCGACCTCAAGGCTGCCGTCGCCTGATATGGGCGCTTCGGGGCTTGCCACTGCGCGTGCCGCGCCAACCCCTGAGGGGGAGGGCCGGGCCGGTGGCGGTCCGATGCTGGAGCTGCGAGGGCTCGCCTACCGCTATCCGCATGCCGACGCACCCGCATTGGCCGGGGTGTCGCTGGCAGTGCCGCGCGGCAGCGTGCTGGGCCTTTTGGGGCCGAACGGCGCGGGCAAGACCACGTTGATCTCGCACCTGTCGGGCGCGCTGGCAGTGCAGTCGGGCGAGATCCGAATCGACGGCCAGCCGCTGAAGGAAGTGCGGGCCAAGGCGCCCACGCGCATCGCGGTCGCCCCGCAGGAGCACGCGTTCTATCCGATGCTGACGGTGGCCGAGAACCTTGCGGTATTTGCCGCGGCGGGCGGTCTCTCGGGGGCGCGCAGGAGGCAGCGCATCGAGGCGTGCATTCAGTTCGCGCAGCTCGAGCAGTTCGCCGCCGTGCGCTCCGAGCGGCTCTCGGGCGGCCTCAAGCGCCGGCTCAACCTCGCCATCGCTCTGCTGCCCGAGCCCGAGCTGATGTTGTTCGACGAGCCCACGGTGGGCGTCGACCCGCAGTCGCGCGCCTTCATCCTCGATGCCATCAAGAGCCTTGCCCAGCAGGGCGCGGCGGTGATCTACGCCTCGCACTACATGGAGGAGATCGAGGCGATCGCCGACCGTGTCGCGATCCTCGACCGCGGCCATGTGCTGCGCGAAGGTTCGCTCGAGGAGCTGCTGTCGAAGAGCGCGATGCTGCTCACGCTGGCAGCCGACGGACTCGATGCCGGCATGCTCTCGCGCTTCGGCACGGTCGAGCAGGGGGGCGTGCACTGGCGCATCCACCTCCACCCCGGCAGCGGACCGGGGCCGGTGCTGGCCACACTCGAGGCCGAGGGCGTCGAGGTGCGGCATGCCGAGTTCGGCCGCCATGACCTCGAGCAGCTCTTCATGGCGCTCACCCACCGCTCGCTGCGAGACTGAGGCAGACGAGGCCATGCTGCTCGCTCTCATCAGGAAGGAACTGATCGCCCTTACGCGCGACATGCACGGCCTTGCCGCGCTGTTCCTGATGCCGATGGTCTTCATCGTGCTGATGTCGCTCACGCTGAAGGACATCTACCGCCCGCCGCTGGCCGAACTGAGCTATGCGATCGAGATGCGCGACAACGCGACGCCCGCGCAGTGGCTCAGGCAGCTCTGGCAGCGCAGCCACGGCGCACCGCAGGCGCTGGGCGCCGACTGGCAGGAGCGGCTGCGCAACGGTTCGCTGAAGTACGTGATCGTGATGGAGCCCGGGCTTTCCGAAGAGCTCGAATCGGCCGCGCTCTCGACCGAGGCGCGCATCCGGCTGCTGACCGAGCCGGGCATCGACGCCAACCTGTTCAATGCGCTGCGCGCCGAGCTCATCGGCGCATCGGGCGAGCTCAAGGCGCGCCTCGCGCTGGCGGTGCCGGGCACGGCGGGGCCGGCGCCGGATGCGTCGATCCAGGCGATGGTGCATGCGGAGCGTTTCTCCACCGCCGGGCCACGGCCCACCTCGGTGCAGCAGAACGTGCCGGCCTGGCTGGTGTTCGGCATGTTCTTCGTGGTGGCCTCGCTCTCCAGTCTGTTCGTGCAGGAGCGCAGCTCGGGCGCGCTCGGCCGGCTGCAGAGCCTGGGCGTGTCGCGCGGCATGCTGCTGGCGTCGAAGGCGCTGCCTTACCTGGGCGTGAACGCAGTGCAGGCGGTGCTGATGCTCGCGGCCGGCATCTGGTTCATGCCGCTGATCGGCGGCGATGCGCTCTCTCTCGCGGGCATCCACTGGGGCGCCTTGCTGCTGTCGCTGGCCGCGGTGAGCATGGCGGCCGTGAGCCTGTCGCTGGCGCTGGCCTGCGTGGTGCGAAGCCATGCGCAGGCCGCGACCCTCGGGCCGATGGTCAACGTGCTGATGGCGGCGGCGGGCGGCATCATGGTGCCGAAGTTCGTCATGCCGGGCTTCATGCAGCGGCTGGTCGAGATCTCTCCGATGAACTGGGGGCTGGAGGCCTTGCTGACCGTGCTGCTGCGCGGCGGCGGCGTGGCCGACACCCTGCCGCAGGTCGGCCGGCTGGTCGCGTTCGCGGCGCTGATGTTCGTCGTGGCCGTTCTTCTTTTCCGCAGGCGCGCATCGTGAGCATCACCGTCACCCCCGAATTCATCGCCAGCCTCAAGGCCATGGTGCTCGAAGCCGTCGAGAAAGGCGCGCCGCCCGGCGGCCTGGGCGACGACGAGCCGCTCTTCGGCCCCGAGTCCCGGCTCGACCTCGATTCTCTCGATGCCCTGCAGGTGTCGATGACCATCCAGCAGCGCTTCGGCGTGCGCATGCCCGACAGCAAGGAAACGCGTCGTGCGCTGACTTCCATCGCGCACCTCGCGGAGCACCTCTCGCAGGCTCTTTCAGCTGGTCCGGCTGGCAAGGCATGAACAAGGTCCACCTGGCCGGCATCGGGCTGGCCTGTGCGCTGGGCGACGATCTGCGCTCCTCGATCGAATCGCTTCGGCGCGGCGGCGTGCCGCCGACGCCGGTGGCCGTGGCCGACGGCATCGCGTGGCCGGTCCACCTGCTGGCGGCCAGAGGCGGAGACTGGACGCAGCGCCTGCGCGACGCGGTGCGCGAGGTGGCCGCGCAGACCGGCGACTGGGCCGAGCGCACCGCGCCGCTCTTCGTCGCCTCGTCCTCGCTCGACATCGGGTTCATGGAGCACGAGCAGCAGGAGAAGCGCCTCGGTGGCGACCTGCAGGACTTCGCCGGCATCGTGGCCGAGTCGCTCGACTGGAAGGGGCCGGTGTTCACCGTGTCCACGGCGTGTACCTCGGCGCTGAACGCACTGCTGGCTGCCGCGGACCTGATCCGCGCTGGCGAAGCCGACGAGGCGCTGGTGATCGGCGCGGAGATGGGCAATCGCTTCACCGTGGCCGGTTTCGGCGCGATGCAGCTGCTCTCGCCCGATGGCGCCCGGCCCTTCGGCCAGGGGCGCAACGGGCTGGTGCTCGGCGAGGCGGTGGCGGCGCTGCGGCTGGGGTCGCGCCCGGCGCGCTGGCAGCTCGCGGGTGGCGCCAACGTGGTCGACGGGCGCAATCCCTCGGGCACCGAGGCCAGCGCCGTCCATGCGATGTGCCGCGGCGCACTGGCGCAGGGCGGACTGCATCCCGAGGACATCGATCTCATCAAGGTGCAGGCGGCCGGCAGCCCGGTCAACGATGCCATCGAGGCCGAGGCGCTGAAGCAGGTGTTCGAGCCGCTGCCGCCGCTGGTGTCGCTCAAGCCGTCGCTGGGGCACACGCTCGGCGCATCGGGCGCTGCGGAGCTGGCGCTGCTGGTCGGCTGCATCGAAGGCGGGGCGTGGCCGTCGGTCGACTATCCGCTCGATGCTTCGCTGGGCATCGCGCTGTGCGAGGAGGCGCCGCGAAGGCTGCGCAACGTCCTGCTGAACTTCGCGGGCTTCGGCGGCGGGCATGCCTCGCTGGTGTTGAAGGACACAAGCCCATGACCGCCTGGCGCACCGTGGCTCATTTCGTCGCGCATCCGCCGCCCGAGCAATGGCGTGACGATCTTGCGCGCCGCATCGGTCGCCGCCCGCGCCGCGTGGGCGTGTGGACCGAGCTGGCGATGTACGGCGCACGCTGCTGCCTCGACGCCGCCGGCGAAGCCTCGCTGCCGGCCGGTGCGCGTATCCGCGTCTCCAGCCAGCGCGGCGCATGGGGCGCCACGCACGCGGGGCTGGCCCAGCTCGATGCCGGTCTGCCGATGCCCTTCACCTTCATGCAGAGCCAGCCGGCGCTGATGCTGGCGGAGGTCGGCCGATGCCTGGATTGGCAGGGCGACGCGAGCTTTGCGCTGTGCCGCGATCCGGCGCGCGTGCTGCAGCTCGCGAAGCTGGGGGCGCCGCGCGAGGGGCTGCTGTTCGGCATCGTGGAGGAAGAGCGAAACGCAGAACCCGCGCGCTCGGAGTGGTGGCGGCTGGTGCCGGCCTGAAGCCTCAGCCCGAGATCGATCGCTGCAGGTTGGCGCGTGCCTGCGCTTCCAGCAGCGCATGCATGCGCGCCGTGGCGTAGATGGCCTTGCGGTCCAGGAAGCGCTGCAGGATCGCGCGCCGGCGAGGCAGCCGCACTTCATCGGGAACGAAGGCGTACTCGGCCTGCACCTGACGCTCGTACTCGTCGAAGCGCGGCCGTTCGGCGCCGAGGATCGACAGGTCGATGTCGATCAGCAGCTCCGCATCGCGGCCCTCGGGCACGGCGTCGTGGCGCGTCGCCATCACCAGGGCATGCACGCGTCCAGCTGCATCGCCGTCGGCTCCGGCGTCGAGCAGCGCCTCGCGCGCCCAGTCCGCGCTGCGCGCTTCGTTGTCGTGCGCGTGCACGTCGTAGATCGCGTCGTGGAACCACAGCGCGAGCGCGACTTCGCCCGGGTGCTCGGCCAGCGCCTTCTCTCGCTCGAACCAGGCCAGGCATTCGCCCAGGTGCTGCATCGTGTGGTAGTGGCGCTGCGGCTCGGCGTAGCGGCGCTGGAGTTCGTCGCACAGGGCGTCACCGGGCGAAGCGACGCCCAGCGCATGCCATGCGGAGCCCCAGTTCGCGCGCAGCGCCTCGGGCGTCATCGGGCGGCCTGTTGCTGCTGCTCCATCGCCGCCTTGACCTCCTGCCCCAGGTCGAGCACGGACATGGCGTAGTAGCTGCTCCAGTTGTAGCGCGTGATCACGTAGAAGTTGCGCGTGCCGGCCACGTAGGTCGGCGGCATGTCCAGGCCGTTCTGCAACTCGACCAGCGCGAACAGGCCCTTGTGGTTGATGCCATCGCCCTCGGGCACCGCGCCGGCGGCCACGAAGCTGTCGGCGCTGAAGGTTGGCAGGATGTCGGGCGCCAGCAGCAGCGCCTTCTGCAGCCGCGCTTCTTCGAAGTGCACTGGATAGATGGCCGGCACGCCCGGCTGCCAGCCGAAGGCCTTGAAGTAGTTGGCGACCGAGCCGATCACGTCGGCCGGGTTGTTGACGAGGTCGATGCGGCCGTCGCCGTCGAAGTCGACCGCGTACTTGGCGATGCTGCTGGGCATGAACTGCGGCATGCCCATCGCACCGGCGTAGCTGCCCACGGGCACCAGCGGGTCTTCGGCGGTGCGGCTCTCGGTGCTGAGGAAGCTTTCGAGCTCGCCGCGGAAGAAGGCGCGGCGGTCGGCTGCGCGCGGATGGGCGTCGGGGAAGTCGAAGGAGAGGGTGGCCAGCGCGTCGATCACGCGGAAGTTGCCCATGTTGCGGCCGTAGATGGTCTCCACGCCGATGATGCCGACGACGATCTCCGGCGGCACTCCATACGCCTGCTCGGCGCGCGCCAGCGTGTCGGCATTGGCGCGCCAGAAGCGCACGCCGGCGGCGATGCGCACCGGGTCGATGAAGCGGCCGCGGTAGGTCTGCCAGTTCTTCACCGTGCCTACCGGGCCCGGCAGCATCAGCCGCGGCACGTTGGGCAGGAAGCGCGCGCTGCCGATGGTGGCGCGCACCCATTCGCGGTCGAGGCCGCGGCGCTGGGCGACATCGTCGGCGAACTGCATCGCGTCGTCGCGCGTGGCGTAGGGCGTGCTGCCGCGCACTGCGCTGGTGGCTCCGCTGCGGCCATTGGCGGACTTCTGGGCCAGGGCGCCGGTCGACCATGCGAGGCTGCAGGCGGCAAGAAAGGCTGCAGCCGCCGTGGCGGTGCGCGAAGGCTTGGTAAGAAGTAATCGCATGGACCGATTGTGCCGTCCGCCCGCTCGGGCCTTATTCAGCGACACATGTGGTTTCAGCCCCTTGCGGGACCGGCGCTCGGCCAGACAAGGCGGCGGAACTCGGCGCGCAGGGCCGAAAGCGAGGCAGATTGCGACTGCGGCGCGGCCGGCGCATAGCGCTGCGCCTCGAGCTTGAGCAGCCAGTCGCGCACCGATTGCGCGGCGGGGCCGAAGCGCGCGTCGGCGGCCTGCGCCATCTGCCGGGGCGGTGCGGTGTCGGGCAGCTTCAGCCCGGCCTTCGCCAGGCGCGCGCGGGCCTGGCCCAGCAGGCGCAGCCACGGATCGTGCCGGCTTCGCTCCCACAGCGTCCAGCCGGCGCCGGCCAGGCTCGCGGCGACCAGCAGGTACAGCAGCACGTAGCCCAGGTCCTCGATGCTCGGCGCGTCGAAGCCGAGGTTCTTCAGCAAGTTGAGCTGGCGGCTCTGGGTGTAGTTGAGCACCCACTGGTTCCAGCCGTTGTTCACGGCCTCCCAGACGGCGCGCAGGTTCTGCGCGAGCGTGGGGCTCATCGAGCCGATCGCGCCCGCGATCATGCCGGGCTGCGGCGTGAGGCGCCGGAACTGGCCGATGCGCCCCGGCGCGACGGAGCCGGTCGGGTCCACGCGCATCCAGCCGGTGCCTTCCTGCCAGACCTCGGCCCAGGCGTGGGCGTCGCTCTGGCGCACGACCCAGTAGTTGTCGACGTTGTTGAGCTCTCCGCCCTGGTAGCCGGTGACGATGCGCGACGGGATGCCCAGGTTGCGCATCAGCACCACGAAGGCCGAGGCGATGTGCTCGCAGAAGCCTTCCTTGCGGTCGAACCAGAATTCGTCGGCGGTGTCGTTGCCGTAGACGCCCGGCTCCAGCGTGTAGCTGTAGCCGCCGGTGCGAAGGCGGCGCAGCGCGGCCTGCACGAAGGCCTGCGTGTCGGCCTGGGCCAGCGCGGGTTCTGCGCGCATCTCGGCGGCAAGGGCGGCCGTGCGCGGGTTGGTGCCGGGCGGCAGCGCGAGGTAGGCCTGCAACTGGCCGCCGGTGCGCTTGAGCGGGCCGCTCTGGAACTGCGTGTAGCTCTCGGCGCTGTAGCGCACGAGGTCGTTGATGGGGCGGCTGGCGAACCACTGCAGGTCGGGCGTGCCGCTGACCTCGAAGCCTGGCACCTCGGGCGGTCGCTGGGCGACGTCGAGCGTCAGCAGCCAGGGGCGGTTGCTGGCTTCGAGCGTCACTTCGTAGCGCACGGGCGAGCCGCTCACGCGCAGGTTGGAAGCCCACTGCGAGCCGCGCGCCCAGGAGGGCAGCGCGGTCCACTCGCGGCCGTCGAACTGCGCCAGCACCGGTCCGCGGAAGTACATCTGGCTCTGCGCCGGCGTGCGGCCTTCCTCGAACTTGATGCGCGCGGCGATGCGGTCGTCGAGCGCCAGTTCGGCGATGGTTCCCACGCGCATGGTGTTCGACAGGCCGCTGCGGCCCATCATCGCGTCGCTGGGCGTGCCCCACAGCGGCGCGAAGCGGGGGAACAGCAGGAACAGCGCGAGCATGATCGGCGCGCCTGCCAGCGCCATCCACCCGGCGGTGCGCGCGGCCTGCATCAGCGGCGGCCGGCCCACCGGCATGTGCGCGTTCACCAGCGCCGTCAGCAGGCCCAGCAGCGCCAGCAGCATGGTGAAGGCCGTCAGCAGCGACTGCGAATAGAAGAAGTTCGTGAGCATCGTGAAGAAGCCCAGGAAGAAGACGACGAAGGCGTCGCGCCGCGCGCGCAGCTCCAGCGTCTTGAGCGCGAGCAGGCTCACGATCAGCGTGACGCCCGCGTCGCGGCCCAGCAGCGTGCGGTGGGTGGCGTAGGTGGCGGCCAGGATCAGCGCGAGCAGGCCGAGTCGCCACCACCTGCTGGGAAGCGGCCGCGCCTGCACGGCGAGCGAGGCGCGCCACAGCAGCACCATCGCGGTGATGGCCGAGCACCACCACGGCAGGTTCTCGATCTGCGGCAGCAGGATCAGGCCGATCACGCAGAGAAGGAAAAGCGTGTCCCGCGCGTCGCGGGGCAGGGCGGCGAGCTCGCGCATCACTCGGTTCATGCGGCGCTCCGGTTCAGCACAGCGCCAGGGCCTCGAGGCAGGCCCGGCGGTGGGCCTCGCCCTGGGAGGGCTTCACGACCCGTCCGGCCACCCGCAGGCCGTAGTCGACGCCCAGCCTGTCGGCCATCAGCACCCAGGCGCAGAGGCGAGACAGGCGGCTCTCCGTGTCGGGCAGGCCTGTGGCCTGCGCGTCGAGCCAGAGCTCCTCGCGCTGGGTCTGCTGGGTGTCGCGGCTGACCAGGTCTTCGGAGCCGGTCGCCTGCGCGCGCGCGGCCTTCTTCCAGACCACGAGCTTGAGCGGGTCGCCGCGGCGGTAGGCGCGCACGCCGTCGTATTCGCCGGCGTTGTGGGCGCGCATCGAGGCGCTCAGCGCAGCCGGCCCGGAAAGCGGCTCACCCGGCGGCAGCGGCGGCGGATGGGCTTCGGGCGTCGGATAGACCAGCATCTGCGCAGCCGGCCGCCAGACCGTCCAGACGCGGAAGGTGCCGAGCGGAAAGCGCGTCTCGGCCGTGAGCGGCGGCACCGGGTGCAGCCCGCGCCGCTCGGGCTGGAAGGCGATCTCCACGGTGGAGGTGCCTTCGGCAGGCACGTCGGTCCAGGCCCATTGGCCGCTGCCGCGCACCGCCATGCCGATGCCGTAGCGCACGCGGCGCCGGGTGTTGTGCAGCACCACCCGGAAGGCGGCGGCCGCGCCCGCGTAGTGCGGATCGGGCTGCACCATGTGCATCGCCAGCCCGCGCAAGGTGCCGTGGCACACGTGCATGCCCACGGCCACGCTGCCGGCGAGCAGGAAGGTGAGCAGGTAGCCCAGGTTGAGCTGGTAGTTGATCGAGGCGATCAGCAGCACCAGCAGCGTCGCGCCCAGCGTCCAGCCGGCCCGCGTGGGCAGGATGTAGACGTTGCGCTGGGTGAGTTCCAGCGTGTCGGACGGCGCGCGGCGCGAAAGGAACCAGCCGTCGATGCGCGAGCGTAGGACGCCCAGAGGGTTCACGGCAGCGGCACCGCGGCGATCATTGCGCGCACCTGTTCGACGGCGCCCCGGCCCGCATCGCCCACCGGTGTGAGGCGGTGCGCGATGGTCTGCGGCAGCACGGCCTGCACGTCGTCGGGCGCGACGTAACTGCGGTTGGCCAGCAGCGCCTGCGCCTTGGCGGCGCGCAGCACCGCGATGCCGGCACGCGGCGACAGGCCCTGCAGGAACCAGCGGCCCGAGCGGGTGGCCGCAATCAGGTCCTGCACGTAGTTGAGCAGCGGATCGGCTGCATGCACCTGCTGCACGCGCTGCTGCAGCGCGGTCAGCTCGCCGGCGGTCAGCATCGCGGGCAGGGTGGCCAGCATCTCGCGGCGGTCGATGCCGGCGAGCAGCTGGCGTTCGGCGGCTCGGTCGGGGTAGCCGAGCGAGATCCGCATCAGGAAGCGGTCGAGCTGCGACTCGGGCAGGGCGAAGGTGCCGAGCTGGTCCTGCGGGTTCTGGGTGGCGATGACGAAGAAGGGCGAGGGCAGGGGGCGGGTCTCTCCCTCGATGGTGACCTGCTTCTCTTCCATCGCCTCCAGCAGCGCGCTCTGGGTCTTGGGGCTGGCGCGGTTGATCTCGTCGGCCAGCAGCACCTGCGCGAAGATCGGCCCGGGATGGAAGGTAAAGGCCTGCTGGCCCCGGTCGTAGATCGCCACGCCGGAGAGGTCGCCCGGCATCAGGTCGGCGGTGAACTGCACCCGCGAGAACTGCAGCCCGAAGGTGTGCGAGAGCGCGTGGGCGAGCGTGGTCTTGCCCACGCCCGGCACGTCCTCGATCAGCAGGTGGCCGCCGGCCAGCAGGCAGGCCACGCAGTCGCGAACCTGGGCCTCTTTGCCCACGATCACCGTGTTAAGCTGGGTTAACAAAGTGGCTAGCTTTGCGGCAACGTCCATATTTGTATCCATATGCAAACGATACCGTAAGACCTGCCGGCCCCATGCCGCGTGAGGTCTAGACGTGGCGATAGAGACACATGGGCAAGACAGGCTACTTCACACACCGGGACTTCTGGAAGCACGACATGGGCGGAGGGCATCCCGAGTGCCCCGGCCGACTGGATGCCATCGAGGACCGCCTGCTGCTCACCGGCGTGGGCGACGCGCTGGAGCACCGCGATGTGCCGCTGGCCACGCTGGAGCAGCTCACGCGGGCGCACAGCACCGAGCACGTCGAGCACCTGGAGTCACTGCACCAGCGCCTGGTGGCCGACGAACCCGCCGGCGGTCCGGACCATGCGCAGATCGACCCCGACACCACGCTCACCCGCTACACCCTGCTGGCCGCGCGCCGCGCCGCCGGTGCCGCGATCGCCGCCACCGACGCCGTGATCGCCGGCGACCTGGAAAACGCCTTCTGCTCGGTGCGCCCGCCCGGCCACCATGCCTGCCGGGAGCAGGCGATGGGCTTCTGCTTCTTCAACAACGTGGCCATCGCCGCGCGGCACGCCGTCGAGGTGCACGGCATCGAGCGCGTGGCCATCGTCGATTTCGACGTGCACCACGGCAACGGCACCGAGGACATCCTTTCCAACGACCCGCGCGTGCTGATGGTGGGCTTCTTCCAGCATCCGTTCTACCCGTACAGCGGCACCAGCCATCCGGCACCGAACATGCTCAACCTGCCGATACCGGCGTACACCCGGGGCATGGACGTGCGCGAGATGATCGAGGCCACCTGGATGCCACGGCTGGAGGAGTTCAGGCCGCAGATGATCTTCGTGAGCGCTGGCTTCGACGCGCACCGCGAGGACGACCTGGGCCAGCTCGGCCTCAACGAGAACGACTTCGCCTGGATCACCGGACGCATCCACGATGTTGCGAAGCGCCATGCCAAGGGCCGTATCGTCTCGATGCTCGAAGGTGGCTACAACCTCGACGCACTGGCGCGCAGCGTGGAAGCCCACATCCGCGTGCTGGCCTCCCTGTGATGTGACGCAGCGGACACGGCGGCCGCCGCCGATGTCCTTTTCCGACAGATGAACTTCAACGATTTCCTCCAACGACTCAACCAGGTCGACGCGCGCGGCCTGGGCATCGAGCTGATCGCGCTGGTGGCCTGCGTGGCGCTGGCCTGGGCCATCTGCAAGTGGTTCGGCCGCGACCAGCCCAAAGACTCGATCTGGTTCGGCGAGAGCACCTTCGACGGCCTGCTGTTCCCGCTGCTGGCGCTGGTGTTCACCGACCTGGCCCGTCGCTTGGCGCTCGACTTCCAGACCGTGCTGGTGCTGCGCATCGCGGTGCCGGTGTTCCTTTCGCTGGCGGTCATCCGCCTCTTCGCGCGGGTGCTGCGGGCGGTGTTCCCGGCCTCCAACCTCGTCAGGCTGGTCGAGCGCACGATCTCGTGGCTCGCCTGGATCGCGGCGGTGCTCTGGATCGTCGGGCTGCTGCCGCCGGTGCTGGCCGAGCTCGACGACATCACGCTCGCCTTCGGCAAGACGCGCGTGAGCCTGCAGACCATCTTCCAGGGCGTGCTGTCGGCGGGCGTGGTGCTGATGATCTCTCTGTGGATTTCCAGCACCATCGAGAAGCGCATCCTGCGCGAAGCGGTCTCCGATCTGTCGATGCGCAAGGTGGCCTCGAACGCGGTGCGCGCCTTCCTGCTGCTGGTGGGGCTGCTGTTCGCGCTCTCGGCGGTGGGGGTGGACCTGACGGCGCTCTCGGTGCTGGGCGGTGCGCTCGGCGTGGGCCTGGGCTTCGGCCTGCAGAAGCTGGCGGCCAACTATGTGAGCGGCTTCGTGATCCTGCTGGAGCGCTCGATCCGCATCGGCGACAACGTCAAGGTCGACACCTTCGAGGGCCGCATCACCGACATCAAGACCCGCTACACGCTCATCCGCGCGGGCAACGGGCGCGAGGCCATCGTGCCGAACGAATCGCTCATCACCAGCCGGGTCGAAAACCTGTCGCTGGCGGATCGCAAGTTCAACATCACGACCACCATCGTGGTCGGCTACGACAGCGACGTGGCGCAGGTGCAGTCCATCCTCTGCGAGGCCGCCAAGGCCCAGCCGCGCGTGATGACCGACCCGGCCCCGGTCGCCTTCCTCATGAACTTCGCGCCCGACGGGCTGGAGTTCACGCTCAACTTCTGGGTGGCCGACCCCGACAAGGGCAAGGACAACCTGCGCTCGGCGATCAACATCGCGATCCTCGACGGGCTGCGCGGGGCGGGGATCGACATTCCTTATCCGCAGCGGGTGGTGCGGGTGGAGTCGCTGCCCGCCGGGGCGACCCCTGTAGGCGAGGGCGCGGAAAAATAGGTTCTCCGGGCTTCGCGCTGTCGGATATCGGCTATCGCGCGCTGGACGCCGAGGGCCCAGGGCGCACGACAATGCCCAGCGCGAGCCACGCCTCCTGCGTATCCACCACATCCCAGTGCTCGACCAATAGCCCGTCTTGCAGGCGATAGCGATCCGCCGTCGAGAAATGCAGCGCCTTGCCGGTGGGCGGCACGCCGAAGAAGACACCGGTGTGCGTTGCCTCCCACCGAGTCATCGCCATGAGGCCTTCGTCTTCGACCATGACCTCCTGGCGCACCGGCCTGAGGTCGGGCAAGCCGACGTAGAAGGTTTTCACGAATTCCTTGTATGCGGGCCGTACATCGACGTGCGGTCCACCGCCCGATCGGGCCGCCTCCAGCAGAGGACGGACATTGGGGCTGTGGCTCGAGAACTCCGGATGCATGTGTTCGTCGACGGCCGTGAGGTCGTGCCGGTCGTAGAGCCGGCTGCGAAAGTCCATAAAGCGTTCCCTGGTGCGGGCTGTGGAGGTCATCGGGTGTTCCTTCGTCGGTTGAAAAACCCAGCGTAGAGCGCCTAATATCCCTAGACAAGACAGGAAGTTATCCAGGTATTGGAACCACCAGCCTCGCGCAATGAGCCATCCGTCCAGTCCCCAGGCGCGTGCCGAAGTGGCAGCGTTCCTGCGCAGCCGCCGCGAGCGGCTGAAGCCCGAGGAAGTCGGTCTCCCCACGACGGCGCGGCGGCGCACGCCGGGCCTGCGACGCGAGGAGGTCTGCCATCTCGCGGGCGTCGGCCTCGCCTGGTACACGTGGCTGGAGCAGGCGCGCGAGATCGAGGTGTCGGCGCATTTCCTCGACCGCATCGCCCAGGCGCTGAAGCTCGATGCAACAGAGCGCGCGCACCTTTTCACGCTGGCACACAACCGTCCGCCGCCGATCGTCCCGGGTCCCTCGCTGGCGGTCACGCCGCACCTGCGCCGCATGCTCGATGCGGTCACCGGTCCCGCCTACCTTGCCACCGCCTCGATGCACGTGATTGCCTGGAACGACGCGCTATCGGCCGTGTTCGGCGATCTCTCGACCATCGCGCCCGAAGACAGGAACATGCTGTGGCTGGTGTTCGCGAGCCCGGCGCATCGCGCGGCGATACCGCAGTGGGAGACCGATGCACGCGCGATGCTCGCGCGCTTTCGTGTCGAATTCGGGCGGCATCGCGACGACCCGGCCTTCCTGACATTGATCGAGCGCCTGCAGATCGCCAGTCCGGAGTTCAGGCAGTGGTGGCCCGACCATGACGTCAGCATGCGCACCGACCGGACCAAGCGCTTCGAGGTGCGCGGCGTCGGCCGGATGGAATTGGAGCAAAGCTCCTTCATGGTCGAGGAGTCGCCAGACATGCGGCTTGTCGTCTACACGCCGGTCGATGCACCGAGCATGCGGAAGCTGAGGCTGCTGGAGCGCCGCAGGACCGAGGCACGGCATCCAGGCTCGGCTGGACGCTAGCGACCGGTCATCCTGCACGAAGTATGGGCGGGCTCGAAGCCGGCCTGCTCATCGAGCGTCGGCAGCGGTCGGCAAACGAGAGCGCGGTTCCGACCGGCGCGCGCCGACGCGCGATCAACGGCATCGCAGCTATTGAAGAGTGCCCAGCACCTCGTCCAGCCGCTCGACCAGCAGGTCGGCATGCTTGCGTTCGAATACCAGCGGCGGCCTGATCTTGAGCACATTGCCCTGCGGCCCCGTCGCGCTCAGCAGCACCTGCCGCTGCCGCAGGCCGTTGACCACCTTGGCCGCCTGCGCGGTGGCCGGCGCGCGCGTGGCGCGGTCGGCCACGAGTTCAAGGCCTATGAAGAGCCCGGCGCCGCGCGCCTCGCCGACCAGTGCATGGCGCTGGCCGAGCGCGGCCAGGCGCTCGCGCAGGTAGGTGCCGACCTGCAGGGCGTTGTCCTGCAGGCCGTTCATCTGGATCACGTCGAGAACCGCCGAGGCTGCTGCCATGGAGACCGGGTTGCCGCCGAAGGTGTTGAAGTAGCGGCTGGCCTGCCCGAAGGCCTTCATGACCTCGGGGCGCACCGCCAGGCCCGCGACGGGGTGGCCGTTGCCCATGGGCTTGCCCATGGTCACCATGTCGGGCACCACGCCGTGGCGCAGGAAGCCCCAGAAGGCCTCGCCGGTGCGGCCGAAGCCGGGCTGCACCTCATCGGCGATGAACACGCCGCCCGCCGCATGGATCGCCTCCACCGCCTCGCGCAGGAACCCGGCCGGCGCGGTGAACACGCCGTCGCTGGAGAACACCGTGTCCACGAGCAGCGCCGCGGGCGCGATGCCGTGCGCCTTCAGGTCGGCGATGGCCGCGCGCACGCCGTCTGCGAAGCGCCTGCCCGTCTCGGCATCGCCTCCCTCGGGCGCATCCACCAGCCGCACATGCTCGCCAATGCGCACGTACTGCCCCAGCGACGGCGAGGCGCAAGCGAGGGCCGAGGTCACGCCGTGGTAGGCGAAGCGGGTGACGATGAGGCCGGTGCCGCCCGTGTGCGCCGTTGCGATGCGCATGGCGAGGTCGTTGGCCTCGCTGCCTGTGCAGGTGAAGGTGGCGTGGCCGAGCTCGGGCGGCATGGTGGCCAGCAGCCGCTCGGCGTAGTCGAGGATGCCTTCGTGCAGGTAGCGCGTGTGCGTGTTGAGCACCGATGCCTGGCGTGCGATGGCCTCGACCACTTCGGGCCGTGCGTGGCCCAGCGGTACCACGTTGTTGTAGGCGTCCAGCCAGGGCATGCCCGCGGTGTCGTAGAGCCACACGCCTTCGCCGCGCACGGGGTGGAAGGGCTCGTCATAGAAGAGCCGGTAGGCCGGCCCGAGCAGGCGGGTGCGGCGTTCGAGCAGTTCGGCGGTGGGTTTCTCAGTCATGGATCGGTTCCGTGGATTGGGCGGCGCGGCAGGCGGCGCGGATGGCGTCCTGCACCTGTTCGGGCGTCAACGTGGCGCAGGCCTGCAGCCGTGCCCAGGAGACGGCGTTGTTGCGCATGAGGTAAGCGGCGTTGTCGGGCTGACGCGCCGCGCGCCAGCCGCTGATGGCGACCACCATCGCCAGCCGTGCACGCACGAGGTCGAGCAGCGCGTGGGTCTCGCCATCGGTCAGCGGCGAGACGGCGTGGTAGTCGGCCGCGAAGCGCGCGATCGTCGCGAGCGCGTCGCCCTGTTCGTCGATGTGGTACGAGGCCGCGACGGCCAGGTCGTCCACGAGCGGCGCATGCACCATGTCGCCGAAGTCGAGGATGCCCGCCACGCGCGCCGGCTCGTCCGTATCGACCAGCAGGTTGTAGAGGTTGAAGTCGTTGTGGATGGCCTGGCGGCGCAGCCCGGCCAGCCTTGGTTTGGTGCGTTGCACGAAGCCGTCGAGCGCGGCCTCCGCCAGCGCGCGGCGGGCGGGGTCGGTCACGTGCACCAGCAGCGCCCGCACGCGGTCGGCGCGCTGGATGTCCCAGGGCAGTTCGCGGGCGCCGGCGGGATGCTCGAAGCCGGCGAGTGCGAGGTCCAGCCGGGCGAGCATGTGCGCGACACAGGTGCGCTGCGTCGCCGAGCGCGGCGCCTGCGGCATGGGCATGCCCTCGAGGTAGCTGAAGAGGCGCGCCACGCGCGTGCGGCCTTCCGCGTCCTCGATCTGCACCGAGGCCGCGCCGTGGCGGTCCGGCAGCAGGCGCTGCACCGGCAGGCCGGGGTCCGTGCGCGCCAGGTGAAGCAGGGCCTGCGTCTGGAAGTCGGCGACCAGCGGGTCTTCGTCGGGATGCGAGAGCTTGAGCATGCAGCGCGCGCCGCCGTCTTCCGGCTCCAGCAGGAAGTTGGCATCGCGCTCGCCGGTGAGCGGCTTGAGCCGGCCCCGCTTGCCGTACAGGCGCTGCAGCAGCTCGCCCGCCCAGTCCGTCGTGACGGGGGCGGGCGGCGAGGTCAGCACCGCCGCCTCGGGCAGGGCCGCCTTGATGGCGTCGTCGAGCTCCTGCGTCATCACGCCGCCTTCTCGAAACCGCCGAGCGCGCTGGCCAGGTTGCGGCCCAGGTCCTCCGACAGGTAGCCGCCTTCCTGCACCAGCACCGTGGGCAGCCCCAGGCGCGCGATCTCGCCGAGGATGCGGCCGAAGCCCGCAGTGCTCACGGCCAGTGCCTGGTAGGGGTCGTTCTCGTGCGCGTCCAGGCCCAGGGCCACGACCAGCGCGCCGGGCGCGAAGGCGCGGATGGTCGCGTGGGCGGTCGCCAGCGCCGCGAGGAAGCCGTCGTCCTGCGTGCCGCGCGCCAGCGGCAGGTTGAGGTTGTAGCCCAGGCCTTCGCCTTCGCCGGTCTCGTGCGCATGGCCCGTGAAGAAGGGCGTGCAGAAGTGCGGGTCGCCGTGCAGCGAGACCGTCAGCACGTCCTTGCGGCGCCAGAAGATGCCCTGCGTGCCGTTGCCGTGGTGCACGTCGATGTCGAGGATGGCCACGCGGTCGTGCCTGCTGCGCAGGTGCTGGGCCGCGATGGCCGCGTTGTTGAGGTAGGTGAAGCCGTTGGCGCGGTCGGCGTAGGCATGGTGGCCGGGCGGACGGCACAGCGCGTAGGCCGCACGTTCGCCGTCCAGCACGAGCTGCGCGGCATGCGTGGCCACGTGGGCCGACCACGTCGCGGCATGCCAGGTGTGGCGGCCGATGGAGCAGGCCATGTCGCCCATGTGGTAGCCGGCCTGGCCGACCAGGCTGTCGGGGTAGGTGAAGGGCTGGCCCGGGAACGGGTGCACGTTGGGAATGACTTCCTCCGAGGCTCCCTCGAGCTGCTGCCAGCGCTCCCAGGCGGTTTCCAGGAAGCGCAGGTACTGCGGCGTGTGGATGGCGGCGCGCGGGCCCGGGCCGTGGTCCTCGGGCGCGACGATGTCGTGGCCCTGCGCACGCGCGGCGTTCAGCAGCAGCGTGCCCCGCTCGGGCTGCTCGTTGCTGCGCTTCATGCGCCCGCGCACGATGAACTGCTGCGGATCGTGGCCGGTGTGCTGGTCGCTGTAGATGACTTTCATGTCGGGCTTTCAATATTGGGGTTCGACGGTCCAGCTGATGGGAATCTCGGCGACGCTGGCCGAGGCCGGCAGCTCGAGCACCGTCCGAGCGATGCGGGCCACGTCCTCGGGGCGCGTGGCCTGCCGCTGCTGCTCGGGCGGCAGGGCGGCCGCCATGTCGGTGGCGACGAAGCCGGGGCACAGGGCGGTGCAGCGCACGCGCGACTCGGCGCCGCAGTGCCGGATGCCGTGGGCCAGCGAAAGCACCGCCGCCTTGCTCAGCGCGTAGAGCGAGGCATCGGCCGTGCGCACGCGCTTGGCCGCGAGCGAGGCCATCACCAGCACCTTGCCCTCGTCCGCGGCGAGCAGGTGCGCCCAGGCCTTGCGCGTGAGCCGCAGCGGCGACTTGACGTTGACTTCCAGGAGCCGGTCGACTTCCGCGTCGTCCGCATCGACCACCGAGCGCGTGCTGAGGATGCCGGCGTTGTGCACCAGCGCGTCGATGCCGCCGAAGTCGCGCACGGTCGCGGCCACCCAGTCGGTCTCGCTGCGCGCGTCCTCGGCGTCGAAGCGATAGGTGCGCACCTGCGCCGGGTCTTGGCCGTCGAAGGCACCGGTGGCGCTGCGCGTGCCCACGCTCACGCGCCAGCCGTGTGCGAGCAGTTCGCGCACGATGGCCAGGCCGATGCCGCGGTTGCCTCCGCTGACCATGGCGACGCGCGGCAGCGTAGTCATCTCAGTTGTCCATGGCGCCGACGCGCCACCTGCAGGGCATGAAACCGGCGCCATCCTGCTGATCGAAGGGCCGCTGAGCAGGCCACGTCAGTGCACCCGCGCAACGGGCTTTGCCCGGCCGCCGGGTGCGCCCCTTGAGGGGGATGGAACTTCCACACGCAGTGAGGAAGTTCAAACGGAGTGGTTTCATCTCAGGGCTTGGTGAAGAGGCCGCGCACGTGAGCCTTGGCGGTTTCGAGGTGGTAGCGCAGCGCGTGCTGTGCGGCGTCGACGTCGCGCGCCGCCATGGCCTTGGCGATGGGCCTGTGCGTCTCGGCCAGCGCCTTCAGGTCGCCGTAGCTGTCCTCGCTGAGCGCGAGGAACATGCGCACCTCGGTCTGCATGTTGTCGAACAGCCGGTGCAGGTAGTGGTTGCCCGACAGCGCACTGATGGCGAAGTGGAAGTCCAGGTCGAGCGCCACCCGCTCGGGCGACGACAGGATCTCGGCGCGCTCCACCATGTCGTCCACGCGCGCGTCGAGCTGCGCCAGCTCTGCGTCGGTGGCGTGCGTGCAGGCCAGCGATGCGCCCAGCAGCTCGAGCTGGATGCGCACTTCGTACAGGTCGTTGACCTGCTTGGGCGAAACCGTGCGAACCGCGAAGCCGTGCCGCGGGCGCGAGATCAGCAGCCCCAGGCTCTCGAGGCGGCGCGCGGCCTCGCGCACCGGCGCGCGGCTCACGCCCATCTGCCGGGCCAGCTCGGCCTCGACGATGCGTTCGCCGGGCGCGATGCGGCCCGACAGGATGGCTTGCTGCAATTGCGCCTCCACCACGCCGACCAGGTCGGGCACCTGGATCGACGAGAAGGCGGGAGGGGTGGCGGCTTCGGGCCGGCTGGTGGTCATCGGAATTCCTTGTCTCGGTCTCTTGTACGTATCATGCCGGCCCCTTCATGCCGCTCGCCTCGCGCCGGCCGCCGCCCGAGCGGGCCAGGTAGACGCCAGCCACGGCGATCAGCGCCATGCCGGCCAGAGCCGGCGCATCGGGCGGGCGCTGGAACCACAGCGTGCTGATCAGCACCGCCAGCAGCAGCTGCACGTAGTTCAGGGGCGCCAGCGTGGCCGCGCCGACGCGGCGGAACGCGGCCAGCAGCAACAGCTGGGCGCTGCCGCTGACGGCGCCGCCAGCGACCAGCAGCGCCATCTCGGGCCAGGGCGGCATCGTCACGTGCGGCATGAACAGCACGGGCAGGTTCGTGATGACCAGGCAGGCCAGCGCCATGTGCGCGAACTGCACGGGTGCCGGCACCAGCCCCGAGAGCCGCCGCGTGAGCACCTGGAAGAGCGCATAGCAGACGGCGGACACCGCCATCAGCAGCGTGCCCGCCAGCGGCAGGCTGCCGCCCGGGCGCACGATGCACAGCATGCCCGCGAAGCCCAGCAGCACTGCCGTCCACTGCGCGCGGCCCACGCGCTCCCCGAGCAGCCAGGGCGACAGCGCGACCATGATCAGCGGAGCGGTGAAGTAGATCGCGGTGGCCTCCGCCAGCGGCATGGTGACGAGCGCGGTCATGAAGCAGGTGGCCACGATGGCCAGCGCCACGCTGCGCGCGGCCAGCAGCTTCTGGTGCGGCTGGCGCCACAGGCGCAGGTCGCCGTGGCGCAGCAGCAGCACCAGCGCGATGACGCCGATCGCGCTGTAGCGGCCCAGGTTGACGACCGCCGGCGCATGCGTGGCGACCATCTGCTTGGCGAAGGCGTCGTACGCCGCGAACAGCACCAGCGCGCAGAGGAAGAGCGCGATGCCCGCGCCCGCGCTGTTCTCGCCACGGTCGTCGCTTGCAAGGGAGACGGCGGCGCGTGCGGTGCTCATGCGGGCTGCGACTGCGTCGCTTCCGTCACTGCACCGGAGCTCGCACCGGTATCGGCACCGCGGCAGGCCGTCGTGCAGACGGTCATGCGCGAAGACCTTCCAGGAAGGCATCGAGCGCGGCACCGATGGCCTCGACCATGTAGCCGCCTTCCTGCACCACCACCGTGGGCAGGCCCAGCGCGCGCACGCGCTCGCCGGCGAGGCGGAAGGCCTCCATGTCGAACTTGAGCACGCTGATCGGATCGTCCTTGTAGGTGTCGAAGCCCAGCGGCAGCACCAGCGCCTGCGGCTGGAAGCGCTCGATGGCGGCGGTGGCCTGGTCCAGCGCCTGCGCGAATTCGGCGTTGCCGCTACCGTGCGCCAGCGGCAGGTTCAGGTTGCAGCCTTCACCCTCGCCGGTGCCGCGCTCGTGCGCGTAGCCCGTGTACCAGGGGTAATAGCCGGACGGGTCGGCATGCGTGGAGACGGTGAGCACGTCGCCTCGCTCGTAGAAGATCTGCTGCGTGCCGTCGCCGTGGTGGGCGTCGATGTCGAGCACCGCCACCCGCGCATGGCGCCGTCGCAGCGTGGCGGCCGCGATGGCGCTGTTGTTCACGTAGCAGAAGCCTGCCGCGCGCGCACGCTGCGCATGGTGGCCCGAAGGGCGGCACAGGGCATAGGCGATGCTTCCGCCATCGAGCACCGCCTCGGCCGCCGCCAGAGCGGCGTGGGCCGAGCGCAGGACGGAGCGCCAGGTGTTCGGGCCGATGGGGCATGACAGGTCGCCGACGTACCAGCCCGTCTGCGCCAGGACCGAGGGCGAAGGGCAGGGGCCCACGCGCGGTCCGTGCGGCGACATGTTGGGCAGCACCTCGATGCCCGGCTCCAGCCCGAAGCTTTCGACCTTGCGCCAGCGCTCGAACGCGGTTTCCAGGTAGTCGAGATAGTCCGTGCTGTGCACCTGCTCCAGCGCGGCGCGGCCGGCGTCCGGTGGCGCACTGACCGCGATGCCGCGTGCGGCCAGCGTTCCCATCAAGGCCTCGGCGCGCGTGGGCAGGTCGGCGGGCTTGCAGATGCGGCCCACGCGCATGTACTGCTGCGGATCGTGCAGCAGCTGGTCGTCGGAGAAGAAGGCCTGCATGTCAGTGCTCCTTCTCGAAGCGGTCCATCGCGCGCGTCAGGCGCGCGAACAGGTCATCCAGCTCGGCCCGCGTGATGATCAGCGGCGGGCACAGGCCGATGCTGTCGCCCATGGCGCGCACGATCAGGCCTTCTTCCAGCGCCAGCGCCGCGAAGCGGTAGCCGGCCTTGCGGTCGGCGGCGAAGGGCGTGCGCGCGGCCTTGTCGGCCATGAGCTCGATGGCGCCGATCAGGCCCACGCCGCGCACGTTGCCCACCCAGGGCCGTTCGGCGAAGGCGCGCAGCCCGGCCTGGAAGGCGGGGGCGAGTTCGCGCACGTGGTCGAGGATGCGCTCGTCCTCGTAGACCTTCAGCGTCTCCAGCGCCACGGCGCAGGCGACCGGGTGGCCCGAATAGGTGTAGCCGTGGCCGAAGCTGCCGAGCTTGCCGCTGTTGGCGGCGATGGCGCTGTGCACCTTCTCGTTGACCATGACCGCCGAGATCGGCACGTAGCCCGAGGACAGCGCCTTGGCGCAGCTCAGGATGTCGGGCTGGATGCCGAAGGTCGTGGAGCCGAACATGTTGCCCGTGCGGCCGAAGCCGCAGATCACCTCGTCGGCGATCATGAGCACGCCGTACTTGCGCAGCACGGCCTGCACCTTCTCGAAGTAGCCGGCCGGCGGCACCAGCACGCCGCCCGCGCCCATCACCGGCTCGGCGATGAAGGCGGCCACGGTCTCGGGCCCTTCGGCCAGGATGGTCTGCTCCAGCTGCTGCGCGAGGCGGCTGGAGAAGTCCTGCTCCGTCTCGCCGGGTTCGGCATAGCGGTAGTGATGCGGGCAGTCCACGTGCAGGAAGCGCGCGGGCGCGGTGGCGATGGGCAGGTCGAAGTCGCGGTGGTTGCCGTCGAGCCCGCCCATGCTGGCGGCGGCCACGGTCACGCCGTGATAGGCATTGCGCCGCGCGATGATCTTCTTGCGCTGCGGCTGGCCGATGGCGTTGTGGTAGTACCAGACCATCTTCACCGCGCTGTCGTTGGCCTCGGAGCCCGAGTTGGCGAAGAACACGCGCGCCATGGGTGATGGCGCCAGGGCCAGCAGCCGCTCGGCCAGGTCGGCCACCGCCACGTTCGTGCGCTGGTTGAAGGTGTGGTAGTAGGGCAGGGTGTCCAGTGCCTTCGCGCCGGCCGCGGCCAGGCGCTTGTTGGAGAAGCCCAGCGAGGCGCACCACAGGCCCGACATGGTCTCCAGGTAGCGCTTGCCCTGTTCGTCGACGACGTGGATGCCGTCGCCCTCGACGATGACCAGCGGCGGCGTCTGCGGCAGCGCGGCCAGATTGGTGTACGAATGCAGGTGGGTGGCGACGTCCTTGTCGCCGGTGCCGAGGGGTTCTGCCATGGGGTTCCTCTTTGAATGTCGGGCGCTGAAAGAAGGCGGCTACAGGCTCGCCAGGTTGTCGTGGGTCTGCCGCGCGATGGCCTCGGGCCGGGTGCGGGTCGCGATGTGGGGCGTGACGATGATGCGCGGATGGCTCCAGAAGGGGTGGGCCGCCGGCAGCGGCTCCTCCACGAAGGCGTCCAGCACGGCGGATGCGATCTGGCCGCTCTCCAGCGCCGCGAGCAGGTCTTCCTGCACGAGGTGGGCGCCGCGCCCGGCGTTGACCAGGCGCGCGCCGCGCGGCAGTTGAGCGAACAGCGACGCATCGAGGATGCCGCGCGTGTCGTCGGTCAGCGGCAGCAGGCAGACCAGGGTGTCGCAGCCGGCCAGGAATTCGGCGCGCGCCGCATCGCCGTGGAAGGCCTCGATGCCCTCGGGCAGATCGCTCTTTGGGCTGCGGCTCCAGCCGCGCACGCGGTAGCCGATGGCGAGCAGCGCCCGCGCGACCGACTGGCCCAGCACGCCCAGGCCGGCAATGCCCACGCGGTGGTGCCGGGGCGGCTCGATGGGCGCTTCTTCCCAGGCCGCGCGGCGCTGGCTCTCGAGATAGGAGCCCATGTGGCGCTGGCCGTGTACCACGGCCCAAGCCACGTAGGCATTCATGCCGTCGGCCATGTCGGGGTCGACGATGCGGCGCACCGGCACGTCGGGAAGCGCCGGGTCGCGCGTGATGTGGTCGGTACCCGCTCCCACCGACTGCACCAGCCGCAGGCGCGGCATGCGCGCGAGCAGCCCCGGCGGCGGCGACCAGCAGACCACGGCTTCGATCTCGCCGAGCGCGTCCAGCTCCTGCACCTCGGTGTCGATGCGGTGCAGCCGCGCCTGCGGAAAGCGTTCGCGGAAGGCGGGCTGCAGGTAGCCCATGGCGATCTGGTCGGAAACCAGTGCGATGTCGAGCGTCATGCGGCCACCGCCTGTTCCGCTGCCGCCGCCGAGAGCCTCGGCTGCGCCTCGATCAGCGTGCGCGTGTACGCATGCTGCGGGTTCGCCAGCACCCTGGCGGTCTCGCCGTACTCGACGATCTCGCCGCGCTGCATCACGGCGATGTGGTCGCACATCTCGCCGGCCACCCGCAGGTCGTGCGTGATGAACACCATGGCCAGCTGGAAGCGCTCGCGCACCTCGGCGAAGAGCTTCAGCACCTGGGCCTGCACCGATACGTCGAGCGCGGAGACAGGCTCGTCCGCCACCAGCAGCTGCGGCTCCATGGCCAGGGCTCGCGCGATGCCGATGCGCTGGCGCTGGCCGCCGGAGAACTCGTGCGGAAAGCGCTCCGCCGCGTCGGGCTTGAGGCCCACCAGCTCGAGCAGCTCCATTGCGCGGGCCATGGCCTGGGCCTTGGGCACCCCCTGGGCGATGGGGCCGGCCGCAATGGCCGGGCCGATGCGGTGGCGCGGATTCAGCGAGGCATACGGGTCCTGGAACACCATCTGGATCTTTCCTTGCGACTGCGCCCGGAACTGCGCGCCCGATTGCAGGGTGCGGCCCTTGAACAGCACGCGGCCGCTGTCGAAGGGCGCGAGGCCCACGATGCAGCGCCCCACGGTCGACTTGCCCGAGCCGGACTCTCCGACCAGCCCCAGCGTCTCGCCGCGGCGCAGCTCGAACGACAGGCCCTTGGCCGCTTCCACCCGGCGGCCCTTGCTGAACAGGCCGCCGCCGGTCACGTAGGTCTTGCGCAGCTCCTGCACCTGCAGCACATGCTCGACGGGGCGCTGGTCGGCCGGCGCGCGCACTTGGCCGTTCGGAATGGCCGCGATGAGCTTGCGCGTGTAGGCGTGCTGCGGCCGTGCCAGCACGGCAGAGGCCGGTCCGGCCTCGACCACCTCACCCGTCTGCATCACGACCACCTCGTCGGCGATCTCGGAGACCACGCCGAAGTCGTGCGTGATGAACAGCACAGCCGTGCCCTTGCGCTGCTGCAGCTCGCGGATGAGCTTCAGGATCTGCGCCTGCGTGGTCACGTCGAGTGCGGTGGTGGGCTCGTCGCAGATCAGCAGCGCCGGCTCCAGCACCAGCGCACAGGCGATCATCACGCGCTGGCGCTGCCCGCCGGACAGGCGGAACGGATAGCTGTCGATCAGCACCTCGGGCTCGGGCAGGCCGACGTCGGCCAGCGCCGCGAGGATGCGCTGGCGCTTCTGCGCGGCCGAGAGCTTCACATGGGCGTCGAACACCTCGGCGATCTGCTCGCCGATGCGCATCACAGGGTTCAGTGCCGTCATCGGCTCCTGGAACACCATGCCGATGCGCCGGCCGCGCAGCGTGCGAAGCTGTGCCTCGTCGAGCTGCAGCAGGTCCTGGCCGTCGAAGAGGATGCGGCCGGCCACGGGCTCCACGTGCGGCCGCGGCAGCAGGCCCATGATGGCGTTGGCGATCATCGACTTGCCGGAGCCCGATTCGCCGACCACGCACAGCGTCTGGCCGGGCAGCAGCTGCAGCGAAGCGCCGCGCACCGCCAGTTCGCGGTCGGCCCCCTGGGGCAGGCGGATGTCCAGGCCCTGGACGTCGAGCACGGGAAGTACGAGCTTTTCCGTTTTCATTTGCCCCTCCCGTCGGCGCGCGCGTTGAGGCCGTCGTTCAGGCCTTCGCCGACCAGGTTCAGCGCGAGCACCGTGAGCAGGATGGCCACGCCCGGGAACACCGCCATCCACCAGGCCTGGCGCAGCACCGTGCGCGCCGAGCCGACCATGTAGCCCCAGCTCATCTGGTTGGGGTCGCCCAGGCCCAGGAAGCTCAGGCTGGACTCCAGCAGGATGGCCGTGGCCACCATCAGCGAGGCCATCACCACGATGGGCGAGGCGGCGTTGGGCAGGATCTGCGTGAGGATGATGCGCGGCGTCGACTGGCCCGCCAGCTGGGCCGCTGCCACGAAGTCGCGCTGGCGCAGCGTCAGGAACTCGCTGCGCACCAGCCGCGCCACAGGCGGCCACGACACGATCGCGATGGCCGTGACGATCGACTGCACCGAGGGCTGGAAGATGGCCACCAGCACGATGGCCAGCGCGAAGCTCGGGATGGCCTGGAACAGCTCGGTGAAGCGCATCAGCGTGGCGTCGATCCAGCCGCCGAAGTAGCCCGAGACGGCGCCGATGCTCACGCCGATCAGCAGCGAGACCACCGTGGACACCACGCCGATCAGCAGCGAGACGCGCGCGCCGGTGACGATGCCCGACAGGATGTCGCGGCCCATGGTGTCGGTGCCCAGCAGCAGGCCCTGTTCCGCCATGGGCGCCGCGAAGGGCGTGCCGACCATGTCCCAGGGGTTGTTCTGTGCGACGAAGGGCCCGAGGGCCGTGACCAGCGCCACCAGCATCAGCACGATCAGGCCGAAGACCGCGCCCTTGTTGCGGCTGAAGCGCCGCCAGAATTTGCTTTTCATGAAGGGCTCCTTGGCTCAGCTCAGCTCGATGCGGGGATCGACGAGCGTGTAGACGAAGTCGGTGATCAGGTTGAACAGCACGGCCATGGCCGCGGTGAACAGGAAGCAGCCGAGCAGCAGGTTGTAGTCGCGCTGCAGCAGCGCGTCGAACATGAGCCGGCCGATGCCGGGCCAGGCGAACACCGTCTCGGTGAGCACGGCGCCGCCGATCATTCCGCCGGCCTGGATGCCCGCGAGCGTGACCACCGGCAGCAGCGCGTTGCGCAGGATGTGCTTGCGCTGGATGCGTCCGGGCGCCACGCCCTTGGCGCGCGCTGTCTTCACGAAGTCCATCTGCGCGACTTCCAGCATGGAGGCGCGCGTCATGCGCGCATAGACCGCCATGTAGAACAGCGCCAGCGTGAGCGAGGGCAGGATCAGGTGCTTGGCGATGTCCAGCGCCTTGTCGATGCCCGTGAGGTCCGCGCCCACGGTGAAGAAGCCGAAGGCGGGCAGCAGGTCGAGCTGCACCGTGAAGAGCAGCACCGCCATCATCGCCAGCCAGTAGAGAGGCGTTGCGTAGAACACCAGCGCGACCACTGTGATGAGGCTGTCCTGCCACTTGCCCGCGTTGCGGCTGGCCAGCGCGCCCAGCACGATGCCGAACAGCAGCGAGAGCCCGAAGGCCGTGCCCGTCAGCAGCAGCGTGGCGGGCAGGCGCTGCAGGATCAGGTCGACCACGGGCTGCTGCTGGCGGTAGGAGAAGCCCAGGTCGAGCTTGAGCACGTGGCCCAGGTAGTTGCCGAGCTGCACGGGCAGCGGCTGGTCGAGGCCGAACTGCTGGCGCAGTTGGGCCACGAACTGCGCGTCGGACGCGCCGGCCTCGCCGGCCATGACGGACACCGGATCGCCCGGCGCCGCGCGAACCAGCAGGAAGTTGACGGTGGCGATCACCAGCAGGGCCATCAGGCCCTGCAGCAGCCGCACGGACATGAACTGCAGTCGTTTCATGGCAAGCTCGATTCGGGCATGCGGTGGCCCGGCCCATCAGGTCGGCATGGCCCGGCGCCGCATGCGGGGGAGGGAGGTCAGGCCAGCTTGACGCGGCCCAGGCTGTCGTTCAGGCCGATGCCGGAGGACACCACGTTCTGGATCTTGGTGCGGTACAGCGTCGGGAAGTTGA
Source organism: Variovorax sp. 22077 (assembly GCF_052044195.1). Classification (NCBI taxonomy): domain Bacteria; kingdom Pseudomonadati; phylum Pseudomonadota; class Betaproteobacteria; order Burkholderiales; family Comamonadaceae; genus Variovorax; species Variovorax sp. 22077. The sequence goes on from NZ_JBQEQC010000021.1 coordinate 141,539, forward strand.
TCTCGTGCAGCCAGGCCACGGGCACCTCGTCGACCAGCAGCTTCTGCACTTCCAGGTAGATCGCGCGGCGCTTGGCCGGGTCGCTCTCGCGCGCACCGGCGGCGAACAGCTCGTCGACCTTGGGGTTGGAGTAGCCGGCCACGTTGTTGAAGGGCGAGCCCTTGGCGATGTTGTCGCTGGTGTAGTTGCGTGCCACGCCGAGCGCCGGGTCGCCGTACTGGTAGACGTAGGTGAAGGCCAGGTCGAAGTCCCACTCGCTGTTGCGCTGGTTCCAGCCGGCCACGTCGGTGGCGACCATCTCGATCTTGATGCCGGCCTGCGTGAGGTTCTGGCGCACGATCTCGGCCTGGCGCTGCCACGATTCGCCGTAGGGCAGCGGCAGCAGGCGCAGCGTCTCGCCCTTGTAGCCCGATTCGGACAGCAGCTTCTTGGCCTTGGCGAGGTCGCGCGGGTACTTGGTCACTTCGTCGCTGGCGTAGGCGATGTGGCTGTTGAACGGGCCGGTGGCCGGCTTGGCGTAGCCGTACCAGGCGACCTTGGCCATGGCCTCGCGGTCGATGGCGGTCCACACGGCCTGGCGGAACTTCACGTTGTTCATGGGCGCCGTGCGGTTGTTCATCCACAGCCAGCTGTGCGGCGCGAAGAACTCCCAGCCCTTGGTGGTCACGGCCGCGCCCGGCAGCTTGGCCAGGCGGCCCACGTCGAAGTACTCCACCGTGCCGCCCGGGGCGATGTCGACCTTGCCCGACTCGAAAGCCGCGGCGCGCGCGGCCGCGTCGGGGATGACGTGGAAATACACGCTCTCCACGCTAACGACGCCGGGCTGGTGGTAGTTCTCGTTGGCCACGAGATTGATGTAGGAGCCCTTGACCCATTCCTTGAACTTGAGCGGGCCCGTGCCGATCGGCGTGGCGTTGGCGGGGTTGGTCGCGAAGTCGGTGCCTTCGTAGATGTGCTTGGGCACCATCGGCATGGTGCCGTTCTCGAAGATGCCCATGAAGGGGCCGAAGGGCTGCTTGAGCTTGAACTCCACGGTGAGCGGGTCGAGCGCCTTGATCGATTCCACCTGCGCCAGGCTGGCACGGAAGCGCGCGTGCGTCTTGCGCAGGAACACGTCGCACGAGAACACCACGTCGTCGGCGGTGAAGGGCTTGCCGTCGTGCCACTTGACGTTGGGCTTTAGCTTGAAGACGTAGGTCTTGCTGTCCGCGCTCACGGTCCACGAAGTGGCGAGCTGCGGCTGGGGCTCGAGCTTCTCGTTGTAGCGCAGCAGGCCTTCGTAGATGTTGCCGGCGATCAGCTGAGTGGGGCCGTTCTGCACGATGCCCATCATCAGGCCGGGCGGCTCGGGCTGCACCAGCACGTTGACGACACCCTTCCTGGCCTGCGCCAGGCTGTGCAGGGGCACCCCGGCGATGGACAGGCCTAGGGCGGCGGAGCCGGCTTGGATCAGGTTGCGGCGTTTCATCGGAGCGGACCTTTCGAAATGGGTAGGGCAGTGAAGAACGGGTGAATCTCAGTCGCGGAAGGAGGCCGGGCTGGCCGGGGCCAGGCGCTGAAGGAGCGCGCGCCATTCGCGGGCGTAGGGGTCGTGCGGTGCGGAGGCGAGGCGGTTGGTGTCGCCGCTTTCGTACTGGCGCGCGGTCAGCTCGCAGACCTCCTCGGGCACCGGGTGCACGGCCTGGCCAGTGCCCTGGATGGCGACCTGCACGCGGCAGGCGCGCTCCAGGTTGTGCATCAGGATGAAGGCCTCGGCCACGCTGCGGCCCAGCGTGATCAGGCCATGGTTGCGCAGGATCAGTGCGCGGGAAGTCGGGCCCAGGTCGGCGACCAGGCGCTCGCGCTCCTCGTGGTTGAGCGCGATCCCCTCGAACTCGTGGTACGTCACGCGGTTGTGGAACTGCAGCGCCCACTGGTTGCACGGCTGCAGCCCGCCGGCCAGCGAAGACACCGCGACACCGGCGACGGTGTGGGTGTGCAGCACGCAGACCGCGTCATGGCGCGCGGCATGCACCGCGCTGTGGATCGTGAAGCCGGCCGGATTCACGTCGTATTCGGAGGGCTCGACGATGTTGCCGTCCAGGTCGATCTTCACGAGCGAGGACGCCGTGATGTCGCGAAACAGCATGCCGAAGGGGTTGATCAGGAATTGGTCCGTGGTGCCGGGCACGCGCGCGGAGATGTGGGTGTAGATGCTGTCGTCCATCCCGTAGAGGGCGACGAGCCGGTAGGCGGCTGCCAGGTCCTGTCGGAGCTGGCGCTCCGCGGCCGTCATGGGCGGGCGGGCGCTGCCGCGTACGTCCGGAATGCTTCGTTCTGCTGTTTCCATTGAATCTCCGAAGATCGACTGTCAGCTGTCGACAGTATTCATCTTGCAGGTTGCGTGCCAGCCCAGACATCGGCGAAAACCCGGAATTGGCGGTAGATGGCGCCTTGGCGGGGCCGCGCGTGCACCGCGAGCGGGCGCGGTTCTCGATTTGCGTGCAAGCCGCACAGCACGACGGCGCGGATGCTTCTGCGCTGGCGGCCTCACAAATATCTTTGTCGGCCGAAAGGCTCAGTGCTTCGACGCTGCTTTATAATCACGAAAAAGCACGATCGTTCTTTTTTATGGCGCCAGCGCCAGCGGGAAGAATGGAGAGGCGGCAAAGGTCGCGCCCTAGAATGACCGGTTTGCCCTCGAAGCCCCCTTTTTGCAATCCAATGGAGTCAAGTCAATGAAGGTTCTTGTGCCTGTCAAACGGGTCGTCGATTACAACGTGAAGGTGCGCGTGAAGAGCGACGGCACCG